>JAFYGM010000048.1 GCA_017543225.1 Oscillospiraceae bacterium
CCAGCGGGACGGAGAGCGACGACCCGGACGTAGGGACGAGCATTGCTCGTCCGGCATTCGGAACGAATGCAATTTGCCGCAGGCAAATCCAACGTGCCGTACCGCCGCAACGCAGAGGGATCGCCCTGCCGGGCGATTGTTTGCTTCGCAAACGCGGACGCGCAATGCGCGTCCCTACATCCGTTCCCCTGCGTGTCATTCTGAGCGGAGCGAAGAATCCGTTCCCTGTCGGCGTCGTAGGGTGCGGCGTCGGCGACGCACCGCAAAAGCGGAACGATCCGTTCCACCGGGCCGTCGAGGACGCCGGCCCCTACGCTGCGGGCGGCGCGGCGGAGATGTTGCCGAGCAGCGGCTTGACCAGCATTACGGCGAGCGGCAGCAGGAGCATGCCCGGAATGCCGAACAGACGATACCCGGCGTAGAAGGTCATCAGCGTGACCAGCGGGGGCAGGCCGATCTGCTTGCCGACCAGATGCGGCTCCAGCACGGTTCGGGTCAGAGAAGCCGACGCGTAGAGGGCAAGCTGGCCGAAGCCCTGTGCCGACTGCTCGCGCAGGAAGCTGAGCAGCGCCCACGGTATCAGAACGGCTCCCGTGCCCAGCACCGGCAGGGCGTCGAGCAGGGTGATCAAGGCCCCAAAGAGCAGGGGAAACTCCACGCCCAGCAGCCACAGCCCCAGCGTCAGGATCGAAAAGACAATCAGCCCCAGCTTCATCTGCGCCCTGCACCAGCCGCTGAAGGCGGTGCGCGTCTTCCTGCGAACTGTGCGCAGGCGTTCGAGCCACGGCTTTGGCAGGTGGCGGCGCAGCCAGTCCTTGACCTGCGGCAGGGCGGCGGAGGTCATATAGGTGGCAATCACGGTGGTTGCGGCGGTGACGAAGAAGCGCGGCACCCCGGTGACGACGCCCGAAACCAGAGCCGAGAGAAAGCTGTAGATCGACTCCAACAGCCCCGCGCCACCGTCGAACAGCTCCCCGATCCAGCGAATCAGGGGAACGGAAAGTCCGTCCGGAGCCTTTTGCGCCAGCGCCTCGAGCCCGTCGCGCAGGCTGCGCAGGGTCGGCTGGAGCTGGGTGAACAGGGCCGGAAGCTGGCGCACCAGCCGCAGCAGCTCACCCCAAAGCACCTGCCCGAAGAAAAAGAGGAGCAGAAACACCCCGGCAAACACCCCGGTCACGCAGAGCCCGGAGCGCACCCAGCGAGGCAGACGGGTGCGGCGACCCAGCGCTGTGACCGCAGGCTCCGCGCCGAGCGAGAACAGATAGGCCAGCAGAAACGGCAGAGCCAGCGGCAGGAGCGCCAGTGCAATCAGCACTGCCGCAAGCCCGCCGCCGGCCGCCATCAGGGGTTTTTTGTATTTTTGAAGCAGCACGCCGATCCCCCCACAAGCTTGATACCTCAGTATATCCGAATTCGGAAGGAATCATACGCTTTGCGGGTGGAATCGGCGTGCTCGTTTGATGAACGGTTACTTTGCCGCTTTCTTTCTGCTCAGCAGCTTGTTGACCGTGATGCCAAGAATCAGGGCGCAGGCAACGGTGCGAATCTCGACCGCGCCGAACTTCACAATCAGGCCGCCGACGCCGGTAATCAGGATCACCGAGGCGGTGAACAGGTTGGCGTTCTCATTGAGATCGACGTTTTGCAGCATCTTCAGACCGGAGACCGCGATGAAGCCATACAGCGCGATGCAGACGCCGCCCATCACGCAGCTCGGAATGGATTGCAGGAAGGCGATAAAGGGAGACAGGAAGGAAATTGCCATGCAGAAGAAGGCCGCCAGCCAGATCGTCACAATGGAGGCGTTGCCGGTAATGGCGACGCAGCCGATGGACTCGCCGTAGGTGGTGTTCGGACAACCGCCGAAGAAGGCACCGACCATAGAGCCAACGCCGTCGCCCAGCAGGGTGCGGTGCAGACCGGGATTCTTGAGCAGATCCTGCTCCACGATGGAGGAAAGGTTCTTATGGTCGGCAATGTGCTCGGCAAAGACCACGAAGGCCACAGGCACATAGGCCGAAATCAGGGTCAGCAGATAGCTCCAGCTCAGCTCGGAGAAGGAACCCCAGGCCTCGTCAAAGGTGAAGCGCGGCACAGAGAGGAAGGAGGAGAGCCCCAGCTTGGAGAAGCAGTCCGCGAAGGGCTGGAAGCTGATGACCTTCAGCGCGTCGTTGCCGGTTGCGTTGCCGATCAGATAGAAGATGCAGGCGCAGGCGTAGCCCGCCAGAATGCCGAGAATGAAGGGAATCAGCCGGGCCATCTTCTTGCCGTAGGTGGCGAACAGCACGGTGGTCAGCAGGGTGACCAGACCGCAGATCAGGCAGACGTAGACCGAGCCGCTGGCCTTGCTGACAAGGTTCTCCACAATGCTCGGAATGCCGTCGTTCAGCGCAATGGAGTATTCCATCGTCTGCTCGGTGACGCTACTCTTGAGCAGGTCGGCAATCGCGTTCGGGGCAAGCGAGAGGCCGATAATGGCCACGGTGGGGCCGATGACCACGGGCGGCATGAGCTTATTCAGCCAGTCGGTGCCGAGGGTTCTGGCAAAGATTGCCAGAATGACGTAGACAAGGCCGGCCAGAGCTGCACCGAGAATCAGACCCAGATAGCCGAGGCTGGCGCTGGCTGCACCGGCGAAGGCCGAGCACATCGAGCCGATGAAGGCGAAGGAGGAGCCGAGGAAAACGGGGCTCTGCGAGCGGGTGAACAGCAGGTAGATGATCGTCCCGATGCCCGCGCCGAAGAGGGCGGCGGCGGAGTCCATGTGGACGCCCATTGCCTGATTAATGACTGCGGGGACGGCAAGCGTCGCCGCCATAATTGCAAGAACCTGCTGGAGCGCAAACACAATGCGCTGGGAGAACTTGGGCTTGTCCTGAATGCCGTAGATCAGCTTCATGGATATTTCCTCTCTTTCTTTTGGCTTCGAAGCTTTTATTTGGGTTGGAAACGGTTTCTGTCAGACCTTGACGCTGCCGTTCAGAATGCCGCGGTAGTCGGCAAGGTTTTTCCGCAGCAGGGTGGGAATTTCGAGCCCGTAGGGGCAGCGGCGCATGCAGAGGCCGCAGTCCACGCAGTCGTCGATCTTCTCCATCTCCGCCTGCCAGCGGTCGCTGAGCCAGGCTGCCGAGGGCGCGCGGCGGATCATC
Organism: Oscillospiraceae bacterium; assembly: GCA_017543225.1. GTDB lineage: Bacteria > Bacillota > Clostridia > Oscillospirales > Oscillospiraceae > JAFRPC01. The sequence goes on from JAFYGM010000048.1 coordinate 3,150, forward strand.
TGCGACATGCGGGCGCACTGGTGGATGACGATGCCGACCGTGCAGGGGGCGCAGTAGCCGCAGCCCCGGCAGAAGTCCCCGGAGAGGGCCGCCCGATCCGCCTCAATCACCGCTTGCAGGGCAGGCGTCAGCGTCGGCGTGTGCGTGAAGAAGGAGAGCCACTGGCGCAGCTCGCGCTCGCGCTGAATCCCCCAGATCGGCAGGACGTTGTACTGCTGCATAAAGACCATGCAGGCCTCGGCGTTGGTCAGAAGGCCGCCGGAGAGACCCTTCATGGCGATGAAGCCCATTTGCGCCTGCTCGCAGGCGCGAACGAGGGCCAGATCGCGGTCGCTGGCGAGGTAGGAGAAGGGAAATTGCAGGGTCTCATACAGGCCGCTTGCCACGATTTCCTCCGCCACGCCGAGCTGGTGGGCGGTGATGCCGATGTGCCGCACCTTCCCCTGCGCTCTGGCCTCCAGCATGGCTTCATACATACCGGTTCCGTCGTCGGGGCGATAGCACTGTTTGACACAGTGGAACTGGTACAGGTCAATGAAATCGGTGCGCAGGGCCTTCAGGCTGGCTTCCAGATCGCGCCAAAAGTCCGCCGGGGTTCCGGCCTGCGTTTTGGTTGCGAGATAAACCTTCTCCCGCATCCCGTCGAAGGCCGCGCCGACCTTTTCTTCGCTGTCGGTGTAGGCGCGGGCCGTGTCAAAGAAGCGCATCCCGCCCGCATAGGCCTCGCGGAGCAGGGAGACGGCGGTTTCCTGCGACACGCGCTGGATGGGCAGCGCGCCGAAGGCGTTCTGAGGAACCGTAATCCCGGTTTGCCCGAGGGTGATCTGTTTCATGGAAGAACCTCGCTTTCTGCCCGCTGCATTCAAAGCGAGATCGGCCGAAGCCGATCTCGCTTTTGCATTCGTCCTTATGCCAGAGCAGCGGTGATAATCGCCATCTTGTAGACCTCGTCGGCGTTGCAGCCGCGGGAGAGGTCGTTGATGGGGGCGTTCAGGCCCTGCAGGATGGGGCCGTAGGCGGCGAAGCCACCGAGCCGCTGGGCAATCTTATAGCCGATGTTGCCGGCCTCGATGTTGGGGAAGATGAAGGTGTTGGCGTAGCCGGCGACCTTGCTGCCGGGGAACTTGAGCTGACCGACCGTGGGAGACACGGCGGCGTCAAACTGCATCTCGCCGTCAATGGCGAGGTCGGGAGCGAGCTCCTTGGCCTTGGCAGTGGCAGCCTGACTCAGCGCGACGGTGCCGCCCTTGCCGGAGCCCTTGGTGGAGAAGCTCAGCACGGCAACCTTGGGATCAATGCCGAAGACCTTGGCGGTCTTGGCGGTCTCAATGGCGACCTCAGCCAGCTTTTCGGCTGCGGTGAAGGTCACGTTGCCTTCCTTGTCCACGGTGTCCTGATAGTCGATGTTAATGGCGCAGTCGCCCATCGCCAGAAGCTCCTGACCGTCCTTGCCTTCGCGGGCCATGATGAAGCAGGAGGAAACCAGATGCGCGCCCTTCTTCGTCTTGACGAGCTGGAGCGCGGGACGCACGGTGTCGGCGGTGGAGTAGGTGGCGCCGCCGAGCAGGGAGTCAGCATAGCCCATCTTCACCAGCATGGTGCCGAAGTAGTTGCCCTTGAGCAGGTTGGCGCGGCAGTCCTCGGGGCTCATCTTGCCCTTGCGAAGCTCGACCATCGTTTCAACCATCTTTTCCATCTCGGGATAGGTGGCGGGGTCGATGATCTCCAGACCCTCGATGTCAAAGCCGCACTCGGCAGCCTTGGCCCTGACGACCTCGACGTTGCCGATCAGGATCGGGGTGAGGAAGCCGCCCTGCTTCAGCTTGGCAGCGGCCTCGAGGATCCGGGCGTCGTGTCCCTCGGTGAAAACGATTTTCCGGGGCGTTGCCCGGAGCTTGGCTTCGAGAATGTCAAACATGATGTACCTCCAAAGGTTCAAATTATTTGCGCCCATATTATATAGCGTTTTGTGTCTAAAGTCAATTTCAGAAACAACAAATTTTCATCGTGCGCGACGCCTGAGGAACCGTTCAGGGCGTGGAGGAATTGACAGTTGACAGTTGACAGTTGAAAGTTGAAAGGGACAAAAGACCCGTAGCGACCGCTGACCACAGCGGCCTCTCCTCCTCCGCCTACGAAACCGAACGTAGGGACGAGCATTACTCGTCCGGCATTCGGAACGAATGCAATTTGCCGCAGGCAAATCCAACGTCTCGTACCGCAGCAACGCAGCACAGCGGCGCACACTGTGCGCCGCGGGATCGCCCTGCCGGTCGCTCGCAGAGCGACAACGATCTGCTGGCGCACGTCGTTCTCCGCCTGCGGCGGAGCGGAAGGCTCGTCCCGCTGCGCGGGCATGAGCCTTCCCTACGGATCAGCAGCAATCCGGGCTGAACGGTTACACGCCTGAATCAGGACGGCGCTCTTGCCGTCGGGGAGGAGGGCGGCCAGCTCGCAGCCGGTCTCGGTTTCGCGTCGGCGGATCGTGAGTACGTCGCCCTCAAAGCAGGGCGTGCGGAAGCTGATTTCAATTTCCTGCTGCGGCAGGGCTGCCAGTGCCTCGCCGGACAGAACGCCGAGCACAGCCCGCAGATAGGCGACGTTGTTCATGTGCCCGCCGAGGTCAATGTCGGTGGCGCGCACCTGATAGACGCCGACGGTCTGCGCGTCGGAAAAATCGGGCTTCATGCGGGCAAAGGGCGCGTCATATTGGGCCTGCGCCGCCAGCTTTAGCGACGCCGGGAAGATTCCGGTCATGGGACAGAGCTTCCCGGTGGCGGTTTCGATCACGGCCCACTCGGTCTTGCCCTCCGCCAGCAGCTCCTCGCCGGAGGTCATCCGGTATTCGCGGATCGCCCGCACCCGCTCGGGCGCCAGCGGACGGGTAAAGAGCGTCACGGTCTCCAGCATCCGGGGACGGCGGAGAATATGCACCTTCGTTTTGACGGTGATCCAAAACAGCCCTCTGGCAAGCATCGCGTCCAGACCGACCCCAAGCTGCTCGGCGTGGAGGGTCGCAAGGTCCATAAACTGCGCGAACACATCGGGGATCGAAAGCTGCTTCTCCCGGTCGCAGACCGAGGGGAGAACGATCATTTCACGGGTCATTTGCGCTTCCATAGAAACTCCTTTTCTTGTTTGATTTTCGGCAACCTCCCACAATTCCAGGCACCCATCTTGCCTGCGCAAGCTGCGCGCCGGAGCTGTGCGGTTTTATTTTACTACGCCGTCCACGGGGCCGTCCTCGGAGAACCGGATGCTGACCCGGTTCGGCAGGCAGACGATGGGCGGATTGGCGTTTTTCTCGCCGCAGCGGATACAGTCTCCGTCCGGACAGGAGGCGGCGGTGACGGCGAGCTGACCGCCTCGGACGGTCAGCTCGTTCCAGCCCTCGGCGGACTCAATCCGATAGGTTGCGTCCACGGAGAGATCAACGGTTCGCACCAGCGCGCCGTCGGCATAGACGGCGGCGGAGGCGGCTGGGGCGGCGGACAGAAATTGCAGGGCCGTCAGAGCTGCCAGCAGCAGAAACACTGCCCCAAGCAGGATGGCCCAGGTGCGGGTCTTCATCTCGCCACCGTATAGACCGGGCGCTCGCCCGGCGTGACGGTCAGGCCGGGTGTCACCCAAACGCTGCCGTCTGCCTCCATCCAGATTGCTTCAAAGTCTCCGCGCTGCCGCCAGAGCGCTTCGCCTGCCGCACGGCCCATGACGAACAGGGCCGTCGAGAGGCCGTCCGCCGTGAGGCCGGAATCCGCAATCACCGTCACCGAACGCAGCGTCCCGCGCACCGGGGCGAGGGTCTTGGGGTCAATGATGTGGCAGTAGCGCACGTCGTCCTCCATAAAATACCGCTGATAGTCGCCCGAGGTCACAACGGCCTTGGAGCCGGTGATGTTCAGCGTCAGGGCAAAGTGCTCCATGTCGTCTGGGTCCTGCACGCCGATCACCCAGGCGGAGCCGTCCGGCTTGGAGCCGACGGTCTGAATGTTGCCGCCCAGAGAGAGCAGGGCGGAAAGCTCCGCATCCTCGACCCGTCTGCGGCATAGGTCGGCGGCGTAGCCCTTCGCCAGCGCGCCGAAGTCCAGCTTCGTTCCCTCTGCAAGGCAGACCGATTCCTCGCCCAGCGTGATCTTGTCCATGCCCACCAGCTCACGCAGGGCGTCGAGCGCTTCGGTCTCGGGAATCTGATAGGTCTGGGTCGTAAAGCCCCACGCACGGGAGACGGGATAGAGGGTAATGTCCAGCGCTCCGTCCGTCAGGGCAGAAATCTTCTGGGCCGCAGAGACCAGCGAGACAATCCGCACGTCCTCTGACCGGCCGGTTTCGTTCAGAGACGTCAGGGCGCTGCTGGCCGACGTGACCGAGAGCGCCTGATCCAGCGCGTTGATCTGCCCGGTCAGATCGGTCATCACCGCGCCGGTGCTGTCTCCGTAGAGACGCAGCTCCATCCGCGTGTCCATCGCCCAAATCGCAGTGTCCGACTGGGCGGGGGTCGCCACGTTGACCTCCGGGAGCAGACGGCAGCCGCTCAGCAGCAGGGCGAGCGAAAGCAAGAGGAAAAACAGTCGTTTTTTCATCAAATTCCTCCCTATGATTGCCGCAATGCCATTTGGATGCAGGGGTTTTCGCGGCGCTCGGCAAAGAGGGTGGTCTGCGCGCCGTGACCGGGATAGACCCGGTAATCTCCCTCGAGGGCGGCCAGACGCCGCAGGGAGGCGCGCATCGCGTCCCAGCTTCCGCCGGGCAGGTCGATCCGCCCGCAAGAGGCGGCAAAGAGCGTGTCGCCCGCAAAGAGCCGATCGCCGCAGAGGAAGCAGACGCAGCCCGGCGTATGACCGGGGGTGTGCAGAACGCGGAGGGTCAGGCCGTCAAAGTCGAGAAGCTGTCCTTCTTCCAGATCCTCCGTCCACTCCAGACCGTGCGTGAGCCACGAAGGGAGGGTACGGTCAGCGCCGTGGGCGTAGATCGGCGCGCCGGTGCGGTCGCTGAGCCGGGGCGCGTCGCCGCCGTGGTCGAAATGGGCGTGGGTCAACAGGACGGCTCGGACGTGCAGCCCAAGCGCCTCGATCCGGGCCAGAACCAGCGTCGCGTCGTCGCTCGGGTCGATGACGACGGCGGCGCGGGTGTCCCCGTCATATAAAATGTAGCAATTCGTGTCGAGCGAGCCGACAGTCAGAGCGGTCAGTTTCAAATTCATAGAAGTCTCCTTATGATCCGTTGCAGAGGAATGGGTGCAGGATCAGGCTTGAACGATGTTTTGGAAGCAGTCCAGGAAGGACGCCTCTCCCCAGGTGTTTACCTTCCAGAAACGGGCGTTGCTGCCGCCCGCTGTGATCGCGGAGCAGGCAATCTCGCCGCTCCGAGCCTGAAACAGCGTGACAGACAGGCTGAGGCGGTTGCCGCCTGCCATGCTGTAGCGCTCAAATACGAGGACGCTGCACCGCGTCGATCCGTCCTCTGACCGGAAGTCGCTTCGATCCTCCAGTGAGGCGGTGGAACTTCCACGGAGAATGCCGTCCTGAATCCGCGCAAGCCATGCGTCAAAATCGCCGTGGAGGGTAAGTTCAAGTTTTGCCATGTCGCTCCTTTCCGTCCCGCAGGGGGACACGTTTCCATTTCATGTTCATGTGTAGGGACGCGCATTGCGCGTCCGCGTTTGCGAAGCAAACAATCGCCCGGCAGGGCGATCTCCCTGCGTTGCGGCGGTACGGGACGTTAGATTTGCCTGCGGCCCACGATGGAAACGTCCTGCGACCTTCCTGCGTGGAGGGGAACGCGACGTTAGATTTGCCTGCGGCAAATTGCATTCGTTCCGAATGCCGGACGAGCGATGCTCGTCCCTACGGGGGAGAGGCCGCTGTGGGCAGCGGCCACTACGGGTCAGCTCGTCCGCCAACGCGCACGCGATTCGGTACGTTCGCCCCGTGGCGCACGCTGTGCGCCGCTGCATTCTGCATTCTTCATTCTCCATTCAATCCGCAAGCGGGTCTCCCCACGTCAGGCCAGCCGGTTCTTTCTGGGCCGCCTTCGGCGCAATCGGCCTTGCCATGCACATGTAGCGCCACTCGTCCGCGACGTGGTCCTCCTGCGAGGTATCCAGATCCTCCGGGCGGAGCGGATCGTAGACCAGAAGGGGAACCGTCCGCAGAAAGGCCTTGCAGGACGCATAGACGTACATCATCGGGACGCCGTTTTCATCGAATTGCAGACGATAGTGGCACTGCATCCAGCCGGGAATTCGCTTGTGGTCGCCGGGGGAGAAATAGACCCGATACCGCTCGGCGGTCTCGGCAATGCTCTCGCCGCCCGACTGATCCCAGATCGCCGGGTCCGCGACGCCCTCGATTCGCCTGCCGCACAGCCAGGGGTGCGTCTCCTCGGTCTGCCGGATGCGGCGGAAAACCTCGTCCGGCGTCCACTTGACGCCGACGTTCGCCTCGCCCGTGCAGCCGTATAGCTCCAGAATCCGATAGAGCCGCCCGTCGAAGTCCACAGCCCACCAGGCGCAGGAAAAGGGCTTTGAATAGCCCCAGTCAAAGGAGCGGTAGAGCTTCCATTCGCGCGGCGGCCCGTCCCTGGGCGGCGGCAGAACGTGGGTCCAGAGTCCGCGCCGTGCAGCCTCCTCCGCCGAGACGCCCGCCTGTGCGCAGCGCATGGGATCGGGGGTCAGGCGCAGCTCCTCAAAGAACTGCCCTTCAAAGATGTCCCAGTCTCCCTCCAGCCACGCCTTGCGGAGCTTCTCCGGCAGGGCCTCGAGCTGACGGATGTAGTCCGGCTGGGCTGCCATCAGCGCCTTGTTGTCTGTCACCAGACTTTGAATGAAGGTGTAGTCCGCCGCGTCCTCCCCGGCCTCATAGCGCCGGTCGATGAAGATGCGCTTGATGTAGCTGTGGCCCTGCCCGCCGGGGTTGCAGGTGTAGTAGATGCGCTTGGGAAAGCCGTTGACCCCGCGCAGGCAGGCCGTAATCGTCTTCATCTGGTACTCCGAAAGCTGGGTTGCCTCGTCGAGGAAGATCACGTCGTATTCCACGCCCTGCAAACGGTCGAGGTCGCCGTCGCGGGCGCAGTACATGAAGTGAATTGTTGAGCCGTTGGGGAAGCGGAGCAGCTTGTCCTTGTCGTTGTACTGGGCCAGCCCCAACAGCTCTGCGCGGAGGATCTGGACGTGATTGTTGATCAGCTCCGGGTAGGTGCGGCGGACGATCAGTAGCTTGATTCCCGGATAGCGCAGGGCCAGCAGCTTTGCCTTTGTCCGCACGGCCCAGCTCTTGCCGCCGCCGCGCGCCCCGCCGAAGCCGATGTGCTTGGTGGCGGCTTGCAGCATTTTGCGCTGCTTGTCGTTCGGTTGCGCAATCCGCAGCTCCGTCATAGGCTCAGCGCCTCAGCTTCCTCCGTGAAGTGGACGCAGAGCTCCGGCGCGTCCTCGGGCCGCTCAAACATCCCCTGATATTTGACCAGCAGCTCCAGCGCCTTCTGCTTGTCGTGGAGCTTGATCTCCACGCCCTTTCCGGTGTCCTTGATCCCGGCAATGGCGGCCCGCTGGCCGCTGTCCAGCTCGCGGGTCTCCCGGATGCGCACCTGTCCGTCTTCAATCCAGATATAGTCGGTAAAATCCGAGAAGGCAATTGCGCGCAGCGCCTGCAAAATCTCCTCCTCGCTCATTTGCTGCGCCCCTGCGCGGCAGTCGCCTCGCCGATTTGGGCGTTCAGCCGCTCCACCAGACGAAACAGATCGTCCCAGAGCTGTTCGATCCGTTCCTCCACGGTCCCCTCCGGTCGGGAGGGAAGCTCCAACCATTCCATTCTTATTCTCCTTTCTGATGCGTATATTCGACAGGTCCAGTCAACTGTCAACTGTCAACTGTCAATTATCAACCCGCTCCCTGCTCGCTCCGGCAGGGGCTGAACTGTTAAAGAATCCAACCTCCTACCTTTCCATCGCCTCCGTCAGCCAGGTAAGCTGATGCAGCTCCATGCCGCCCTTGCCCTCGATGCGAAGCTGCAGGCGTTCGCAGCGGCGGGGACGGACCGGCAGGGTGACGGTATGCAGGCGGTTGGCGAACACCTCGCCCTTACGCAGCCAGGGGCCGCCGTCATAGCGCAGGTAGATGCGCATCTCCGCGCCGACCTCCAGCTTCACCGTGAGCTGAAGCCTCGTAACCTGCCGCCGGACGCCCAGCTTCGGGAGGAGGTCGCCGGTCTCAGCCCACCAGAAGACGTTCTGACTGTCCTGCGCCTCATTCACGCAGACCGGCGCACCGCCGATCTGCGGAAGCAGATAGAGGCGGTTGTCCTGCGTGTAGGAGGTCAGAAAGGAGAATTCGTCCTCCCGGTGCCAGCAGCCGGTCTCGGTGTCCAGCACGAAGAGAGCGGGCGTTCCCGTCTCGTCGTACATGGACACATAATAGCGGGTTCCCAGCGCCGCGCCGACGGCGCGGTGATAGGCCCGCTCCCCGAGCGCTCTGGAAACAAGGGTCGGAAGGGTTCCGTTGTAGACGCAGATGCCCTCCACCGACTTGTAATACAGCCGGTCGCGGATCACCACGGCGCTGTCGGCGCTGCCCGCCTCGATCCCGCTCAGACTGACGGTGACGACCCCGTGATCCCCGTTTGCGGAGGGATAGATCTTTTCCAGACTGTCCTCGCGGAAGAAAATCGGGCAGCCGCCGAGCACCGCCGCGCCGGTGTAGGCCCCGTCATGGCCCCGCGCCACGCGGTAGCTGTCGGTGGAGATTCCCTGAAACACACTCCAGTTCCGAAAATCGCCCAGCTTGCAGCCGTAGAGCTCGTTCACGCCGTCGCCGCAGTGACAGCCCCAGAGCCGGTTTGCGGCTTCCACCACAAAGTCCATGCTCGGCACGGCCCGATCCAGCGTGAAATGGGTTCTTCCATATTCGTGCATCTGCAAGCTGTAATCCTGCGGGAGCATCCCCGCAAGGATCACATAGTCGTCGGTTCCCTCTGCGCGATTCGCTGCGCCGGGATCGTGCCATGCGTCCACCAGCACATGCGTCCCGCTCCAGAACTGCTCCAGTGCCTGCCAGCCCGATTCCGTCGGATTCACAGCCGAACGCAGATCCACGCCGTCGCCTGCGCGCAGGCCCTTTGCCGCGTTGGGCATGGCACAGCGCAGATAGGGATTGGCCTCCAGCCAGAGGCCCTGACTTTCCGACCATGCCTTCAGCTTCGGCTCGCTCTCGGTCGTGTCCACCCAGTAGCCGCTTTCCGGGGCAACGTCGGACCAGGTAACGTCGCAGACTGTCCCCTCGGCATTGCAGGCCTGAATCACGGCGGTGCCATCGGAGCAGTAGTTCCTCTGCCCCATGCTGCCGTAGTCCACGCCCGCCTCGAGCACCTGTCCCTGCCGGAGCTTGACGGTGTTTGCATATTTTGCGTCGGGGAAGATGCAAACCCAGCCGCCGAGAAAGACCATCTGCCGAACCCCGGTCCGGGTAAGCGGATAGTCATAATCGACGCGCACCACCGCGCCGTCCGTGCGCGGGGCCTCGCCCAGCACGTCATCCGGGAGACTGCCGAATTCCTCGGAGACGAACCACCGCTGCTGCGCAGCGTCATAGCGCAGCTCGTAGCTGCCGGGCCGGAGCATGGCTGTCAGCAGAAGCTCCCGGCGGAGGATCGGCACGGTCGTTCCCTGCGCATCCACGGCGCTGAGCAGGAGCCTGCCGTCCAAAAGGCGAGGCAGGGCTTGCCCGCCGCACCAGAGCGTCCCGTGCGCATCGAGCACCACGGGGGAGCTGCGGCCCGCCATCGCAAGCACGCAGTCCGTCGGGCAGTCGTCCATCGTATCGGTCACAGTGCGCCGCCGCCGGACGCAGAGCAGCGGGGCGCGTTCGCCGGAAAGGTTTTTCATATCGTAAAACGCCCCGGCGGAGACCGCCGGGGTTTGCTCATACCCCCGAAAGCGGTCGATCAAAATCCGCCGCCGCTTTGTTGGCTTCAGCATGGGTAACTGCATAGCGCCTCCTTTTCCTGGGGGGCGCGCCGCCGGCACGGACTGTCCCGGCGGCGCGCGGTTTGATTAGTTCGCCTCGTCCACGCCGGAGTAGGCCGAGCAGGATTCCACGCGCACCATCCGATTCTGATAGAGGATTTTGGTTGCGCTCTCGAACTTGTAGCCCACGGTGGAGAACTGATTCAGGGGGCCGCCGATCTGGGCGGCATCCTTGATAATCATTTCCATTCCCATGCCCTCGGGATCGACAACGCCGAAGGCGTCCTTGCCGAAGAACAGGGTTCCGTAGACTGCACAGGGGCCGTTGCGGGAGTCGCCGCCCTCGCCGGGCCAGAGCGTATCCTCTGCGCCGCTCGCGCCGGAAAGGGTGACCGGGGCCTGCGCCGCCAGCCAGAGATACTTTCCGCTCACGGTTGCGCCGACGATCTCCACCGTACCGGCCATCGCGGAGGCGGAGGTGTCGTAGATATGGACTCTGCGCCCGACCAGCGCCTGTGCAATCGCGGCGGTCAGGGTCTCCTTGACCGTGACACGGTAGGCCGAGGTCTCACCGAACTGGGCGGAGGCGGTGGAATCGCTGTTCGTCGCAGCGGAGACCGTCAGATTGCGCTGGGCCGCCGTGAACAGGGTGCCGCCGTTGAAGATCGGCGCCTCGGTGCTCTCCACGAAGCGGACGCCGTGCAGCTCACCGATCTCGCCCTCAAAGATTTCGCGGACGGCGGCGTACTTGTGCGCCTCCATCCAGTCGGGGTGAGAGCGCAGGTCGTAGGACGCCGAAGGATGGATCACGGCGACGTACTTATTGCCCTCGAAGAAGGGCGCCTTCTGCTTTTTGAGGAAGGTATAGGCCTTGTTGACCACGTCGGGGGTCAGGCGGTTGTTGTCGGCGCTGAGCTGGGCTCTGCCCGTGGGCGTGGAAACCACGCCGCCGTTCTGATCCAGCGTGTCGGCAAACAGGACGGAGGTGCCGGTGCAGAGCTCGTTGCGCACCAGCGTGTCCGCCGTTTCGCCGCCGGCTGCGCCCATCTCCTCCGCCGCGCCGAGCAGGACGTTGTCCACCGCGTGAAGGTTCAGGCGGTCGGAAATTGCCGCATAATCTCCGTACTGCTGGACGGAGACCGTCACGGCGCTCTGTCCGAACTTCTGTCCGGAGGGGATCACGCCCTCGGTCAGGGGCGTCAGGGACTTGTCGAAGGTGTTCCACTTGCGCCACTGGACGCTGTCGCCGTGTCCGGCGGGGAGGAACTGGGCCTTGCCAAGCTGGGAAAAGATCAGCCGGGGCCGGGCATTTTCCAGCAGCTCGGTGTCATAATAGGTCTTCATTGCGGCGCTCATGGCGCCGGTGACATGCAGGGCGGAGGCGTCAAAGGCATTGACATCGCCCGCGGTCGTGTTGACGGTCATATTCATAGGGTGACTCCTTTCCAGATAGACTTACCAAACGATCTCTTCGCCGCGCGCGGCGCGGCGGCGGAGCTGGCGGCGCTCCTGCCGGGTGAGGGCTCTGGGATCGGCCTTGCTGACTGTGGCCGAGCCTGTGCTCAGGCCGTTCTCCTGCGGCCTTGCCGCGTTCTCTGCCAGACGCTCCTCGCGGCGGCGCAGGGCCGCGTGGTGGACGACCTCATAGGCGGTTTTCGGGTCCACCCCGCCTTCGAGCAGGCGGGCAAAGGTCGGGTTTTCCAGCTCGCGCTCCAAATCAAAGTCGGGGTAATCCCGCTTCACGGCCTCGGCACGGAAGCAAAGCTCCCGGTAGGCCAGATAGCGCGCGGTCTCTCTGGCCTGCGCCAGCATGGTCTCGCTGACGGCCTTCAGATAGTCCTCGCGGTAGACGCCCGCAATCAGCTCCTGAAAGCTCGGCCTCTGCTCCACCCGCTCTTCGAGCGACGCGCGAGCCTCCGGCGCGTTGTGCGTATCGGGGGCTTGGGACGCAGCAAGCTTGTCCTGCGCCGCCTCCGATCCTGCGTGTTTGGATTTGTGTTCTTCCATTGGCTTCTCCTTTCGGATGACGTTGTTTCGTTCGGTTTCCCGCATCGGCCCGCACGTTGCGGAAAAGGGGGGCGTTTCGTTGGCGCAACGCAAGGCCGCTGTGGTCAGCGGCCACTACAGCTGCGGGCCGGCGTTTTTTTACCGCCGGTAGGCGTAGTATCGCCGCAGGGATTCCGCGTAGGCCCTGTCAATTCCTGCCGCCTTGAGCAGGGCGTCAGAGACCGAAACCCCCTGCTGTAAGGCCAGAATCGCCATGCGGTAGGCGTAGCTCCGCTCCTTTTCGGCCTCGGAGGCAGCGCGTGAAGCGGCGTTCTTGGCCTGATCCGCAGCCAGCTTGCGCTCGGCCTGCTGATACTCCGCCGTCCAGCGGTCGTGTCCCTCGGCAAACTCCGAGAGCCACTGGAGCTGCTTTTCGTTGGTTTCGGCATCCCAGCGTCGCTTGCTCTCTGCCGTTTCAGCCTCCCAGCGGCGCTTGCTCTCCGCGGCCTCGGCCTCCCACTGGTTCTGCTTGCGATCAGCCTCGATATCCCAGCGGCGCCTGCTCTCCGCGGTCTCGGCCTCCCACTGGCTCTGCTTGCGTTCGGCCTCGATATCCCAGCGGCGCTTGCTCTCCGCGGCCTCGGCCTCCCGTTCGAGCGCGCTCTGCCGATCCAGCCAGCTCTGGTAGTCCTTGTCATAGAGGCCGAGGGCTGTGCTCAGCGTGTCTTGCAGGGCGTCGGTTTTTCGGTCGTAATTCGCCCGCGCCCGGTCATAGTAGTCGGGCAGCAGCTCGCGGAGCTTGGAAATCTGGCGGTCATAGGCCTGTGTCCCGACGCTCTGGGCATAGCTCGAGGCGTAGCCGCCGGAGAGCCCGGCGGTCTTGCCCAGCGTGTCCTCCATTGCCCTGCGGCCCTGCTCCACGGCGGTCTGCTTCGCAGCCTGATAGAGTGGGTCGCGCTCCGGCGCATAGGAAAAGGCCGGACGCTCCTTCAGGGCCTGCGCGGTCTCAACGGCCTGCTGATACCACTTGTTTTCCTCGTTCTTCCATGCTTCCTTCTGTTTTGCCATGGTGCTTCCTTTCTGCGCCGCCGCTCAAAACGTCAGACGCCGGACGCCGACGGGCGTGTGCGTCCTGCCATAGTGGGCAGCATAGCTCTGCCAGATGCGATTGAAGGCAGCGGCGTCGTTGTTGTAGCGTTCGAGCTCCCCCTGCTCAAGGTCGATCCGCAAGACGAGATAACGCAGATAGAGGTCGTCGAAGGGGAAGCCCACCAGCAGCTCGGCGGTTTGCAGCTCCGTGTCCGGGCCGTAGCCGGAAAACGCGGGCGGCGCGCCGTCAAAGCGCTGGAACAGCTCCCGATCAATGCGCCCGTCGAGCGTCGAAAGCCATTGGAGCTTCCGCTCCGCAGGGACTTCATTGGGCCGGTCAAGATCGGCCCGCGTAATTGCTTGCAGAACTGTCAAAAACCGCCGCCTCCAATCTCACCACACGTTGTGTGAGGGCCGCCAGATCGCCCTCCACATCCTCGATCCGGTTGTCCATTGCGTCCATCAGTCCGTTGAGGCGGGTCATTCCGGTATTCAGCCGGGTCAGCGTCCCGCTCAGACCCGCGAGCAGGGCGTCGAACTCCTCGTTCGTGCCGGTATAGCCGCCGTCGCAGGCCAGCTCATAGGCTGAGCGCCCCGGGCGGCCCTGCACGGCGCAGCTCAGGACATTCAGGGGCTTTTGCCCCACAAATACGCCCTTCATGTGAGAACCCCCTCCTTTCGTGCCGGGCCGATCCGCCCGATCAGCGGGCGGAAGGTGTCGGCCCCAGCGCTGTTCTTCAGGCGGAGCTGCAGCTCCGTGTCCCCCGGCTCCAGCCGCAGGGTGTCCGCCTGCGTCATGGTCAGGAGCAGGACGTTTTCCTCCGCGGCGTCGCGCGCCAGAACGCCGGTTCCGGCGGGGTCAGGCTGTCCGTTGATCGCATATTCCACCACGGCCTGCCCTCCCTGTGAGAAGGTCAGAAAAACCACGTCCTGCGCGCCGACCGCGAGCGGAAGAACCAGCTCCAGCGTCGGTGTGCTGCCCCGGAAAAAAAGAAACTCCTGTTCCTCCATTGGCAGCTCTCTTTCATGCCTCGGCAGCCCGCGCTGCACGGGCCGCTGTCTCCTGCTGGCGGCGGATAAAGGCGTTCTGCCGCTGCTGCTGGCGCTGGGACTCGTTCAGGATGTCAAAGACCGGGCGGGGGATCTGCACCGGGACGCCCCGGCGAATGGTGTAGCCCTTTCCGTTGAGGGCGACAAAGACATAATCCTCCTCCTTTCCGGTCGCTCTGGGCAGGGTCACGGGAACCAAATCGACTGCTTGCTTTTCCATGTTTGTTCTCCTTTCACGTTGATGCGTCACACTTTGAGTCGGCAAACTCTATATTCATTCGGAATTGAGAAAGCAGAAGCTTTCTCAATTCCGAATCTTCCCTCATCTCGGCTGCGTCGTCGCATAACGATACGAGATGTAGGGACGAGCATCGCTCGTCCGCCGATCCGCACCCACGTTCGGTAGCGGCGGTACGGTACGTTCGATTTGCCTCCGGCAAATTGCATTCGTTCCGAATGCCGGACGAGCAATGCTCGTCCCTACACGCGAAACGGAAACGGGACGCTTGCACGGTGGCGCACTTGATGTGCGCCGCTACGCTGCGTTGCGGCGGTACGGTACGTTCGATTTGCCTCCGGCAAATTGCATTCGTTCCGAATGCCGGACGAGCAATGCTCGTCCCTACTTTCAATTGTCAACTGTCAATTGTCAACTGTCAATTGTCAACTTCATCTCGGCTGCGTTGTCGCAGCGGCGCGGGCCCTGGCGCGTTCCACAATGCCGTTGCTCCGCAGCTCGCTGCCGAGCGCGTCGTACTGCTTCCGGCGCAGCTTGGGCGCGCCCTTTCGGGGGGTGCTTACGCGCAGGGCGTTCTTGCGCGCCGGACTGTCCTCCTGCGGCCCGGCGACAAAGGAAAGCAGGTTCTCGAACCGCTCCTCCGCCTCCTCCGCCCGTGCCAGAAGCTGCCGGTTGTCCGCCAGACGGCGGCGCATGGCCTCTTTGCCCTTAAAATCCATCATCTCCAGCGCGGCGATGGCCTGATCCGCCAGATCGGGCCGGAAAAAGCCCATCTGGAAAAACTGCATCGCCAGCTCGTTGTAGCTGAGCTTGTTGTAGGTGCTCTGCTTCTGGGCCGTCACCTCCACGTCCAGCTCCGGCGCTTCTGCGGCGGACAGGAGGTGGTTGTCAAACTCCAGATAGACCGGGTCTCCCGTCGGGCCGAGGATGCGCAGCTTGCGCGGCGTGTCGTAGAACTGGCGGATCAGGGAGATTACGCAGCCGACCACCTGCCGGAAGCAGCGGTAGGAATTCTGAATCTGGTCGCGGCTGAGCTTTCCGCTCTGCTCCTGCATGGCAGCAATCGCGGAGGCCGCCGTAATGCCGCCGCCCACGCCGCCGTTGTTCACGTCACGGTTGCCTGAGGTCTCCTTGATCTCGTTGATCTTCGAGGCCAGAATGTTCAGATAGTTGCCGGACAGGGGAGCGACTGTGATCTGCCGCAGGGCGTTTTCCTCAATCGAGCCCTGCACATGGACAAAGGGCTTCGTCCAGTCGGCGTATTCGGCCTCATTCACGCCGTCGTCGCCCCGCTTGAGCCAGCGCGGGGTTGCAGCGGCGACGCAGTTGGCGACAATCGCGTTGTTCATCAGGTCGATCTGCCGCTGCGCGTCCTTGCAGAGATCCACATAGCCGAAGCCCGCCGGGGTGCCCTCCTCGGGGAAGAGCACGTCCGCAAAGAAGGGATACTGCCCGTGGGCATAGAGGCCCTGCGCGTGCTCCGGGTCGTTTTCGGTCGCAAAAAGCACCGTCTCGCCCACGAACTTGACGTAATGCAAAACGGTGCGGCTGCCCTCCCGCTTTTTGTAATACCAGTCGATCACCGGAGTCTTGCGGGAGGTGTCCACGCTGTCGTCATAGAGATAGCGGGCAGCGGAGAAGCCGCCGGCCCGAAGCTGGCCTTCGAGGGCGGGATAGCGCTCCAGCAGCTCCTCATTGTCCGCCAGCTCCACATGGAAGAGGTTCCGGCTGCGCTGGAGGTCGGTGATTCCCGGCTCCCAGTAGAGATGAAGGGGATCGACCCGCAGGATTGACACGTCCCCGAGGCCGTTCTGCTTTTCCCCGTCCCAGAAGACGCCGTAGAAGGCAACCCCGGCCTTGAGCTTCTTCCACCAGTTGTCTGACCAGGTTCCGGCAAAGTCGTTCTGCGCCAGAATCACCGGAACGACCTGTGAGAGCAGCGCAGCCTCGGCCTCGTCGTCCGCCGCGCGAGGCAGGAGCGCCGGTTCGGGATAGGCGTCCATCGCGTCGGCGTGCTTGGAGAGCAGCACGTTGACCAGCCACGCGCTTCTGGTCTTCAGCCCGGTCGTGCCCTGCTCGGGGATGTGCTCCCAGTGGCGGAGCTTCCAGAATTCCTCGTTTTCAATGAGCCTGCGCTCAAAATTTGCCTTTCCCGCCTTGTACCGGCGGAGCGTCTCCATCGCCTCGCGGAGCTGCTCCCGCCCGATGACCGGCGGCGTACTGATCGGGATCGACACGTTCGGTTCCTCCTTTTTCCGTTCTGTGATCTTGTTCTGTCCGTTTTATAGGACGTCAGTTGTGATACAATCTGGTTGGAAAATCGTAATTCCTTTTTTCAAGATACTTTTTACTTGAAAAAAATCTGCTCCATTTCTTCATCGGAGAGGGCGAGCAGACCGGTAATGCGGCGAATCTCCTCGAGCGTGAAGTCCTCCTCTTGAAAAATCTTTCGAAACAGGGACTCCGGCGTGATCCCGAGGGCATCCGCCAAATCCTCCGGGGTGATTTCCTCATACCAGAGGCAATTCATCAACAAATTGCTGC
This sequence comes from Oscillospiraceae bacterium, assembly GCA_017543225.1. Lineage (GTDB taxonomy): Bacteria > Bacillota > Clostridia > Oscillospirales > Oscillospiraceae > JAFRPC01. Next base: position 20,011 of record JAFYGM010000048.1, read on the forward strand.
GCACGTTTGGGCCTCCTTTTATCACGTTTTTAAGATACCCGGATTATACCACACAAATGTCATTTTGTCAAGATACCCGATTGACATTGCGGAAAAACTGTGGTAAAATGAAGATACCTAATAAACAGACGAGGGGGATCTCCATGACCATCGCAGAAAAAATCAAGGCCCTGCGCAAACAGGCGGGTCTGACCCAGACGGAGCTGGGAGAGCGTCTCGGCGTGCAGAAGAACGCCGTCAGCAAATGGGAGTGCGGTCGCGTGACCGACATTCCCGCCGGAAAGATCAAGGCGATGGCGGAGCTGTTTGACGTGCCGCCCTCCTACCTGATCGACAACGAGGCCGAAAACGAGCCCGCCGCATCCCGCCCTGTGATCCGGGACGAGGACGTGAAATTCGCCCTCTTCGGCGGCGCGCAGGACGTGACCGACGAAATGTTCGAGGAGGTCAAGCAGTTCGCCGCCTTCGTCAAGGCGCGTGAGCAAAGGACTAAGTAGCGGCGCACAGTGTGCGCCACGATGCCCACGTAACGAAACGGCGGGGAACGGATTCTTCGCTGCGCTCAGAATGACGCGCGTGACGAACGAATGTAGGGACGAGCATTGCTCGTCCGCCGACGCGCACCCACGTTTGGTAGCGGCAAGCGTCCCGTAGGGGACGGGTTTCCCGTCCCGCGTCACATCGCAGCGGTGCAAGCATCGTGGGAGGCGAAACGCCTCCCCCACGGAGGAATGCGCGGAATGACGCGGGGGGAGATCGCCCTGCCGGGCGATTGTTTGCTCCGCAAACGCGGACGAGCAATGCTCGTCCCTACAGTGGAAACCGAAAGCGTGCCGGTCGCGGCGCACAGTGTGCGCCACGATGCCGACAAATCAGAAAGGAGCGTGCCATGAGGCAGCTTGTGGATTTATACCGCAAGGCGGAACGCCTTCGCATCCCGGTCTACCATTTCCCCCTGCCGAAGACGGGGTCCGTGAGCGTGATGGACGAGGCCGGCAACTGCGCGATCGGAATGGACCTTCCGAGCCGCCACACCGAGACCGAGCAGCGCGTCCGGCTGGCCCATGAGCTGGGCCACTGCGTGACCGGCAGCTTCTACAACCGCTGGTCGCCCTGCGACGTGCGCAAATTCCACGAAAACCGCGCAGACCGCTACGCCGTCAACGAGCTGATCCCCGTGGACGCCCTCGACGCCGCAATTGCGGCGGGCTACACCGAGCCGTGGGAGCTGGCCGATTACTTCGGCGTGGACGAGGCCTTCCTGAAAAAGGCCGTCTGCCTCTATACCTACGGCAATCTGGCCTCGGAGCTGTACTTCTGAAGAGAAAACCACGGGCGTGACCGCTTTGGTCACGCCCGTGGTGGTGTTTGGAGTTATTGCATTGCTGCGTTGCCGAGCTCCTTGAGGGCTTCCTTGCGGCTCAGGTTGACGCGGCCCTTTTCGTCGATCTCAGTGACCTTCACCCAGGTCATGTCGCCGACGTTCAGCACGTCCTCGACCTTCTCGGTGCGGCGGAACTCCAGATCGCGGATATGCACCATGCCGTCCTTGCCGGGGGCCAGCTCAACGAAGGCGCCGATGGGGATGATGCGTACAACCTTGCCGTAGTACAGCTTGCCGACCTCGGGGACGAAGCAGATGTCCTCGATCATCTTCTTCGCAGCCTCGCAGGAGGCGGCGTCGGGAGAAGCGATGTGGATGGTGCCGTCGTCCTCGACGTTGACCTCGGCGCCGGACTCTGCCACGATCTTCTGGATCATGGAGCCGCCCTTGCCGATGACCTCACGGATCTTCTCCACGTCGATCTTGATCGTAATCATCTTGGGCGCGTACTCAGACACCTCGGGACGCGGGGCGCTGATGCAGGGGAGCATGACCTCGTTGAGAATTTCCAAACGGGCCTTGCGGCAGCGCTCGAGGGCGTCGGCAATGATCTCCATCGTCAGGCCGTCGTTCTTCAGATCCATTTGGATGGCGGTGATGCCCTCGGTCGTACCGGCGACCTTGAAATCCATCTCGCCGTGGAAGTCCTCGACCCCCTGAATGTCGGTGAAGGTTCTCCACGCGCCGGTCTCCTGATCGGAGATCAGGCCGCAGGAGATGCCCGCCACGGGCCGCTTAATGGGCACGCCGGCGTCCATCAGCGCAAGGGTGGAGCCGCAGATCGAGCCCTGCGAGGTGGAGCCGTTGGAGCTGACGACCTCGGAGACGACGCGGATGCAGTAGGGGAACTCGTCCACACTGGGCAGGACAGGCACAAGGGCCTTTTCCGCCAGCGCACCGTGGCCAATCTCGCGGCGGGAGGTGGAGCGGGCGGCTCTGGCCTCACCGGTGGAGAAGGCAGGGAAGTTATAGTGGTGGATATAACGCTTCTCGGTTTCGGGGAAGATCGTATCGAGCTTCTGGTTGGCGGCGAGGGTGTTCAGGGTGCAGACCGAGAGCACCTGGGTCTGACCGCGGGTAAACAGGCCGGAGCCGTGGACACGGGGCAGAACCGCAACCTGAGCGTCCAGCGGGCGAATTTCGTCCATGCCTCTGCCGTCCACGCGCTTGCCGGCGAGCAGCCACTTCTTGACAACCTTCTTCTGCATCTTGTAGAGGCAGACCTCGATGTTCTCCTCGTAGTCCTCGTACTTCTCGGCAAACTTCTCGGCAAAGTCGAGGCGGGCGGCGGTCAGCCGCTCCTCGCGCACGTTCTTGTCGTCGGTGTCGAGGGCGTATTCGATCTGGTTCATGCCGTACTCGCACAGCTCGTCGAGCAGCTCGTGGTTGACGGCGGCCTTCTCGAAGGTGAACTTGGGCTTGCCGATGGCGGCGACAATCGTATTAATAAAGGCCACGATCTGCTTGTTGGTTTCATGGGCCAGCTCAATGCCCTTGAGCAGGATCTCCTCGGAGACCTCTCTGGCCTCGGTCTCGATCATGACGACCTTCTCGGCAGTGGAGGCAATCGTGCAGAACATCTCTGCGGCGGCGCGCTGCTCACAGGAGGGGTTGACAAGATACTCGCCGTTCAGGTAGGCGACCTCCGTGGTGGCCATAGGGCCGTTCCACGGCACGGAGGAGCAGGCAGTGGCGATGAAGGCGCCGAGAGAGGCGACGACCTCCACGGGGTTCTCGTGGTCCACAGCCAGAGCGGTGCAGGTGATCACCACGTCGTTGCGCAGCTCATCGTCGAAGAAGGGGCGCATCGGGCGGTCGATCAGGCGCATGGTGAGGATGGCCTTCTCGGAGGGACGGCCCTCGCGGCGGTTGAAGGAGCCGGGAATCCGGCCCACGCCGTACAGACGCTCCTCGAACTCGATGGTCAGGGGGAAGTAGTCCATGCCCGCCTTGGGGATTGGATTGCAGGTAATCGCGGTCAGCACCACGGTGTCACCGTAGCGGCAGATGCACTCGGCGTCCGCCAGCTCCGCGACCCGGCCCGTCTCCACGGTAAAGGTGCGCCCGCCGATCTCGGTCTCAAAGACATGATGGTTGGGAAATTGCTTCCTGGTAATCATAAAAACCTCCTTGTGTGTTCGGCGCGGGAGGTTTCGCACTTGAAGCTGCGGTCAAGGCAATCGTAACAGTCCACCTGCTCCGTAGGGAAGGCTCATGCCCGCGCAGCGGGACGAGCCTTCCGCTTCGCCGCAGGCGGAGAATGAGCCGTGCCAACGCATCGTTGTCGCTCTGCGAGCGACCGGCAGGCTCATCCCCGCCTTTCGGCGGGGCATGCGCCTGCCCTACGGAACGAGGGCAGAACTGTTTCAAACTGAATTGACAGCACCTTCAAACGCGAAGCGTCTCCCTTGCCGGGTTTTCTCTTCCAAAAACGGGACTTCCCTCACGGGAAATCCCGTTTTTGAAAAAACGGTCTTACTTACGGATGCCCAGCTTGGCGATAATGGCACGGTAGCGGTTGATGTCCTTCTTGGCAAGGTAGTCAAGCAGGGAGCGGCGCTTACCGACCATCTTGAGCAGGCCGCGGCGGCTGTGGTTGTCCTGCGTGTGGGTGCGCAGGTGCTCGGTCAGCTCCTGAATACGGGCGGTGAGAATGGCGATCTGAACCTCGGGGGAACCGGTGTCGCCTTCATGGGTCGCGTTGTCGAGGATAACCTGCGTCTTCTTTTCCTTCTGGATCATGGTTGTTACCACCTTTCTGTTGTTTCGCCCGCGAGCTAAGAAAACGGTCGGTGTGATCCGAAATCCGAGCGCCGGGGCTATGGCGTTTCGCCAAATAATCTACAGGCAATTCTGCCAGCCCGTATAGTCTATCACATGTTTTGTCAATTGTAAAGGATTATTTTTTTGTTTTTTTCCGATTCTGTCCGCAGTGCACGTTGGGAGTTGACAGTTCATCATGAATGTAGGGACGCGCATTGCGCGTCCCTACGGAGGGCGAGGCCGCTGTGGTCAGCGGCTACTACGGGTCAGAAAATGTGTAGGGACGAGCAATGCTCGTCCGCGTTTGCGGAGCAAACAATCGCCCGACAGGGCGATCCCGTGGCGCGCAGTGTGCGCCGCGACGATGCGTTGCTGCGGTACGGGACGTTGGATTTGTCTGCGTCAAATTGCATTCGTTCCGAATGCCGGACGAGCAATGCTCGTCCCTACACACGTTCGGCAGTGGCGCACCGTGTGCGTCACCGGGCAGCTTTGGCTTGTTCTTCTGTCCGCTCCCGAATCAGCAGCTCAAACGTGCGGCCCTCGGTTGTTTCGATCTCAAACCGGTTTTCCCGGTCATATACGCGAAGATCCCGCAGGGGAAACGCATCGCATTCATTGATGAGGTCAAACAGAACATCCTTGAAAAACGTCAGATCCATAGAATCCTCCTCCAAATATTTTAAGTTGACATTCTGTGAATGTCGGTTTGCGGTTTATTTTATCATATACTCTCCACAATGACAAGCACAAAATGTCAATTTGGAGGCAGATATGTTTATTAACAAGGCCAGGGATGGCGCGAACAATCTCTGCGGGCCGCAGGTCGCGGCGCTGCGGAAGCAGATGGGGCTGTCCCAGCGGGCGCTGGCGGATCGCTTGCAGCTCGAAGGGCTCGGCATCGACAAAAATGCCATTCAGCGTCTGGAATGCGGAAAACGCTTCGTCACCGACATTGAGCTGGCGGCGCTCGCAAGGGTGCTGCGGGTCTCGCTGGAGGCGCTGATCGGAGAAACTCCGGAATAACGCTCCGGCGTTTCACGTTCCGTCCCCCCCGACGCAAAAGCGTCCCGGCGAGTTGCCGGGACGCTTTTGCGTATCTCAAGCCAAGCTCATACTGATATTTGATTGAAGGGTTCGAAAGCGTTTCGAGCAGGAATTGCGCCAGACGAGGCGAAGGACGCAGGCGGGCTTGACGCCCGGCAAGGACGTCAACGAAGTATGGCGCAATTCCTGCCGGGACGAATCGAACAATTTCGTCAAGTATTCGTATTACTGCTGGCTCTCCATGTAGGCCACGATATCACCGACGGTGATGAGGGTGGGGAGCACGTCGTCGGGGATGACGACGCCCTTCTCCTCCTCGAGGGCCATCAGGAGCTGGAGCACGTCCAGAGAGTCCGCGCCGAGGTCGTCCTTGATTTTGGACTCGGGCCGAATGTCCTCCGGGGACAGCGGAAGCTGGTCGCAAAGGATTGCTACAAGTTCTTCAAACATGATCATACCTCTTTCTTTTTGAAAAATGTTTTATCGAGCGGTTTTCGGGTCGGCAGCGCAGGCTGCGGCGCTGTCCAGTTTCTTGATGAAGGAGCGGCGCTTTTTGTGCTGGACGGCGCGGAAGCGCTTCCACTGGTTGATAATCGCGCGGTTGTCCTCCAGATTCAGGTTCGTTTCGGCGTACTGCACGTTGCCCTCGCGCAGGGCCTCGAGGATTCTCTGGGAGATGACGGTTGCAACGCCCCGGTTCGCCCATTCGGGATCGACGGCGACCAGACCGAAATCCAGAATTTTGGGGTGTTTAATGTCATGCAGGACGCGCACCAGCGCGGCGGGCGTCAGCTTGCCGCCCGACTTTTGCAGGGCGCGGGACAGGGACGGGAAGCAGAGGCCCAGGCAGACCAGCTTCTCATTCTCGTCCAGCAGGACGCAGACGTATTTCAGCTCGATGATGAGCATGAAGTTGTCAATCAGCATTTCCTTCATGCCCTCGGTGAAGGGCACGGTGCCGTAGATGTCCTTATAGCCCGCGTCGATCAGGTCGAAGAAGCCGTCCTTGTAGCGGCGGATGAACTCGCGCTTGGATTTGGCCTCGCCGTAGTGCAGATTGTAGCGGTTCATGATGAACTCCGTCATCTTTTTCAGCGAGCCGTCGTCCTTCTCGGGCAGATAAATCTTCCGCTCCTCCCAGTCTACCTCCTTGCGGTAGCCGAGATGCTCGATCAAGCGCTGGTAATAGGGGGCGTTGTACTGCTCCTCGAAGGTGGCAAGCTCGTCAAAGCCCTCAATCAGCAGGCCCTCGCGCTCCAGATCGGAGAAGCCCAGCGGCCCGCAGACCGTGTCCATGCCCTTGCTGCGCGCCCAGCATTCGAGGGTTTCAAACAGGGCGTCGGCAACGGCCTGATCGTCAATGGCGTCAAAGCGGGTGAAGCGGATGCGCTTTTCCCCGGTCTTCTCGTTGTGGGCCTTCTGAAGGATGCCCTGAATCCGCCCCACCATTTCGCCGTCACGGTAGGCGTTCCAGCAGGTCGCCTCGCAGGTGTCGTAGTACACATAGTCGGAGCGGAACATCTTCTTCTCATCGCTGTAGAGCGGCGGCACAAAGTTGGGATTGTCCTTGTAAAGCTTCAGGGGAAAGTTCAGAAAGTCCTTTTGCTGCCGTTTTGTTTTGACCTCGGTAACGGTAAGCATAAGCAAGCCTCTTTTCGTTGTGATCGGTTTCAAAGCTCAGGCCAGCGCTTCGACCACGGCGGCACAGCGGGGGCAGAGGCCCTCGGCGTTGGCCTGCACGGAATGCATCCAGCAGCGCGGGCACTTGGTTCCCTGCGCCTCGGAGACCGTGATCCGCAGGCCGGGGAAGTTCGCGCCGTTGGCGCTCACACCCTCGGCTGGCGCGTGCAGCTCGTCGGTGCCGCCCGTGCAGGCGGAGACAAGGAAGAGCTCCGCCAGATTCAGGTGGCGAATGGCCTCCAGCGCGGCTTTGGCATCCGTGTCCTGTGCCAGAAGCCGCACCTGCGCCTCGAGCGCCTTGCCGATGCGCTTCTCGGCTCTCGCCTGCTCCAGCACGCCGTTCACATCCTCGCGGACGCGGATCAGGGTGTCCCACTTCGCCATCGTCTCCTCGTCGAGGGCGTAGGCGGTGAAGGGCTGATTCATGTCGTTGAACAGGACGTTGCGCCCGTCGTCGCCGGTGCGGTGGGGCATGGCCTGCCAGATCTCGTCACAGGTGAAGGCGAGCACCGGCGCAAAGAGCTTGGTCATGGTGTCGAGGATCAGGAAGAGGGCGGTCTGGGCCGAACGGCGGCGCAGGCCGTCGCGCTCGTCGCAGTAGAGCCGATCCTTGAGGATGTCCAGATAGAACTGGCTCAGCTCCACCACGCAGAAGTCGTTGATCGCATGGGTCAGGACGTGGAATTCATAGTTGTCGTAGGCCTTGAAGCCGAGCTCAATCAGGCGGTTCAGCCGGGTCATGGCCCAGCGGTCCAGCTCCAGCATCTCCGCGGGCTTGACCAGCTCGTCGGCGTTGAAGCCGTCGAGGTTGCCGAGGCAGTAGCGGGCAGTGTTGCGGAATTTCAGATAGTTCTGGCTGAGCTGCTTGAAGATTTCCTTCGAGCAGCGCATATCGGCGTGGTAGTCGGCGGAGGCGGCCCAGAGACGGAGCAGGTCCGCGCCGAAGTCCTTCACGATGTCGGCGGGATCGACGCCGTTGCCGAGGCTCTTGTGCATGGCGCGGCCCTCGCCGTCCACCGTCCAGCCGTGGGTCAGGCAGGCCTTGAAGGGCGCGCCCTTGCCCATCGCGCCGACAGAGACCAGCAAACTGGACTGGAACCAGCCGCGATACTGATCCGCGCCTTCGAGATAGACGTCAGCGGGCCAGTTCTCCGGGTTGTCGCGCTTGAGGAAGGAGATGTGAGTGGAGCCGGAATCGAACCAGCCGTCCAGCGTGTCGCTCTCCTTGTCGAATTCCCTGCCGCCGCAGTGCGGGCAGGCAAAGCCCTCTGGAATCAGCTCCATTGCGTCCTGCTCAAACCAGATGTTGGAGCCGTGGTCCAAAAACAGCTCGGAGATGCGCGCAATGGTTTCCGGCGTGCAGACCGGCTTGCCGCAGTCCTTGCAGTAGAAGACCGGGATCGGCAGACCCCAGCGGCGCTGGCGGGAGATGCACCAGTCGCTGCGCTCGCGTACCATCGAAATCAGACGGTCCTTGCCCCAGGCGGGGAGCCAGCGCACATCCTCGCAGGCGCTCGCAGCCTCGTCCTTAAAGGAATCGACGGAGCAGAACCACTGCGGCGTGGCGCGGAAGATGATCGGGCTCTTGCAGCGCCAGCAGTGGGGATAGGAGTGGATCACGTTCTCGGAGGCGAAGAGCATCCCGCTCTCCTTCATATCCGCAAGGATGATCGGGTTGGATTCCTCGGTCTTGAGGCCGGCGTACTTGCCGGCGTAGTCGGTGTGGCGGCCCACGTCGTCCACGGGGACAATCAGTTCGAGGCCGTAGCGCATACCGGTCTGATAGTCCTCGGGGCCGAAGCCGGGGGCGGTGTGGACGCAGCCCGTACCGGAATCCATCGTCACGTAGTCGGCATTGACCAGCAGGGAGGTCTTGGGCAGGAAGGGATGCCGGGCCAGCATATACTCAAAGAAGCTGCCGGGATGGGTCTCGACAATCTCCCAGTGCTCGAAGCCGCCGATCGGCATGACCTTTTCAATCAGGGCCTCGGCCATGACGTAGAGCTCTCCGTTGGGGGCCTTGACGATGGCATAGGTCTCTCTGGGATGAAGGGCAATGCCCATGTTGCCGGGCAGGGTCCAGATTGTCGTCGTCCAGATCACGAAGAAGAGCTTGCTCAGATCGAGGTGGGCCAGCTTGCCCTGATCGTCCTGCATCGGGAACTTGACGTAGACCGTGGTACATGGCTCGTCCTGATACTCGATCTCGGCCTCCGCAAGAGCGGTCTCGTCTCTGGGGCACCAGTTGACGGGCTTGAGGCCCTTGTAGATATAGCCCTTGCGGTACATCTCGCCAAAGACCTTGACCTCCTCGGCCTCGAACTCCTTGTCCATCGTCAGATAGGGATGCTCCCAATCCGCCACAATGCCCAGACGCTCAAAGCCCTTGCGCTGCCGGTCCACATACTCCAGCGCGAAGTCGCGGCAGGCGGAGCGGAAGTCGGGCACGCTCATGGCCTTGCGGTTGAGCTTGTTCTTCTTGATGATCGCGGATTCAATCGGCATGCCGTGGTTGTCCCAGCCGGGGACGTAGGGGGTGTCGAAGCCGCGCATCGCACGGGAACGCACGATGAAGTCCTTGAGGGTCTTGTTCAGGGCGTGACCCATGTGGATGTCGCCGTTGGAGAACGGAGGGCCGTCGTGCAGCACAAAGCGCGGCTTGCCCGCGTTCTTTTTGCGCAGCTCGGCATAGATGTCGATCTTGTTCCAGCCTTCGAGCATCGCAGGCTCCCGCTGCGGCAGCCCGCCGCGCATCGGAAAGTCCGTCTTCGGGGTGATGATGGTGGTTTTGTAGTCCATAGATTTACGTCCTCTCTTATGATGAAGTAACAAGGATTCAGAAACGCTGTGTAGTGGCGATTGTTTGCTTCGCAAACGCAGAATGACACCAACGGAACGGGTGTAGGGACGAGCATTGCTCGTCCGGCATTCGGAACGAATGCAATTTGCCGGAGGCAAATCTAACGTCGCGTTTTCCTCCACGCAGGAAGGTCGCAGGACGTTTCCATCGTGGGCCGCAGGCAAATCCAACGTACCGGATTGCTGAAACGCAGGGAGATCGCCCTGCCGGGCGATTGTTTGCTTCGCAAACGCGGACGCGCAATGCGC
>JAFYGM010000006.1 GCA_017543225.1 Oscillospiraceae bacterium
CGTCGGCGCATTCCCCGTAGGGGCCGGCGTCCTCGACGGCCCGGTAGGGCGTTTCGGTACGCTGGCACGGGGCGTCGGGGACGCCGCCCCCTACGTCGGGCGGAATGCTTCTACCTCTTTTAGCGTCGGCATGGCGGGGATTGCGCCGCTGCGCGTACAGGTCATGGCTGCGGCCCGGTTCGCAAAGCGGAGCATCTGCTCCAGCTCTCTGGCGGGCAGACCCGCCAGCGGATCGCCCTCGCGCAGGGCCAGCCGGGAGAGCAGGGCCCCGTGGAAGGTGTCGCCCGCGCCGTTCGTGTCCGCCACGCGCACCGAATATCCGGCGACGTAGCCAATCGCGCTGCCCATGCGGTAGAACACGCCCCGGCTGCCCAGCGTAATCACAATCAGCCGAATGCCCTCGCGCATCAAAAGGGCGCTGCCCATCTCAGGATCGTCGGTTCCGGTGAGAAGCGGCAGCTCCTCGTCGGAAATTTTGAGCAGATCGACCATCGGAAGCGGGCGCTTCATCCATGTCAGGGCCGTGGCCTCGTCGGGCCAGAGCCTTGCGCGGTAGTTCGGATCGTAGCTCACCAGCGCCCCCTGCAAACGTCCGAGCCGGGCCGCTGTCAGGGTGGCGGAGCGGGCAGGCTCCGCCGTCAGGCTCACCGAGCCGAAATGGACGATCCGGGGCCGCAGGGTCAAGGCCCGGACGACCTCCTCCTCGGTCAGAAGGGTGTCCGCCCCCGGCGAACGGTAGAACGCGAAGGCGCGCTCCCCGGAGGGCGCGACGCTGACCACAGCCTGCGTCGTCAGAGCGGTGTTGTCGGTATAAAGGGCGGAGGTGTCCACCCCGCTGCGTTCGAGCACGGCGCGCAGGTCTGCGCCGAAGGTATCGTTGCCGACCTTGCCCGCAAAGGCGGTCTTCGCGCCCAGCAGCGCTGCGGCAACCGCGACGTTGGCGGGCGCGCCGCCGGGATTGGCGGCATAGCAGCGAACCATCCGCTCGTCCACATGGGTCTGGGTCAGGTCGATCAAAAGCTCACCCACAGTCAGAATATCAATCATGGCGGAACCCCCTCTTGAAATCGTTTTCATTTTTAGATGATAACACAACCTGCACAGGAATGCAAGAGAAAAAATGAGAATTTCCAGCAAAATGTTGTGTATTTTTTGGAGAAAATTAATGTGATTAGTGATATCGCACAATGAGAAAGGGCGTTTCTTGTGGAGATTCCCAAGTAGACACCGCCCCGGAAAGTGTGTAAAATAAGATGGAAATGAAGGAATCGCTGAAACCGATTTCATTCTAATCTACCAAAAAGGAGTGCAGGAACCATGACAACATTTCTTTATACCATTCAGGACCCGATCGGCATCCATGCCCGTCCCGCCGGCAACCTTGCCAAGCTCGCAAAGTCCCTTGGCGACTCGGTTGTGACCATCACCAAGGGCGACATGACTGTGAAGGCGTCGCAGCTCATGAAGGTTATGAGCATGGGCATCAAGTGCGGCGATCAGATTACGGTCGGCGTCGAGGGCGGCAACGAGGCAGAGTCCGTTGAGACCCTGCGCAAGTTCTTCGAGGAGAATCTGTAAACACAAAGGAATCGGGCGGGGCCGCACGACCCCGCCCTCCGCTTTCTCTCCATATTATGATACAGGAGGTAACAACATGATTCAACTGCAAGGCAAGGGCGTCTCCAAGGGCGTGACGAGCGGCCCCATTTATTTTTTCCGCCGCAGCGACGCGACGGTGACCAAGGCGGAAAACGCCGATCTGACGGCGGAAAAGGCCCGTCTGGCCGAGGCACAGGAGAAGTCCATCGAACAGCTCAACCGGCTGGCGGACAAGTGCCGTGAGGAAGCCGGCGAGGAAGCCGCCGTCCTCTTTGAGACCCACGCGATGTTCGTCGAGGACGAAGACTATGTGGAATGTATCGTGGACACGATGGAATCCGAGGGCTGCAACGCCGAATTTGCGGTGCAGACGGCGGGCGAGCAGTTTGCCGCCATGTTTGCCGCCATGGAGGACGCCTATATGCGCGCCCGCGCCGCCGATATCCGCGACGTGACCTCCCGCATCCTCAACAACCTGATGGGCGTGATCGAGGGCGGCATTGATTCCGAGGTTCCCGTCGTGCTGGCAGCCGACGATCTGGCCCCGTCCGAGACCCTCCAGCTTGACAAGTCGAAGATTCTCGGCTTTATGACGCAGGGCGGCTCCGGCAACAGCCACACCGCGATTCTCGCCCGCACGATGGGCATTCCCGCCATCTGCGGTCTGGGCGACCGGCTCAAGCCCGAGATGGAGGGCAGCGTCGCCTACATCGACGGCGAGACCGGTACCGTCACCCTCGAACCGGACGAGCCGACCCTTGCGGCCTACAACGCCAAGCGGAAGAAGCAGCAGGAAATGAAGCTGCTCATGGATACCATGAAGGGGCAGGAGGACGTGACCCTCGACGGGCGCAAGATGATGGTCTACTGCAACATCGGCTCGCCCGACGATCTGCCCGCCGTGCTCAACAACGACGGACAGGGCATCGGCCTGTTCCGTTCCGAGTTCCTCTACCGCAAGGCCAGCGACTTCCCGACCGAGGACGCCCAGTTCGAGGCGTACAAGGCCGTCGCCGCCGGGATGAAGGGCAAGCGCGTGGTCATCCGCACGCTGGACATCGGCGCGGATAAGCAGGTCGCCTACTTCGATATGAAGAAGGAGGAGAACCCCGCCCTCGGCGTGCGCGCCATCCGCATCTGCCTGAACCGGCCCGAAATCTTCCGCACCCAGCTTCGCGCCCTCTACCGCGCCTCCGCCTTCGGCAAGGTTGCGATTATGTTCCCCATGATCACCTCCGTCTGGGAGGTGCGCGAGTGTAAGCGCTTCTGTGCCGAGGTCATGGCGGAGCTGGACAAGGAGGGCGTTGCCTACAATCCCAAGACCGAAATCGGCATTATGATCGAGACCCCCGCCTCGATCTTTGTCGCGGACGCGCTGGCGCGGGAGGTGGACTTCTTCTCCGTCGGCACGAACGATCTGACCCAGTACACGCTCGCCTGTGACCGGCAGGCAAACGATCTGGGCCGCTTCTTCGACCCGCATCACCCCGCCGTCCTGCGCGCCCTCAAGATTGCCGCAGACGCGGCCCACGCCGCCGGGATCTGGATCGGCATCTGCGGCGAGCTGGGCGCGGATCTGCGCCTGCTGGAGACCTTCCTTGCCATCGGCATTGACGAGCTCTCCGTCTCGCCCTCCTCCGTCCTGCCGCTGCGCGCCGCCATCCGCAAGTCCACCGCCAAGACCTGCACCCTCGAAAAGCTCGACTGCTGAGCCGTAAGAAGGGACAGGGATTGGCTCCTGTGAAAAAAAACAACGGCGCTGCTCGCGCCGATTGCAATTCCGGTTTTCTTCTCCGGGATTTCCCCATCGCTGCGGTGATCGAAAAGCCATTGTCAACGCAATGGACTGTATCCGAACAGCAAACGAATTGATGCTGCCGCCGTCATGGAGCAATGTTCCGTAACATTCTTGCGGTGCGCAATCCAGATGCCAGTGTTCCGTAGGGATCGCCGTCCTCGACGACCCCTACGGAACATTTTGTCACACCGACACAGCCCCCGATACGCCGCCGCAAGGCGTCGCCACGCCACACACCCCCGTAGGGGCCGGCGCATTCCCCGTAGGGGCCGGCGTCCTCGACGGCCCGGTAGGGCGTTTCGATACGCCGGCACGGGGCGTCGCCACGCCGACACACCCCCGTAGGGGCCGGCGTCCCCGACGGCCCGGTAGGACATTTTGATACACAGACACGGGGCGTCGCCACGCCGACACACCCCCGTAGGGGCCGGCGTCCCCGACGGCCCGGTAGGGCGTTTCGA
>JAFYGM010000049.1 GCA_017543225.1 Oscillospiraceae bacterium
CGTCCCTACATCCGGTTCGTCACGCGGTCGGCGTGGGTGCGTTTCGGCGGGCGTGCGACGACGCACCGAAACTGTCAACTGTCAATTATCAACGATCAGGATGTTCGCTACTCCCCTATGGGATCGGCTGAACTGTTACCAAACGATTCCGCGCACGGTCACAGATTCTCCGGACCGACCAATTCGGTAAAAATTTCCACCAGCTCGGCGGCGGCCTTGAGGCTGTTCTCGCCCCGATTCAGACGCAGACGCAGCAAAGGCTGCTTGCTTTTGGGCTGAAGAAACAGCCGCGACGCCAGCGCGGGCGCGGCGCACAGGGCAGAAACAGTCCCGACGTCCAGCGCGAGCAGGGTAAAGAACACGTCCTGCCCCTTCTGCGTGATGTCGGTGACGGCCAGCTTCGCGGCCTTTGCGCGGAGCAGGGCCACGTCGATCAGGTTCAAAACGCCCTTCGGCGGGTCTCCGAAGCGATCCACGATCTCGTCCAGCAGCTCGTCGGCGTCCTCCTGCGTCCGGATGGCTGCCATGCGCCGGTAAAGATCCATGCGCTGTTCGCCGTTTTCCACATAGTCCTTGTCGATGTTGGCCGTGATGTCAAAGTCTGCGGTGCAGGCAACGGGAACCGCCTCCTGCGCGCCCTGCTCCTCCAGCACAGCCTCCTCGAGCAGCTTCAGATACATATCGTAGCCCACGGAGATGATATGTCCGGACTGCTCCGCGCCCAGCAGATTGCCTGCGCCGCGAATCTCCAAATCGCGCATGGCGATTTTGAAGCCGGAGCCGAACTCCGCGTATTCTCGAATGGCGTCGAGGCGCTTTTCCGCCACCTCGGAAAGCACCTTGCCGCGCCGGAAGGTCAGGTAGGCAAAGGCATGCCGGGAGGAGCGGCCCACGCGTCCGCGAATCTGATGGAGCTGGGCCAGTCCCAGCCGATCGGCGTCCTCGATGATCAGGGTGTTGACGTTGGGAATATCAATGCCTGTCTCAATGATGGTCGTGCAGACCAGAATCTGGATTTCTCCGTCCGCCATGCGCTGCATCACGTCGCCAAGCTGTTCCTTGTTCATCTTGCCGTGGGCGATGGCAACATCTGCGCCCGGGTGGTGCGCCGCGAGCCGTGCCGCGCACTGCGCAATCGACTCCACGCGATTATGCAGATAATAGACCTGCCCGCCTCTGCCCAGCTCGCGGCGAATCGCATCGTCCAGCACCGGCTCGTTGTATTCCAGCACGAAGGTCTGGACGGGATAACGGTCCATCGGAGGTTCCTCAATCGTAGACATGTCCCGGATGCCGGACAGGGCCATGTTCAGGGTGCGGGGAATCGGCGTGGCGGACAGGGTCAGAACGTCCACGCCCTTGGACAGCTCCTTCAGCCGCTCCTTGTGCGTGACGCCGAAGCGCTGTTCCTCATCCACAATCAAAAGGCCGAGATCCTTGAACAGCACATCCTTTTGCAGAAGCTTGTGCGTTCCCACAATCAGATCCACGGTGCCCGCCCGAAGACCTGCCAGCGCCCGCTTTTGCTGGGCCGGAGAACGGAAGCGGGATAGCACCTCGACGTTGACCGGGAAGCCCTCGAAGCGGCGCACTGCCGTGACATAGTGCTGCTGCGCCAGAACCGTGGTCGGAACGAGAATTGCGACCTGCTTGGAATCCATCAAGGCCTTCATCGCGGCGCGCAGGGCCACCTCGGTTTTGCCGAAGCCCACGTCGCCGCAGAGCAGCCGATCCATCGGCGCGGGCGATTCCATATCGCTCTTGATCTCCGCAATGCAGCGGAGCTGATCGTCCGTCTCGGCATAGGGGAAATTGTCCTCAAACTCCCGCTGCCACGGCGTATCGGCGGCAAAGGCAAAGCCCATGCGGCGCTTTCGCTCGGCATAGAGCTTAATCAGCCCGTCAGCCAGATCCTTGACGGCGGCCTTGGCGCGTTTTTTGGTTTTCTCCCATGCGTCGCCGCCCAGCTTGTTCAGCTTCACGGGGCTGTCCTGCGCGGCGCCGATGTATTTATAGATCAAGTCCATCTGGGTTGCCGGCACATAGAGCACGTCCGTCCCCTGATAGGCGATTTTGACGTAATCCTTCACTGCGCCGTCCACCTTCATCTGCTCCATGCAGACGTAGCGCCCGATGCCGTGGTACTCATGGACGACCAGATCACCCGGCGTCAGGTCGGTGAAGGAGTTGAGCTTCTGGCGGTTGGTGGTTTTGGCCTTGGCGCGGGGCTTG
Organism: Oscillospiraceae bacterium; assembly: GCA_017543225.1. Lineage (GTDB taxonomy): Bacteria > Bacillota > Clostridia > Oscillospirales > Oscillospiraceae > JAFRPC01. Next base: position 2,233 of record JAFYGM010000049.1, read on the forward strand.
CGGGCCACCTTGGTCAAAAGCTGGCCCTCGGTGAGCACAGCCAGCCGAACGGTCGGATACTCCATGCCGTTCGGCAGGGAGCCGTCGGTCAGAAAGACGCCCCCCGGCGCGGGCAGCGTCTGGGCCGGGAACATCATCGTCACCGAAAGGTCGTTGCGGCGCAGGTGTTCTTCCAGAATCTCACCCCGGCGGCGGTTGCCGCAGAGGACAAGGGTTCGATAGTCGTTTTTTTGATAATGCCGGAGGTCGCTCACCGCCACATCCAGATTGCCGCCGTAGGAGGGAAGCTGCTTGGAGACGAGATTCACCAGCGCGGCAGGCTGGAGATCGACCGGATAGGCGGCGGGAAGGAAGGCGTCGAGAAAGAGCGCAGGCTTGCCCCGGAGGTCGGCACAGAGACCGTCCCAGTCGCGGCTGAAATCACAGAGCTCTCCTGCGAGAATGCCGCCCTGTAGCAGAGAATCGAGCTGCATGCCCAGATCCTCCTCCCAGCCTGCGGCGGCGCGGTGGAGATTGCCGTGGTCGCAAAAGACAGTGACGCAGTTTTCGGGCAGATAATCTGCCGCAGAGCAGAATTCCGGGTAGATCAAGCTCAGATAGCGGTCGCTTGCCCCAAAGAAACGGTGAGAACGCAGGGTTTCCAGATCCGACTCCAGCGTTTTGATCAGGGCGGCATGCGGCGTCTTGCGCCGCTTCTGCCGGGCGATCAGCTTCTCCAGCGCCGCGCAGAGGCCGTCCGATCCGCCGGGGTGGAGCATCGGAAGCGCCTCCGCCACCGGCAGAATCACCGACTGCGCAACATTCTCGATTCGGCGCTGGGTCAACGGGTCAAACAGGCCCATCGTGTCGATTTCGTCACCGAAGAACTCCACGCGCAGCGGATTGTCCATTGCGGGGCTGTAGACATCCAGAATCCCACCCCGAATGGAAAACTGTCCCACGCCCTCGACCATCTGACAGCGGGTATAGCCGCCCTGCACCAGCCGGGCGGCAAGGTTTTCCATGTCATAGAGCCCGCCGGGACGCAGATCAATCGCCGCGCCCAGCAGCGTCCCGTGCGGCAGGGTGCGCAGAGACAGCGCCTCAAAGGAGGCAATCACCAGCCGCTCGGCCCCGGTTACCATGCGATAGAGCAGGCGCAGACGCTTCTGCTCCCACTGGCGTGAGGCGGCGGAGGTGTCGTAAAAGGTCAGCTCCCGCGACGGCAGAATCGGGAAGGCCGTTCCGAGGAAGGCCGCCAGCTCCTCCTGCGTCCGGCGGCAGGCCAGCTCGTCCTGACACAGCACCAGCATCGGTGCGTCCAGATCGCGATACAGACCGGCAATCAAATGCGAGCGGTTGATCTGACCGGCTCCGGAGACGCCGACACACCGCCCGCGCCGCAGGGTCTTGCAGACGGTTTCGTATTCTGTTAATTCGTGCAAAGCAGAGAGCAACAGCTCCATAGCGGCTCCTTTCCGGCTTCCGGTTCCGGGCAGGCACACGGTCGGCTGCGGCGGAATCCGCCGCAGCCGTGTCTGATTGTCCGGAAAAATGAAGGTGGGATTTCGGGCAGCACCGCACAATTCCGACGTGCAGATTGCGCCGCCGGGCGTTTTCGTCAGATCGGTCAAACGCCGCAGGGAATCCTTCCGGTTTTCCGAGGACTTTTCCGATCGGACGGAAGCTTCCGCAAGCAAACGGTGTGCCGGAAACTGCGCGGGTTGCCTTCGGTCATTTCCCCATGCACTGATAGAGGAAGGTCACAATCTGCGCACGGGTGCAGGTCTGGCGGGGGCTGAAGTGGGTCGCGTCGGTGCCCTTGGTGATGCCCTTCTCTACGGCCCAAAGCACAGCCTCATAATAGTACTTGCCTTTTTTCACATCGACAAAGGGCGAGACCGTGGCCGCCGGCGCAGGAGAGCCGGAGGCGCGCCACAGGAACATCACGACCTCGGCGCGGGTGCAGGTTTTCCTGGGACTGAAATGGGTCGCGTCTGTGCCGCTGGTGATGCCCTGCTCCACCGCCCACAGGATCGCGTTGTGATAGTATTTGCCCGGCTTCGTATCCACGAAGGGGTTCTCGGTGCTCTTCGGCGGGACGCCGCCCTTTGCTTTCCACAGGAAGGTCATCACGTCGCCGCGGGTGCAGGTGGCCTTGGGAGAGAAGGTCGTGGGCGAGGTTCCTCTGGTGATCTGCGGATCGTGGTTCACCGCCCAATAGACCGGCTTGAAGTAATACAGGCTTTCGTCTCTCACGTCGTCAAAGCGGAACGGCTCCAGCGCGGGAATCTCCCTGTTCTCCTGCTCGCCGCAGCGGGCGCAGCGGAAGACGCCCTCGCCTGCCTCGTCCTGCGTCGGCTCGCGGATCGTTTGGATCAGCTTCCAATCGTGGCCCAAAGGGGCAATCGTCTGACCGGTGCGCAGCAGTTCTCCGCAGCAGACGCAGTATACGTCGCCGCTGTAACCGGAGGTCGTGCAGCCGGGGGACACGGCGTTTCGCACTTCCTCGTTGTCTTTCTCGGGCTGGTAGACGCCGTCTGCGTCAAAGAAGCAGCACACGCCCCCGACCTTATGCCAGCCGGTGAGGGGCTTGCCGTTCTGGAAGTAGAAGGAATCCCCATAGAGGGTGATCCAGGCGTTTTTCCGCAGATTGATGAACTCCAAGTCGTGATCCGCTGCGTAGGTCTGGGCCGCAGAGCCGCTGAAGCCGTAGATTCGGTAGTTCGGAACCGTATTGGTGGCGGAGGTCATGCCAAGCGCATACTCCCCAATTGCGGTGCAGCCGGCAGGAAGAAACATCTCTTGCAGCGCGGGCGTCTGATAGAACGCGTAGTCGTCCAGCGTCTTCAGCGCGGAATCCCACGGAATGCGCACCTGCGAAAGCGCATTGCAGGTGCCGAACCCGCCTTCTCCAATGGTTTGCAGGCTCTTCGGCAGGCGAACCTGTGTGAGATTGCTGTTGTAATAGGCTGCATAAGCACGCACCTGCTTCACACCCTCGGGAACGGTCAGCGTCTCGGCGGCGGGTACAAAGTGCAGCACAGTCATTTTCTTGTCGTAAAGCGCGCCGTCACGGACGGTAAAGCTCTTGTTCTGCTCCGAAACGGTGAGGTTTGTCAGCGACGTGCAGGCCGTGAAGGCAAAATCCCCCACGGTGGTCAGGGCCGCCGGCAGGTGGAGCGTTTTCAGCTTTTTGCAGGAATTGAAGGCCGAGCGGCCAATCTCCTTGACGGTATCGGGCAGGACGATCTCCTCCAGCGTGCTGTTTAACTGGATAAAATTGTCCCCGATGGCGGTGACGGTTTTTCCGTCGATCTTTTTGGGGATTTCCAGCGAGGTCAGGCTGTCAAGCGCTCCGTCGTATTGGTAGACGCTGATGCCGTCGCTGCGAGAACTGTAGCAGAACAGGGAATGCCGCTCCTTGATGGACCAGTATCGCGGCGCGCTGCCGCTGTAGCCGGCCTCCAGCTCGTAATACAATCCGTTGCGAATGATGGCAAGGGCGTTGCGGTGGCCGCTGCCCGCGCCGGGATCGTGCGCGCCGTTCCGGGCGACGCATTGGATGCCGAGCTTTGTGCAAAGCCGAACCAGCATATCCGTGCTGGCCCAGCAGTCGCCGCCGCCGGAGAGCAGCATTCCGACGGCGCTGGAATAGTGGTAGTCATAATTGAAGCCCGCCACATATTGGCACAGTGCCTCAAGCTTCTGATAGGTCGTCATCTGCGCCGTGATGCCGGTGGAAAGGAAGGCGTTGAGCTGCTCGTCGAGATAGCGTTCGGTGTAGTCCTCCACATGGACGGTCACATCGGCAGATTCGCCGCCGCAATAGACGCGAATCACGGAATCGCCGTAATCCGCCTCCACGGTAATCCTGTCACACTGGTCGGCATAGTACTCCGACGTGGTTCCCCAACCGCCGATCCAATACCACGTCGTGTAGTGCGGCGTGACAAGGCCGGTATCGGACACCGTGACACTGGAGCCGGAGATCACATGATAGGTGGCGCTGCCGCCGCCCGCCACCTTGAGCTGGACGCTGGTGGGGCAGTCCGCCGGGATTGAGAGGAATTCCTCCGCCCAACTGTCCATTGCATAAATGGTTGCCTCTGTGGGACTGACCTGAACTGCGGCGGAAGCCGGAATCGGCAGCACGCTCATCAGCAGAAGCAGGGCCAGACACAGGCTCAGTATTCTGGTTCTCATGTCGGAGCGCTCCTTTGTAAAAGATACTTCTATCATACCATAAGCCAACACCCGCGTCAAGCGGCCTGTGCGCTTGAAAACGGAATTTCATCGAATCGTAAAACGACCCGGTGGGCGGCGTTGCGTCCATTTTGTTGTGCGTCTTGCTTGCACTTTTTGGACGCTTGTGGTAGAATGAAGCGGTCATCCCAATACTTCCTGTACGATGAGGAGACGGTAGCATGAGAAAGCTGATTTCTTTGTTCTTTTTCTTTTTCTGGGTTGGGGCTGTCGCTCTGGGCGTACACGCGGCAGCGCCGACAGACACCGGATTTTCTCTGAAGGTGAATCCCTACGGCGGCGAGGAGACCGCGCCGGATACGATTGTCTGCCGGGTCTCGGAGGAGGGCTTGGCGCTCTTTCTGCCCGCCATAGAAGACCGAAGCATGGCGGCGCTCTATTTCGACGCGGAAGCGCCGGTCACGCTGGACGGCGAACCCGTCGTCAGCGGGCAAAGCGCCGCCGCGCTGACCGACGGAATTCATCTTCTGACCTGCGCAGGCCAAACGATCCGGCTCACGGTTTCGAGCTCCGCCTGTCTGCCTGCGGTCTTTCTCCGCACAGAATCCGGCAGCCTTGACGCGATTCACGCCGACAAATCGCACGGGGAACCGGGAGAGATTCGCGTTTATGAGGACGGGGTACTGACGCTGGACGACACGCTCAAGCAGATCAAGGGGCGCGGAAATGCCACATGGCAATACCCGAAAAAGCCCTACAATATCAAATTCTCCAAAAAAACCGCCGTGCTTGGAATGCCAAAGGCAAAGAAATGGACGCTTCTTGCCAACTACATTGACCCCTCTCTGCTCCACAACGCCTGTGCATGGGAATACGCGCAGGCCCTCGGTCTGCCGTTCACCGGAAGCTACCGTCACGTTGACCTCTACATCAACGGCGACTATCTTGGCAACTACATTCTCTGCGAGAGTGTTGAGATTGCCGAGAACCGGGTCGATTTGACCGATTTGGAGCGGGAGAACGAGAATGCAAACCCCGGCATTGATCTGGACACCCTGCCGCAAGGCGGAACCGGAAGAGGAAATACGGTTCAGAGCGGCAAAGTTGCCGGTTCGCGCAAATGGATCGAGCTTCCGCAGGACCCCGAGGACATCACCGGCGGGTATCTGCTGGAGTTTGACTTTCGTGACCGCTATCAGGCCGAGCTCTGCGGCTTTGTCACCCAGAGCAAGCAGCCGGTGGTCGTCAAGTCGCCGGAGCACGCTTCGCAGGCGGAGGTCACCTACATTGCCGATCTGATGGATGCCGGAATGGAGGCGCTGCATTCTCCCACCGGGTACAATTCCGGGGGCCGCCATTACAGTGCGTACTTTGACGTGGATTCGCTGGCAGGCATCTATCTGCTGCAAGAGCTGTCGATGAACTATGACGCGGGCCTTTCCAGCTTCTTTGCCTTCAAGCCAGCCGGAGAGACGCGCATCCAATTCGGCCCGATTTGGGATATGGACAACGCCTTCGGCAGTCCGTACAGCCATTGGGACGTCCGGATGGACGAAACCGGTCTGTGGTGGGCCAATCAGATCGGCATTTACACCACCCCTACCGTTCTGGCGGCTGCCTGCCGACATGCGGAGTTCCGCGCCCTGGTGCAGGAGAAATGGGCCGCGCTGCAAGCGACGGAATGCGCCGAGCCGCTGCACCGCCGCATGGACGAGCTGGCGCAGGCGCTGGCGGCCAGCGGCGCAATGAATCTCCAGCGCTGGAACGCAGACGGTTGGATTGACGCTGAGACCGCAGCCGCGGCATGGCAGGCAGCGGCACAGCGCTGCCGGACGTTCATAACCAAACGAACCGAGGCGCTGAACATCGGCTTCGGCGCGGACGGCGCCTATCTGTACTATGATCTCAACGGCATCCGGAAAGGAGACTGGGCTTCGGTTTCTCCGATCCTGCGCATCGGAGATTTTGCCGTCTTGCGCAAGCCGACAGAGAACGGCTCCGTCAAGGGGCCGAAGGACACGGAGTTCCTCTACTGGAACACCAGAGCAGACGGCAGCGGCAAGGCCTGCTATCCGGGCGAGTCGCTTCTGCTCGACAATCCGGAAACGGTTCTTTATGCAATCTGGAGGACGCCGGCCTTTGAAGACGTAAAGCACGACGCCTATTATTACGACGCCGTGCAATGGGCCTACTTCCATCAGCCGCAGATCACCAGCGGGACGGACGCATCCCATTTCTCCCCGAACAAGGTCTGCACGCGGGAGGAAATCGTCACCCTTCTCTGGGCCGTACAGGGAAAACCCGCACCGACCCGGACGGACAATCCCTTCTGCGACGTGAAGGCGAACAAATACTACTACCGACCGATCCTCTGGGCGCTGGAGCACGGCGTCACCAGCGGCGTGCGTCCCGACGCCTTCGGCGTGGGCCGGTGCTGCACCCGCGAGCAGGTCGTCACCTTCCTCTGGGCGGCAGCGGGAAAGCCGAATCCGAAAACAACCGCCTGCCCCTTCTCCGACGTGAAGCCGAACGCCTACTATTACGACGCGGTGCTGTGGGCCACAGAGAACGGAATCACCAGCGGCATGACAAAAACGACCTTCGGCACAGGCCTGCCATGTACGCGCGCGCAGGTAGCTGTCTTCCTTTTCGTGGCGTACCGTTGATGCTGTCTCGGACGGAAGGACGCAAACGGGTTGAGAATTGTGCCGGACGGGGCGGAGACCCGGCAAGGCCGACAACGAAGGATCGCACAAAGCTGACCGCAAAGATATGGAACGGTTTTCTCTGAGAATCGGATCAACACAGCGCGCAAAACGCCTCCCCTGCCGGATCGGGGGAGGCGTTTTGCGTGCTGTGCCGTCACAGGCCGTTGAAGCGGTTTGCGGCCTGTACCGGGCCGTTTTCGAGCAGCTCCAGCACAGCGGCGGCGGCATGCTCGACGGCGGGAGCGAGGGCTTTCTCTTCCTCCGAGGAGAAGCCGGACAGCACCCAGTCCGCCAGATCGTAGTCGGGATGGGGCTTCGCGCCGACGCCGATGCGGACGCGGGGAAATTCCTGACTGCCCAGCCGGGCAATGACGGATTTCAGCCCGTTGTGCCCGCCGGCGGAGCCTTCGGGCCGGACACGAATGCGGCCGACCGGGAGAGAAATATCGTCCGACAGCACCAAAATCTGCGAGATGGGGATCTTGTAAAACATGGCGGCAAGCTGAACGGCCTCGCCGGAGCAGTTCATAAAGGTTTCCGGCTTCAGAAGCAGCACCCGCTTTCCCGCAAGGGTGCAGGTCGCCGTCAGACCCCGAAATTTTGCCCGATCAATCTTGACGCCCGCCTGCTTTGCCAGCAGATCCACTGTGCGGAAGCCGACGTTGTGCCGGGTTTTTTCATACTCCCGTCCGGGATTTCCCAGCCCGACAATCAGCCATTCAACATTCGTTTTTTTCAGAAACATGGCAGCTCCCTTTCCTGAAATGCGCCCGGCAGACGCCGGAAGGCGTCTGCCGGGCGTGCATAAATCCGGCAGCCGGACAGCTTATCGGGCGCCGAAGAGATCATCGGAGATCGAGGTCTCCTCGTAAATGTGCTTAATCGCGTTGGCAAACATCGGCGCAACGGAGAGCTGCTTGATCTTCGTACCGGCGTAGTCCTCAGGCAGCGGAATGGTATCCAGAAGCACCAGCTCCTTGATCACACTGTCCTCGACCCGCTTCCACGCGTTGTTGGACAGAACGCCGTGGGTCGCGCAGGCGTAGACCTCCTTCGCACCGTTATTGATCAGCGCCTCGGCTGCGTGGCAGAGCGAACCGGCGGTGTCCACGATGTCGTCGAGCATGATGCAGGTCTTGCCAACCACGTCACCGATGACGTGCTCCACAGCGGATTCGTTCGGACGGGGACGGCGCTTGTCCACAATGGCAAGATTCATCTGCACCCTCCTGGCGAATTCTCTGGTTCGCGCGACGGAGCCGACGTCGGGCGAAACCGCTACGATGTTGGCATGGTCGCAAACGGCGGGGTCAAACTTCTCCATGAAGTAGTCCACAAAGAGCTGCGTGCCGGAGAGATGATCCACCGGAATATCAAAGAAGCCCTGAATCTGCGCGGCGTGGAGGTCCATCGTCAGGACGCGCTGCGCACCGGCGGCGACCAGCATATTGGCAACCAGCTTGGAGGTGATGGGGTCGCGGCCCCTGGCCTTGCGATCCTGACGGGCATAGCCATAGTAGGGAATCACGGCGGTGATCCGACCGGCGGAGGCACGGCGCAGGGCGTCGATGTTAATCAGCATCGCCATCAGATTGTCGTTGACAGGCTTGCAAGTGGACTCCACCACGAAGCAATCATGGCCGCGGACAGACTTCTCCATCCAGACGGAAATTTCCCCGTCCGCAAAGGTGTTGAGAGAGTTGTCGCTCAGTTCGACGTTGAGTTCCCGGCAGATATCCTCCGCCAGAGCATGGCTGGACTTTCCGCTGAATACTTTCAAGGGTCTTCCATTCATTAACATGTTTTTCTCCTCTTTGTCTGCTCGTTTTCGTTTTGGTGGTTTCAGATGATTTATGAATCAGCCCGTTTGTTTTTCAGGGCCCATTCTTTCTTGATCTGCTCTCTGGCGCGGCTGATTGCCAGCGCCTGGGGCGGCACCTCCTCGGTGATGACGGAGCCGGCCGCGACGTAAGCGCCCTTGCCCACGCGCACCGGGGCGACCAGAGTGGTGTTGCAGCCCAAAAACGCATGCTCCTCCACCACGGTCGGATGCTTCTGCGCCCGGTCAAAGTTTGCGGTGACGACGCCGCAGCCCACGTTGGTCTGTGCGCCCACAGAGGCGTCGCCCAGATAGCTCAGGTGCGGCACCTTGACCTGCCTTCCGAGGCTGGTGTTCTTCAACTCCACAAAGGCCCCGGCCTTCGCACCGTTTTCCATGACCGTGCCGGGACGGAGGTTTGCAAAGGGGCCGATTTGCAGCTCGCTGCCCAGCTTCGCGCCCTCGATCCGGGATTGCTCCGCGACGCAGTGGTTTCCCAACTCGGAGTCGATGATCCGGGTGTTCGGGCCGACGGTACAGCCGTAGCCCACGGTGGTGCGTCCCTCCAGAACCGTGCCGGGCAGGAGCACCGTTCCGACGCCGACCTTGACGCCGGGGGTGACGTAGGTGTTGTGGAGATCCCAAATCTCCACACCGGAGCGAACCAAATCCGCAAGCAGATCCTGCGTCAGCAGAGCGCTTACGTCGCCAAGCGCCTCCGGCGCGGAAAGGGAGAAGAAGCCGTCCTCCCCCGTGACCGGCGTGCCGACCCTGCGGAGAAAGTGTCCGATCGGCGCGGTCTCGTCGAGCGCATCCATCAGGGCCTGACGGTCTACCATGCAGGCGTTGGCAGGCGCGGTTCCCGTGCGTTTGCCCAGCGGCGTAAAGATCACCGGGCCGGTGATCACAAGAACATCCTGCTCGCCGTCCTCTGCGGTGGAGAGAAAGACGTGGAGCCGATCGGCAGGGTGCTCGTCGGAAGCGGTGCTCAGCTCCGCGCCGGCAGGAAAGCACACGCGCGCCGACGAGAGCCAGGCGGGTGCGCAGACCAGAAAAAACCTGCGCACGTCCGCGCGCTCCAGCGCGTGCGTGAGCCATTGCAGCAGAGGAACGCCTAAAACCCGGTGCAGCATCAGCGGTGTATCGCTCCCGGTCCGGTGGGTATCATCCAACAGGAACACGATTGCCGATCTGTCCGGCACGGCCGTCACCTTCCTTCTCAAATTTCACTCCATCTTACATTGTAGCATATCACCCGGGATTTGTATATATCTTTCCCGAAAAATAAAAAATTCTTCAGAATTCGGCCTTCCTCGGGCAGCTTCGGCAGTGCGCCGCGATCTGTGCAATCGCATGCTTCAGGGCGCTCAGTTGCATTTTTGGCAGGTTCCGCCATCGAAAGACCAGCACCAGTTCATGAACGGCTGCGCTGTCTGCATTGGCGCATACAAATTCAAGGGCAATCTGCTCGGCAACGTCCCGCTGCGCACACAGCAGGGCGGCGCTTCCCGTTCCCAGAATCGGGCTGTAGAGGCGTTTGTTTCTGCACCGGAAGTCGTCGGAGGAAAACAGCGTCTGCGCGACCTTGCGCACCTCCTCCGGGGCCGTCTTGGGAACGCCCGCCGCTTTCAGCTCGGACATCACCACGAACAGATATTCCCTGTCGTCCTCCGCTCTGGCAGAGAAGGCATATCCGGGCGGATAGACCGTCAGCCCGGCCTTTTTCTTCTCGGCCTCGAATACCTGCCGCATCCATTGGATCCCATATTTCTGAATGAGCTGGTTGTGAATGCTGTCTCTGCCGATCTTGTCTTCGTCGTAGGTCAGCGTATTGTTGATGCCGACCAGGAGGGTGCCGTTTCGGAAGCGCAGGAGATTGCCGAACCGAATCGAGACGGACTTGGCGGATTTCGGAACCGGAATCCGCTGGAAAAAGAGCCGATACAGCTCCCGACCGAAGAAAATGGCCATCGAGATGCAGAACACGATCAGCGCCCATGTGCGGGAAAGCGAAAAGGCCAACGGACTGTTCAGCTTTTGCAGCAGCTCGCCTGCGGAAAACACCGCGCCGACCATAGAGAAGCTTTTTGCCGCGATTGCAGCGGCTTTTCTGACCAACCTGCCGATCAAGGCATCCATACAACCACGTCCTTTCGAGCGAAAAATGTCTAACATGCAGGAACGCTCCGCGATGCTGTCATTATATCATGCTTTGCAGGCATAAAGCAAGAGCAACACCGCACAATTTCCGGCACACCGTTTGCTCGCAGAAGCTTCCATCACATCGTCCAAAAATCCTCGGAAATTCAAAAGAATTTCCTGCGGCTTTTAGGCAATGTGACGAAAATTCCAACGGCGCAATCTGCACGCCGGAATTGCGCGGTGTTGTCCAAGACATTTGCGAAGAAAACAGGGCCTCTGTGCCTGCAATGAACGGAAACCACTTTCCCGGAAAATGAAAATTGACAAATGGGAGAAAATCCGGCATAATAAAGGACAGCGGAGCCGTCCGGGGTTCGGGACGGCAGGCCATGCGAGGGGCTGCTGCGTGCTGCCGTCCTTCGCCCCATCTGAAAAGGAGGTTTCTATGGAACAGGTTTTCGTCACCGGTCACCGCAATCCGGACACGGACTCCATCGTTTCCGCCATGAGCTACGCCGCCCTGCAAAACGCATTGGGCCAGCGGGGCTACACGGCTGCGCGGCTGGGCCAACTCAACGACGAGTCCAAGCGCATTCTGGAGCGCTTTGGCTTCGAGCCGCCGGTCTTAATCAAGGACGTGCGCACCCAGATCCGCGATCTGGACTTTGACACGCCGCCCGCCCTCAGCGCCGCCCTTACCGTCGGGCGGGGCTGGGACACGCTGCGCAACGACCCCACGCTTGCCGCGATCCCCGTCACGAACGAGGATGGGACGCTCTTTGGAATGCTCTCCTCCGGGGACGTGGCGGCCTATGACATTCAGACCATTGAAGACCCCCTGGTGCGCGACGTGCCGCTGTTCAATCTCCTGTCGATTCTCGAGGGAAGGGTCTTGAATGACGATGTGGGCGCCTGCACCGACGCGATTTCCGGCGAGGTCATTTTCGGCCTGCCGAAGGGCGCCGGGCAGCAGTTGTTTGACCACGAAAACTATATCGCCGTCTGCGGCGATCAGCCGGAGGTCATTCGGCTGGCGCTGGAATCCAACATTCACTGCCTGATTCTCTGCGAGGCGGAGCTGCGCCCGGAGCTGCGGGCGATTCCGACCCGCACCTGCATCATCTCCACCCCCTTCTCCGCCTACCGGGCGGCGCGGCTGGTTTTCCAGTCCATTCCCATTGACCGAATCTGCAAGACCGCGAATCTGGTGACCTTCTGCCTGAGCGACTATCTCGACGACGTGCGGGAGGTCGTGTCCAAAAGCCGCGACCGCTGCTATCCGATTCTGGATGAGAACGGTCTGGTCGTCGGGACGCTCTCGCGGTATCATTTACTCAAGCCCCGGCGTAAGAAGGTCGTGCTGGTCGATCACAACGAGGCCGCCCAATCCGTTGCGGGGCTGGATCAGGCGGAGATTCTTGCGATTATCGACCACCACCGTCTTGCGGATATCCAGTCTGCGAATCCGATCTTCTTCCGCAATGAGATTGTCGGCAGCGCAACCACAATCGTCGCGGAGATGTATCAGGAGAAGGGGCTGATGCCCTCGAAAAAAATGGCCGCGCTGATGTGCGCCGCCATCATTTCCGACACGGTTATTTTCAAGTCTCCCACGGCGACGGCCCGTGACCGCACGATTGCAGGGCGACTCGCCCGCATCGGCGGGGTGGATCCGGACGAGCTGGGGCAGTTTATCTTTGCCGCCTCGCTCGGCGCGGGCAAGACCGCGCGGGATCTGATCTATACCGACTTCAAGGATTTCCACATTGCGGGGCACTATCTGGGCGTAAGTCAGATTACCTGTGTGGATTCGGTCGCCATGCTGGATCGAAAGCAGGAATTCCTGGACGAGATGGAGCGGGCCACCGCAGAAAAGGGCTACAATTTTATGATTCTGATGCTCACCGACGTCCTGCTGGAGGGCACGCAGATCATTTTCCTCGGCAACCCGGACGAGATTGCGCAGGCCTTCGGCGTGGAGCCGCAGGACGGCACGCTTTTCCTGCCCGGCGTGATGAGCCGCAAGAAGCAGATCATTCCCATGCTGTCTGCCCTGTGGGGCTAAGACGATTCTCAGAGAAACCCATTGCGTCTCTTTGCGGTCAGCTTTGCGCGATCCTTCGTTGTCGTCCTTGCCGGGCGTCAAGCCTGCCTGCGTCTCTGGCCTCGTCTGGTGCAAGGCTGCTGCGCAAATCGTTTGGAAGCGTTTGATCAGAGAATCGTATCAGGAGCGCATGGAGGATTTCCCTGCGCAAATCAAAATCGTTTTTTCGGAAGGAACACAATACTGCAATGTACGACATTATCATCATCGGCGCCGGGCCGGCGGGGTTGACGGCTGCCATTTATGCCAGACGGGCGGGGAAGTCCGTGCTGGTGCTGGAAAAGGACAGCTTCGGCGGGCAGATCACCTTCTCCCCCAAGCTGGAAAACTATCCCGGCTTTGAGACGATCTCCGGCAATGAGCTTGCCCAGCGGATGCTGGAGCAGGCGCTGGCGCTCGGTGCCGACGTGGACATGGACACCGTGACCGGGATCGAAAACGGCGCTCGCAAGACCGTCATCGGAGAGAATGAGCGCTACGAGGCGAGGGCCGTCGTTATTGCCGCAGGCGCGCGGCACCGCCGCCTCGGTCTGCCGCGAGAGGAGGACTTCATCGGCAACGGCCTGTCCTTCTGCGCGGTCTGCGACGGCGCGTTCTATCAGGGCGGACACGTTGCCGTGATCGGCGGCGGAAACACGGCCTTGCAGGAGATTCTTTTGCTCTCGGAGACCTGCCAGAAGGTCACGGTGATCCAGAATCTCGCCTTCCTCACCGGGGAGCAGGCCATGATCGACCGGGTGCTTGCCCGTCCCAACGTGGAGATTTGCTATTCCACCCTCTGCGTGGGCTACGAGGGCGGCGAGGCGCTGACCGGGCTGTGTCTGGAGCACACCGAAACCGGGGAACAGACGAAGCTTGCCGTGGATGGGGCCTTCCTCGCCATCGGCACCGAGCCGGATAACCTGCCGTTTTCCGCCCTTGCGCCGCTCAACGAGGCGGGTTACATCCGTGCGGACGAGAGCTGCCGCACGCCGACTGCGGGCATCTTCGCTGCCGGGGACTGCCGCACCAAGGCCTACCGACAGGTCGCAACCGCCGTCGCAGACGGTGCCAGCGCTGCATTGAACGCAGTGCGGTATCTGGATTCGTCGGCGCAATAGAGAAACAGAACGTCCCCCGGCAGAGGCGCGACTGCGCCCCTGCCGGGGGACGTTCCGATCAGGAATGCTTCGATCAGGAATAGGAATACGGCGACATCTCCACCCGGATGAAGAAGCCCTCCCTCCCGCAGACAGGGCAGGTTCCCGGTGCGGCCTTGGCTTGCAGCTCATGGCCGCAGTTCAGGCAGACCCAGCCGCAGGCCGCATCGGAAGCAAACAGGCGATTCTCCGTCAGAAGCTTGCGGAAGGCCTCAAACCGCCCTGCGTGGCACTTTTCCACCTGCGCGATCAGCTCAAACTTCCGCGCAACGGTCTCGAAGCCCTCCTGCCGGGCCTCTGCTGCAAAGGCCGGATAGACCTCGCTGTGCTCCTTTGCCTCGTTCTGCGCTGCCGCGCTCAAAAGAGCCAGCACGTTGGCCGTGCGATCCACCGGATAGTCTGCGGAAATCTCCGCGCGGTCAATGCCTGCGTCGCCCAGAAGCTGGGCGAAGACCTCGGCGTGTTCCCGCTCCTGCCCCGCCGTATAGCGGAACACAGCAGACAGAACGGGGTACTTTTCCCGCTCCGCTGCCTCGGCTGCCAGCTCATAGCGGTTCCTTGCCAGCGTCTCTCCGGCCAGCGCGCGCATTAAATTGGTCATCGTCTTTGAATTATGCAGTTCCATGCTGCCGCCTCCTTCGGTGCAAGCGCCTCTCTGGGCGCCCGTGCTGCCTGCATTGTACCCAATCGGCACCGGTTTTATTCGCCGGCAGCCGGTAACAGCAGAATGAATTGCGCCCTGCGGCGCGTGAATTGCCGCCGCGCTGCAGTAACAGTTCAGGGCGTGGTTGAATTAACAGTTGATAGTTGACAATGGAGGTGACGCACGCAGCAACGTTTCGATCGAAACGTAGGGACGAGCATTGCTCGTCCGGCATTCGGAACGAATGCAATTTGCTGCAGGCAAATC
>JAFYGM010000050.1 GCA_017543225.1 Oscillospiraceae bacterium
CTCCCGCAGCGCCGCGGCCAGCGCCGCCTCGTCCACCACGGGGCCGCGCGCGGCGTTGACCAGCAGGGCGTTCGGCTTCATCAGCGCCAGCTCCGCTTCCCCAATCAGACCGCGCGTGGCGTCGTTGAGCGGACAGTGCAGGGCAACAATGTCGGCACGGCGCAGCAGCTCCTCCAGCCCCACCTGCTCCACATCGTCCGGCGCGTCGGTGTGGACGGTGCGGCTGTGTGCAAGCAGCTTCGCGCCGAAGGCGTGGAAGAGCTCCGCCGTCCGCCTTCCGATCTTGCCAAGACCGACAATCCCCACGGTTTTGCCCTTGAGCTCCCAGCCAACCAGCCCGTCCTTTGTTCCGCCGGCCCGGCAGCGATCCTCCACGGCACGCAAATTCCGCGCCATCGACAGCACCGTGCCGAGCACCAGCTCCGCCACGGCCTCGTTGGAGTAGCCGGAGGCATTGCTGACGGCAATTCCGCGCTCCCGCGCGGCATCCAGCCCAACGTGATCGACGCCGGTGAACGCCACGTCCACAAATTTCAGTCTGGGACAGGCGCGCAGCACTGCGGCGGGCATCGGCATATTGGCAAGGATCATCACGTCTGCGTCTCTGGCCTCCTCAATCAGCACGGACACGTCGCCCGTCCGGGCAAAGTCCGAAAAGACAACGCCCTCGGCCTCAAACGGCGCTTTCCGGGCAGCCAGCTCAGACTCGGAAATTCCGAGTCCTTCCATAATTGCAACCTTCATTTGGATTCCTCCTGTTTCATTTCGGCTGACGGTAATTCAGCGGATGGTTTGCCGCCTGCGTCCGGCAAAAGTGACGCGCAGAGCGACGGCGTATCGCAGCAGGTATGGCTGTGACCCTGACCGGTATCCATGTAATACTGCTTCTGCCTCTCATTGTAGCATATCCCAATCGCCCCGTCAACGAAAAGGCGAAGAAAACCTCAACAAACCGACGCTGAATGATCGGCTGTCAAAAAAAATAAAATAAAACAAAAAAAGATCGAATTTTGTAATGATTTTGTACGCTTTTTGGTGTATACTGAGGCCATGAAAAGCAAGTGAGACAAATCGAATCAACAGATACAAAAAAACATCATTCAAACAGTTATGAGGAGGTAGTATTATGCCAAAGAAAAGGACGCCTGTTGAACAAAGAAAATTTGAGGACAGATTGCAGAAGAGAATGGGTGAGGAAAACAGCCTTTTCAATCCGGGAAGCAAAAAAGGTCGTGCGTTACAGAATACAGTGTCTATACTGAACGGCATCATTCTCGAATCCGATGAGCTTCAAACGAAGCTTGCTGAGGCAAGGGAGGCAATGGTAAATCTCCAAGGGAACGAGCTCTTCGGGGATGAACAAAAAGAGGCGGTGAATACCCTTCAGTCTTTTGGAGAGCTCCTGGCCAGTCCCCATTCAGACCGAGAGACGGTCTATGACGCGATCATGGGGAAGGCTAAGCGCCATGGCCCGGAGTACGAGCAGAAGGTTCGCTCCACGCTGCAAGAGATTTCGATTGCGCTTGAGGTGGGCTATGATCCCGAAACCCTGACGATGCGTGACCACTTAATGAGAACGCAAGTAATTGATAACGCCGATCTCGGGGCGCTGCGCAAGAAGAGGCATCAGCAGCAGAAAGAATTCAGGGAAGCGCGGAAAAACGAAGCCCAGAACAATCCTCAGCCGAACGAGGGCGAGGCTGTCGAGGCTGTCGATGCTGAGAAGTCTACTGCGTCCGCCTGGATTAAGCAGTTCCAATCCAACGCCCCTGCCCCGAATGTGATTACCGACGATAAGACGGAGTGGATCGAAGACATCATTGCCGTCCGCTCTCTGGCAGAGTCTGTGCGTCACAATAAAACCAGATTGGAGGAGAGGTCCTTCTCCATTCAGGAGATCAATCAGCGGAAAAAAGAGCTGCAGGCGAACAAGGGTTATAGAACCTTCATCCGCTCCTTGACCAGTGGGCCGGATTCAGTGACGCGCTACGAAGCGGCGTATAAGGTCGGTACGACCAAGCACGGCGGCGGTTTGGACGACCAGCTTTCCCATTCCCTGGTGATGGGGGGACAGCTTACGAATCATGGCAACGAGCCGTCCGTTATGGATCGGTATGTTCCCACTGCAAATGAGAATATCGAACGCTTCCAGAAGCATTTGAAAGCTGCCAAGGAAGGAAAAATCCATATGAGCAGCAAGGAAGTTGCCACATGTATGGCACATATCATGTGTTCCCGCATGTCCGTAGGAGCAGAAAAGGCGACCGGCTTATTCAAGACAACCGATTCAAGGCTGGATGGCAAGCTGAGCAACTTCGAGAAATACAATCAGGACGTGAAGACAATCTCTGAAAAAATGGAGAAGGAGTTGCTCTCCAATAGCAAGGATTCCCAGAAGTGGATGGATCTTGCCATCCACGGTCATGGCGGATCATTGCTGAACGAATACAACAGCAAACTGCGCACACAAGAAGAAGCAAATCTCGCCAGGGAAAACATGAAAGAAATCCAGCAGGGTCCTTCTCTTGTGAATGACATCTGAGATGCCATAAGGATTCGGCATCTGTCCATCCGCGATCTGGTACAGAATCAACAGAAAAACTGTCCGTTTCATTAGAAACAGCCTCTTGATCGGCGCGCATACGCCCCGATCAAGAGGCTGTTTCCCGGATCAGTGATGGAAGCGGCGTCGAATCGTAATCGTTCAGTCAGCATCCCACCGCGCGGGCATGCGTCTTCCCTACGGATCGGCTGAACTGCTACACTGAATCAGTGCCGCTGTTCCGCCTCGGCGCAGCAGCGCTCCGCGATTCCGAGTGCCTCGTCGATGCCGGAGGCAAAGTTTTCCGGGCCGACCCTGGCATAGAAGCCGTCCTTCTTCATCATGCTGCAAGTGAATTCCGGCACACGGGAGAGAATCAGGCGGACGCCGCGCGCTTCGCACTCGCGCTGCAGGTTTTCCAAATGGCTCATGGCTGTTGCATCGACGGCGGGCACGCCGCCCATACGGAGGATCAGGGCCTTTGTATCGTCTTCAATCGCAAATTCCATGATCTTGTTTGCCCCGGCGAAGAACATCGGGCCGATGAATTCGTAAACCAGCGTTCCCTTGGGAATCGACTTCATCTTCTTGTTCGTGGGGTCGTTGCAGGCCTGCCAGCGGCGCACGCTGGAGGTGTCCGCCATCCGCTTCATAAACAGGAGGGACGAGAGAACGAGACCCACACCGATTGCGACGACGAGATCGAACACGACGGTCAGCACAAAGGTCAGAACAAGCACCAGCGTATCACTGAGCGGAGCAGTCTTGACGATCCGCACAAAATGCCGCCACTCGCTCATATTGTACGCGACCATAAAGAGGATCGCGGCGATGATCGGCATGGGAATCAGTTTGGCAACCGGCATCAGGACGAGCAGGAACAGCAGCAGAACCAGCGCATGAACCATTCCGGCAATCGGGGAGCGGCCGCCGTTTTTGACGTTGGCTGCGGTTCTCGCAATCGCGCCGGTGGCGGGAATGCCGCCGAAAATGCCGGAGCAGATGTTTCCGGCGCCGAGGGCAATCAACTCCTGATTGGAGTTGTGCTTGTCCCCGATCATGCCGTCGGACACGACGCAGGAGAGCAGGGATTCAATGGCGGCAAGAATGGCGATGGTGAAGGCGCTCGGCAGCACAGCCTTCACGGTCTCAAGGCTGAACGTGGGAAGCGCAGGCGCGGGGAACCCGGCCTTCAGATCGGGATAGAGCGAGCCGATGGTGTTGACCTTGAGCGGGGTGAACTGAACGAGGAGAACGCCGACAATCACGGCGATGATCGAAGCGGGAATCTTTCCGCAGAGCTTGGAAAAGAAGCCGAGCCGAACCTTGCCGAGCAGGGGCCAGAGGATCAAAATCGCCATGCCAATCAGACCCATGACGACGGCCTTTGTGTCGATTGTGCCGATGGAGGCGGCGATGGCCTTGACCTTGTCAAGTGTTTCGATTGCATTCGTCCCCGGCGCATAGGTCAGGCCGCAGAAGTCCTTGATCTGCCCGATGATGATGGTCACGGCAATTCCGGCGGTGAAGCCGACGGTCAGGGACATCGGGATGAATTTAATCAGTGAGCCGAAGCGGAACACGCCCAGCAGAATGAGCAGAATGCCCGCAAGGATCGTCGCCAGAATCAGGCCGGAAAGCCCCTGCGAAGCGACGATTCCGGCGACAATGGCGGCAAACGCGGCGGTCGGACCGGAGATGTTGACGCTGCTGCCGCCGAGCAGGGCAATGACGAAGCCGGCGGTGATGGCGGTGTAGAGGCCCTTTTCCGGGGAGACGCCGGATGCAATGGCCAGCGCGATGGAAAGGGGAAGGGCGATAATCGCAACAATCAGACCGGCAATCAGGTCGTTGACAAGCTTGCCCTTGTCATAGCGCTTCAGCGAGGTGAAGAGCTTCGGCTGAAACAAAGGTTGTTTCGGCATGGATGCCGCATCCCTGGGCCTGCCGCTGCGCGAGGGTTCCGATGCTTTCATGGATGATTCCTCCGTTTGCTTGGCGTTTTTTTTGGAAACCGCGTAAAAGAATAGCACATCCCGTCGAAAAATGCAAGTGCCTTGCGCACCAAAAGGCCGATTGCCAGAAACTCGGGGGTAACAGTTCAGGGCGTGGTTGAATTAACAGTTGATAGTTGACAATGGAGGTGACGCACGCAGCAACGTTTCGATCGAAACGTAGGGACGAGCATTGCTCGTCCGGCATTCGGAACGAATGCAATTTGCTGCAGGCAAATC
>JAFYGM010000051.1 GCA_017543225.1 Oscillospiraceae bacterium
CAAGGGCGACGTGCCCAAGAGCCTGCAGGACAAGACCATCTTTTCACTGGATATGGGCGCTCTGATTGCCGGTGCAAAGTACCGCGGCGAGTTTGAGGAACGGCTGAAATCCGTGCTGAACGAAGTCAAAAAGAGTGACGGCAAGATTCTCCTCTTCATCGACGAGCTGCATACGATTGTCGGTGCAGGCAAGACCGAGGGCTCGATGGATGCGGGCAACCTGCTCAAGCCCATGCTGGCGCGCGGCGAGCTGCACTGCCTCGGTGCGACGACGCTGGACGAATACCGCCAGTATATCGAGAAGGATCCTGCGCTGGAGCGCCGCTTTCAGCCCGTCATGGTCAACGAGCCGTCCGTGGAGGACACGATTGCGATTTTGCGCGGCCTGGAGGAGCGTTATGAGGTCTTCCACGGGGTCAAGATCACCGATCCTGCCATTATCGCCGCAGTCAAGCTGTCCGACCGCTATATCACCGACCGCTTTCTGCCGGATAAGGCCATTGATCTGATTGACGAGGCCTGTGCCATGATCCGCACTGAAATGGATTCCATGCCCACCGAGCTGGACAAGGTACGCCGTAAGATTATCCAAATGGAGATTGAGGAGGCTGCCCTGAAGAACGAGGAGGATGCGCTTTCTCAAGGCCGTCTGGCGGAGCTTCAGAAGGATTTGGCGGAGCAGAGAGATCAGTTCAAGGCAATGAAGGCCCAGTGGGAGAACGAGAAAGAGGCCATTGCCAAGGTGCAGAGTCTGCGCGAGCAGATTGAACGTCTCAATGTGGAGATTGAGAAGGCGGAGCAGGCCTACGACCTCGAGCTTGCCGCCAAGCTCAAATACGGCGACCTGCCGGAGGCCAGGAAGCAGCTCGAGGAGGAGGAACGCCTTGCCCAGAACGCAAGGGAGCAGAGCCTTCTTCGCAACCGCGTCACCGAGGAGGAAATTGCCAAGATCATCGAGCGCTGGACGGGAATCCCTGTTGCCAAGCTGGTACAGGGCGAGCGGGAGAAGCTCCTGCATCTCGACGAGCGGCTGCACCGCCGCGTGGTCGGACAGGACGAGGCAGTTCGCGTCGTGACCGAAGCCATTCAGCGTTCTCGCGCCGGGATTCAGGACCCCAACCGCCCGATTGGTTCGTTCATGTTCCTCGGGCCAACCGGCGTCGGCAAGACCGAGCTGGCGAAGGCACTGGCGGCGGATCTCTTTGACGACGAGAGAAACATCGTCCGCATCGACATGACCGAGTATATGGAGAAGTTCTCCGTCTCCCGCCTGATCGGAGCGCCTCCCGGCTATGTGGGCTATGAGGAGGGCGGACAGCTCACCGAGGCTGTGCGCCGCAAGCCGTATTCCGTCGTTCTCTTCGACGAGGTTGAGAAGGCCCACCCCGATGTCTTCAATATCCTGCTTCAGGTGCTGGACGACGGGCGTGTGACCGATTCGCAGGGCCGCACCGTGGATTTCAAGAACACCATTATTATCCTGACCTCCAACCTCGGTTCGCCCTTCATTCTCGACGGCATCGACAGCGACGGCGAAATCAGCCAGACCGCCCGCGCACAGGTGGATGCGCTTCTGAAAAAGACCTTCCGCCCCGAATTCCTGAACCGACTGGACGAAATCGTGTTTTACAAGCCTCTGACCAAGGACAACATCTTCAAGATTATTGACCTGCAAATTGCCCAACTCAATAAGCGCCTGCTGGAGAAGCAGCTTCGCTGCACGCTGACCGAGGCCGCCAAGACCTATATTGTGGATGCTGCCTTCGATCCCCAATTCGGCGCACGTCCGCTGCGCCGGTACGTCCAGCATACGGTTGAGACAATGATTGCCAAGCGAATCCTGCAAGGCAACGTCCAGGCAGGCAGTGAGTTAACCGTGGACGTGGTCAACGATTCGCTCGTGATTCTTTGATTTTCCCGTTTTCCAGCCGCAGGTAATTCCTGCGGCTGGTTTTTTTTGTGCGGAAACTGCTTGATTATTCATGTTTTCTATTCACTATTTCTGGGCAAAGCAGTCAAAATTGCAATATAATATTCAGTTATAGTGACAAAAATACGTCAATCTTGTAACTGTTTTGTTTTTTTCTCTTGCGAAACTTGGAAAAAGATGGTATAATCACACCGCATTTAACCGATTGGAGGAAACATGAGAAGATTTGTCACCCTGTTATTGACCGTGATTTTATTCGTCACCTGTTTTTTGACCACAGTTTCCGCTGCATCCGGTTCGGATTCCAAATCGCCGCAGGAAGCCGCGGCAGAGGAGCCGAAGCTGGACGAAAAGGTAGAGGCAATGATCGCCTGGGCGTTGGACATTGCTGCCGACAACTCGCATGGCTACAGCCAGAGCAACCGCACCGGCCCCAACTATGACTGCTCCTCGTTCGTCAGTGCTGCGTTGATGGCGGCGGGCTTCCCGCTGGACAGATACCTGACCGCAGGCTACTTTCTCAGTTATGCTGAGGAGCTGGGCTTCGAGGTTTACCGCTGCGGAGAAGTCGAGCCGCAGCGCGGAGACATTCTGGTGCGAGGAAACGAGCATGTAGAGATCTGCATGGGCAACGGCGATTGCGTTTCGGCGCATAAGGACTATGATTACCGTTCCGGCGACAGCACCGGACATGAGATCGAGTACCGCCGCAGCGGCGGGAGTTTTAACTGCCCGTTCTGCAAGTATGCGCAATACTATCACATCCTGCGCTATGTGGCCCCGGAGCCTGAACCGGAGGAAGTGCGCGAGAATTTCGTCATCGAACGCGACCTGATCCTTCTTGAGATCGAATAAAGCTTTCCCCCGCGCCGTTCGGCGCGGGGGTTTTGATTCCCAATCCGATACGGAATCGTTGAGCTTGGGAGGTGTAACAGTTCAGGGCGTGGTTGAATTAACAGTTGATAGTTGACAATGGAGGTGACGCACGCGGCAACGTTTCGATCGAAACGTAGGGACGAGCATTGCTCGTCCGGCATTCGGAACGAATGCAATTTGCTGCAGGCAAATC
>JAFYGM010000052.1 GCA_017543225.1 Oscillospiraceae bacterium
AATGGCATGATCTGCGGCGCAGGATTCCGCCATACTTCGTTGTCGTCCTTGCCGGGCGTCAGCCCGCCTGCGTCCTCCGCCTCGTCTGGCGAAACCCTGCTTGCAGCTAATACAACTTTTAGACTTTCCGGAACACTAGTCCCGCTGCGCGGGCATGAGCCTTCCCTACGAACCGTTCCAATCTTGTAAAATCGCGTCGGCAGCCGCCTCGGGGCTGTCCGGGGCGGAAATCACGCAGTCTGCGGCGGCGCGGTACCGGGGCAGCCGCGTTGTATAGAGGGCTTGTAGTTTTTCCAAACGGTTGCTCAGCGGGCGGTCGTCGGAGGGCGTCAGCGCCTCGAGCGGGCGATCAAGAAAGTACAGCCTCCCGCTCTGGCGAAGCCGACGCACGTTGTCCTCCCGCAGAATCGCGCCGCCTCCCGTGGCAAGCACCTTGCCGCCGGTGGAGGCAAGCTCGCGCACGGCCTCGGCCTCCATCGCACGGAAGAACGCTTCGCCGCGTCGCGCGAAGACCTCCGGGATAGACATGCCGCAGCGCCGGACGATCCATTCGTCGGTGTCTGCAAATTCTCGCCCCAGCCGCTGAGCCAACAGTCGGCCCACAGTGGTCTTGCCTGCACTTGGCATGCCGATCAGGACGAGGGTTTCCCGCGTCAGCCGCAGGGCACTGCAAACGGCCTCGACCTCGGCCTCTGCCACCGGTGCGCCGGTGAATTCCGCACAGGCCAGCGCCGCCTGCCGAACCAGCATGGACAGCCCGCCCCCGGCGGGCAGACCGCGCTCGCGCGCTGCCAGCACCAGCCGCGTCCGCAGAGGATTGTAAACACAGTCAAACACCCCGTCCAGCAATGGAAAGTCCGCCGGATGGAACGGCAGACCGTCCCCATCCGGGAACATCCCGGCAGGGGTGCAGTTGAGAAGCACCAACCGCTTCCTGTCCGCGCCGGACGGCGCGCCAAAGCGAGTCAGGGCCTCCGCATAGGTCAGAGCGCCCTCACGCCCCGTGCGGCTGACGCGGACGATCTCCGCCGCGCCGAGGGCCATGCAGACCGCAAGCGCAGTCCTGGAGGTGCCGCCGGTGCCGAGGATCAGCGCGGTTTTCCCGGCGAGGACGTTCTGCGCCGCGCCGGACGAGGCCCCAAGCAGACGGCGCAGAGAGGCCGCCATGCCCCCGAAATCGGTGTTGTAGCCCCAGAGCTGGCCGCAGCGATTGACCACGGTGTTGACCGCCCCAATCGCTGCGGCCCGTGCGTCCAGCCGATCCAGATAGGGGAGTACGGCCTGCTTGTAAGGAATCGTGACGTTCAAACCCAGAAAGTCCCGCCGTTGCAGAAATGCCCCCAGCGCGGACGGTGAAAGCTCGAACAGTTCGTAGTCATACCGCCCAAAGCGGCGGTGAAGCTCAGGAGAGAAGCTGTGTCCCAGCCGTTCCCCAATCAAACCGTACTGCATGTGTCCCTCCCCGTCCCGGCATTGTCATTCTGCGCGCGGCGAAGAATCTGCCCATCCCCGTCCTCCAGCAGATCGAGCAGCACCAGCGCCGTTACGCTGTCCTGTACCACGCTTGCGCGGGGGACAATGCAGGGGTCGTGCCGCCCGCCGATCTGGATCACGGTGTCCGTCCCGGTGGACAGATTCACCGACTTCTGCGGTGCGGCAATGGAGGGCGTGGGCTTGACCGCCGTGCGGAACAGGAGAGGCATCCCGTTGGTGATCCCTCCATTGATCCCGCCGTTGTGATTCGTTTCCGTGACGATCCGACTGCCCTCCATTCGAAAGGCGTCGTTGGCCTGCGAGCCGCGCATAGCCGCAAGCGCAAAGCCGTCCCCGAATTCGACGCCCTTGATCGCGGGGATTGAGAACAGGGCGTGGGCCAGCAGCCCCTCCGCCGTGTCAAACCACGGCGCGCCGAGGCCTGCGGGCAGACCGATCACAGCAGTTTCCAGCACGCCGCCCACGCTGTCGCCGTCCTGCGCAGCCGCCAGAATGGCGGCGCGCATGGCCTCCGCCTGCGCCGCATCCAGTGCAGGAAAGGCTGCATCGTCCAGCGCGGTCAGATCTGCCGCCAAATCTCCGAAGGGACGGTCAGCAATTGCGCCGCAGCGTGCGACGTGGGTTCCGATCCGGACGCCCCGCTCTGCCAGCGCAGCCAGAATAATCGCTCCTGCGGCAACCAGCGGCGCGGTCAGCCGCCCGGAAAAGTGTCCGCCGCCCCGTGGGTCGGCATAACCCTTGTATTTCACCCGGCCCGTATAGTCCGCGTGACCGGGCCGGGGGGTGCTCGATAAGTTGACATAATCCGCACTTCGCGCCTGCGTGTTGGGAATCAGAATGCACAGCGGTGTCCCTGTTGTCCGGCCCTGATAGACCCCACTGACAATGCGGAAGGGGTCCGGCTCGATGCGGGCCGTGCCAATGCCGCCCGCCGGACGGCGCAGGGAAAGCCGGTAGGCAATCGCCTCCTCGTCCACGCGCAGACCGGGCCTCAGTCCGTCAATTACGCAGCCGATTTCCGGCCCGTGGCTCTCGCCAAAGAGGGTCAGCGTTACAGTTCGTCCAAAAGTGTTGTTCATAGCGCCCCCTCGCTTCTCCCAAGACGAAACAGCAGTGCCCGCAGCTCGTCCGCACCAATCCTGCGAAGCTGAAAAGCGCCCACTTCGGGAACGTACACAGCTTCCAGCTCGCCGCCGGTCTGCGCCTTCTTGTCGTGCGCAGCGGCGGCGAGCACCCGTTCGGGATCAATTGTCTTGAAGTTTACATAAGTCGGAAGCCCAAGCCGCTCCAGCACGGGCTTCAGCCGCGCCCGCACGTTCGGTGCGCACATCGGCAGCATCCCCAGCCCCACGCATTCGCCGTGGAGCAGCACCCCGTCTGCGGCGGCCTCAATGCCGTGCCCGAGGGTGTGCCCGTAGTTCAGCACCCGGCGCAAACCGCGCTCTTGCTCGTCGGCCTCGACCACTGCCTGCTTGATTCGCAGACAGGCGGCAATCACGTCCTCAATTGGCCCGAATCCCGCCGGGTGCTCAAAGCGGGCAAACAGGGCCGCATCGTGGGTCAGCCCCATTTTGACCGCCTCTGCCAGCCCGTTGATAAACTGTCTTTGGGGCAGGCTGTCCAGCACGTCCGGGTCAATCAGCACGGCGCGGGGCGGCGCAAAGGCGCCGACGGCGTTCTTGACGCCGCAGAGATTGATTGCAGTCTTTCCCCCAATCGAGGAATCCACCATCGAGAGGGTCGTCGTGGGGCAGTTGTACCAGTCGATCCCGCGTTGATAGAGAGCGGCTGCCAGACCGGCGAGGTCTCCGACCACGCCTCCGCCCACGGCCAGCACGCAGTCGCTGCGCGTAAGTCCTGCTTCAAGCATGGCGGAAAGCAGGGCCTCCAGCACGGCAGGGGATTTGCTTCCTTCTCCCTGCGCAACGGTGTGACAGACGACCTGCCGGCACTGGGCGGCAAGGGCTTGCGTATAAGCATTGGGAATGCCCTCATCAGTGACGAGGAAGACGCGCCGGTTCAGATCGAGCAGCGTGCCGCCCTTTTGCAGAAGGCCGCGCCGCAGATAGACCGGGTACGCGCTCTTTGCCGTGTGGACGGTGAGAAGCGGCTTTGTGCCTTCTGCCTGAATCAGCTCCGCCTGATAGCGCCGGGAGCAGGCCATCAGCGCCTTTTGAAAGGCCATGTAATGGGGGTGAAGCGCCGCGTTCGGAATCCGCGCGGTATTGCGCTTCAGCACCTCGGCCTCCCTGACCGGGTCGCGGATGGGAAGCCCGTTTGCCTGCTTGCAGGCCGCGATTTCCGCAGCCGCCGCCATCCGGGCTTCAAACAGCCGCGCCAGCTCCGCGTCAATCCGGTCAATCTCCGCCCGCGCCTTCTGAATTCCGTCCATGGTCGCCGCCTCCGTTCTCTCTTCCTTCCGGCAATCGTGCGCAATCTCTGCGCTGCATTCAGTATAGCAAATCTCCCGGCCAAATGCAAGGGCAACCCCGCACAATTGGCGGCACACAGCTTGCTTGCGGAAGCTTCCGTCCTACCGTTCAAACATCCTCGGAAATCCGAAGGGCTTCCTTGAGGGCTTTCGACCGATCTGACGAAAAATTCGACGGTGCAGGCTGTACGCCGGAATTGTGCGGCGTTGCACGGGAGCTTGCAAGCACTCGATACAAAATGACGGATATAAAATGAAATAAGAAAGATATATATATTTTAATGCAATATATACTTGACATTTAGCAATGTATGTGTTATACTTGCGCCGTAAGGAGGTGCGGAATGAAAAACAAACGTCTGAAAATTGCGCGGATTGAGATGGAGCTGTCGCAGGAGGATCTTGCAAAGGCTGTCGGCGTGACCCGGCAAACCATCGGCCTGATCGAAAGCGGCAACTACAATCCGACGCTCAAGCTCTGTATCGACATTTGCAGGGCGACCGGAAAAACCTTAAACGACCTGTTTTGGGAGGAAAGCGAAGATGAAAAGAGAAAAGCGAATTCTGAAAATGGATGAGAGACAACTGGCGATTCAGGGTAAGGCGAACGGCGTTGTGATGCTGTTTCTGATGATCTGCCTGTGTGCCGCGGCAATCTACCGCGCTGTGACAGAAGGAGAGACCGGTTGGGAGTTGATTGCGCTGCTGGCCAGCTTCCCGATTATGATGCTGGCACGCCGCCTGTACGGGGATGTGGAGACCCCGCGCGGCTTCAAAAACCAGCCTCTTCCCACCGGGCGCGCGAGGAAAGACCGCAGAACCAGAGCCGGAAACTATGCGATTGAGGCATTGTTCTTCGCTGTGCCGATGGCGCTGATCGACGTGGGGCTTTCTGTCAGTTCGCCACAGGAGCATGCGCTTCTTCAATGGATGAAAGCGTGGTTTCCCACGCTGAACCGTGTGCCGCTGATTGTTGTGAGCACGCTGCTTGTGTTCGCCGCCTCTTTTGCCATATCGTATGCTGTGCGTTATCTGGTGACTGAGTTGATTCTGCTGAAGCAGTATAATCGCCTGCAGGAGAAGATCAGCGACAGCGCGGAGTAAAGCGGTATCCCCGGCGGCAGCCGTTTCCCGGAATGCCGCCGATTTTCGGACAACCCCGCAATCAGGAGCGTATTGGAAGCTGTGCGGGGTTGCCTTCGTGCCGTCTTGTTTTTTCTGCTTCCCCCTTGCTTTTTTTCAAACCATCTATTATAATGCAACAGAGCAGAAAAAGCCGAAAGAGGTGAGCACCGTGGAGGAACAGACAAACCAACAGAAAGAGGAAGCTGTCACCGGCACTGTGAATTCTGAAAAACGCCACAGCTCCGAGCATCACCACAGCTCCGAGCATCACCACAGCACAGAGCGCCGTCACAGCTCCGAGCACCATAGCTCCGAGCACCACAGCTCCGAGCATCACCACAGCTCCGAGCACCACAGCACCGAGCACCGCCACAGCTCCGAACACCACAGCGCTTCACACCGCCACAGCACGGAGCATTCCGGCGGCGGGCATCACACCACCCACCGCCATCATAGCGCAGACCGTTACCGCAGCGAGCGGCAAGACGGCGAGCCTCGCAGCGTTGAGCCGCAGCGAAGTGACGAAAACCGAGGCAGCGCGCATTCGGGCAATCACGCCCGGCGAAGCCGCAGCCCGGAAGAGCGCACCAATCGGATTCTCTGGATTCTGCTGTTTGTGTCCGTCGCCGTGAGCCTTGCGTTGGTTCTGCTCGCCCTTTTTTGGAAATAGGCGACCGGCGAACCTGCGCAAAAAACGATTATGCTTTCAGAAAGAGAGGAACCCTCATGCTGAAAATTGAAAACCTGACCAAACGCTACGGAGACAAGGTTGCCGTGGACAATCTTTCCCTCCACATCGCCCCCGGCGAAATCTACGGCTTCATCGGACACAACGGAGCGGTCAAGACGACCACGCTCAAATCCGCCGTTGGCATTCTCAAATTTGACGCCGGAACCATCACGATCAACGGCGTCGATCTGAAGAAAGACCCCCTTGCCTGCAAAAAGCAGCTTGCCTACATCCCGGATAATCCGGATCTCTATGAATATATGTCCGGCATCAAGTATCTGAATTTCATTGCGGACATCTTCGGCGTCAGCGCAGAGGAGCGGTCGGCCCGCATCCGGGAGCTGGCCGACCGGCTGGAGCTGACGGCAGATCTGGCGCAGCCGATCTCCGAATACTCCCACGGCATGAAGCAGAAGCTCGCGGTCATTGCCGCATGGATTCACGAACCCAAGCTGATTCTGATGGATGAGCCCTTCGTCGGCCTCGACCCGAAGGCGTCCCATCTGCTCAAGCAGATGATGCGCGAGCACTGTGACCGCGGCGGTGCGATTTTCTTCTCCACCCACGTCCTCGAGGTGGCGGAGAAGCTCTGCGACCGGGTTGCCATCATCAAGCAGGGCAAGCTGATCCGCTCCGGCACGATGGATGAGGTGCGCGGCGACGACTCTCTGGAGGAGGTTTTCCTCGAACTGGAGGGCGAAGCATGCTGAAGGTACTCATCAAAAAACAGCTTTTGGAAATCGGCGACCGCCTGTTCCGAAGCACCAGGAAGGGCCAGCGCAAGAAGAACGGAAAACGGCACAAGGGTAAGGGAATGCTGATCTTCAGCCTCATTCTGGTGGTGTATCTTCTGGCGGTGATCGCAGCCGGGGCATGGGGCGTCTCCGGACCGCTCTTTAAGGTTGGCGTCGGCTGGCTTTTCTATCTGGTGTTCGGCGGCGCCGCCATCTTGCTTGGAACCATCGGCAGCGTGTTCAACACCTATACGACCCTCTATTTGTCGAAGGACAACGATCTTCTGCTGTCCATGCCGATTCCGCTCCGGGACGTGATCCTCTCCCGTCTGCTCGGCGTCTACATTACCGGCTTGGGCTATTCCGCCGTTGTCAGCCTGCCGACGGTGGTTGTGGGCTGGATTCGCGGCAGCGTCAGCGCGGCGACGCTGATCGGCGGCGTTCTGTGGATCCTTGTGCTCTCGCTGATCGTGTTCGGCCTGTCCTGCCTGCTGGGTTGGGTTGTGGCAAGGATCAGCCAGCGCTTGAAGAACAAGAGCTTCATCACCGTCCTGATTGCACTCGTGGTGATCGGCCTGTATTACTTTGTTTACTTCAAGACGATGGGAAAGATCGGTGACCTTTTGAATAACGTGCTGATCATTGGCGGAAAGATCAAAAGCTCCTTCTATCCGATCTACCTCTTCGGACGGTTCCCGGAAGGCGATTGGCTTGCGATGCTGGCATGGACAGGCGGCGTTCTGCTGGCGCTTGCTCTGATTTGGTTCCTGCTCCAGCACAGCTTCCTCTCGGTTGCGACCTCCAGTGCGGTCGGTAAGCACGCGGTCTACCGGGAGAAAAAGAGCAAGCAGACCTCTGTCTCCTCCGCTCTGCTGCGCAGAGAGTGGAATCGCTTCTCCGGCAGCGCGACCTATATGCTGAACTGCGGCTTGGGCGTGGTCTTCCTGCTGGCAAGCGGCATTGCCATCCTGTTCCTGCCCAAGCAGATGCCTGCCGAATTGGAATCAATTGCCCAAACCATGCTTCCGGAAGAAATGAAGGGAGTCGTCCCGGTCTTCCTCGGCGCGGTTTTGGCAATGCTGGGGAGCATGGTGACGATTACTGCGCCGTCCGTCTCTCTGGAGGGCAAAACCTTGTGGCAGATTCAAAGCCTGCCTGTTGAGCCGTGGCGGATTCTGCGAGCAAAGCTGATGCTCCATCTTGCAGTCACGGCAATTCCGAGCCTGTTCTGCTTCCTGATCATCACGGTGCTCATACCCGCGACGCTGGCGCAGAAGCTTCTGGTCTTTGGCATTGACGTGCTGTTTACTGTTTTCTTCGCCCTGTTTGGCCTGCTGGCGGGCGTGAAATGGGCGAACCTCGGCTGGAAGAACGAAACCGCTGCGGTGAAGCAGAGCGGCACGGTTGCGTTTTCCATGCTTGCCAGCATGGGCCTGACCATCGCCTTCGGCGGTCTCTATTTCTGGTTCGGCTGGCGCATCGGCGCAACGGCGTATCTGGGAATTGCTGCCCTGCTCCTCCTTGCCGCCAACGCTGCGATGCTTGCCTGGCTGCGCGGCCCCGGCGCCCGCCGCTTCGAAGAGCTTTCGGCCTAAAGATTTTTTAAGCCTGTTTTTCCCGCCGACCCGGATGGGCAGCGGGAAAAACAGGTTTTTCTTGTTTTTTTTCGCATCTCGTGGTATGATGCTTGCAGGAGATCATACATGCGCTGCATCAATTGCGCCCAATCGGGCAGAAAGAGGGTATTTTATGGAATTATGTGCTCGTAAAGATGTCCCGGTCGAACAGACTTGGGACCTGTCTCTGATTTTCCCGGACGATCAAACAATGTGGAAAAGCCTTGAACAGCTCAAGACGGACGTGAAACGGTTTGTGGAGACCTACGCCGGAAAGCTGAACACTGCGGAAACCATCGTGCACTGTCTGGATGAAATGGAATTGATCGAGCAGATGGCTGGCCACCTTTGGCAGTATGCAGGTCTGGCGCTGGAAGCGGACTTTACCGACAACGCCCTGCGCGAGCGGGAGGCCAAGGTTTCCGACGAGCTGACGCGGCTGGAAAGCGAACTGACCTTTGTGGACAGCGAGATCCTGCTGGCCTCGGACGAGGTGCTGAAGGCTGCCGAGGCGCTGGCAGTCGGCTGCCGCGTGTACATTCACGATCTGATTGCCCGTAAGGCCCACATGCTCTCGCCCGAGACCGAGAAGGTGCTGGCTTCTCTCTCCATGTCGCTGGAGGTGCCCTACACGGTGTACAACACGATGAAGCTGGCAGATATCTCTTTTGCGCCCTTCACCGTGGACGGCAAGGAATACCCGCTCGGCTACTCTCTGTTTGAGGACGATTATGAGCTCGACGCGAACACCGCCGTTCGCCGTGCGGCATTCCGGGCCTTCTCCGATACAATCAGGAGGTATCAGAACACGACGGCTGCTGCCTATAACGCCCAGGTCTCGAGGGAAAAGACAATGTCCGAGCTGCGGAAGTTCGATAACGTGTTCGACAGCCTCCTGTTCCGGCAGAAGGTCACGCGGGAGATGTACGACCGCCAGATCGACGTGATTACCGAGCGGCTTGCCCCGCACATGCGCAAGTATGCCCGCCTGCTCCAGAAGAAGTACGGTCTGGAGAAGATGACCTTTGCCGATCTGAAAATCGCGGTGGACCCGGAATTCGATCCCAAGGTCACGATTGCGGAATCCCATACCTACGTGCGCGAGGCCCTCTCCATTCTCGGTCAGGACTATGTGGAGATGGTGGATCGCGCCTACCGGGAGCGCTGGATCGACTTTGCGAAGAACGTCGGCAAGAGCACCGGCGGCTTCTGCTCGAGCATTTATCGGAAAAACTCCTATATCCTGCTCAACTGGAACGACAGGATGGCGGACGTGTTTACCGTCGCCCATGAGCTGGGACACGCAGGGCAGAATATGTACGGCGGTCAGGCCCAGTCTCTGTATGACTGCAGTCCGTCCATGTACCTGATCGAAGCCCCGTCTACGATGAACGAGCTGCTGCTGGCCCATTACCTGACCCACAGCAAGGAAGATAAGCGCTTCCGCCGCTGGGTTCTCTCCAGCCTCATCAGCAACACCTACTACCACAACTTCGTCACGCATCTGCGCGAGGCATGGTATCAGCGCGAGGTGTACCGCATCATCGACGCGGGCGGCAGCGTGAACGCGGAGGTGCTCAGCGACCTGTTCCGAAAGAACCTGAAGCTGTTCTGGGGCGACGCCGTGGAGATCCCCGAGGGCGCCGAACTCACCTGGATGCGCCAGCCGCACTATTACATGGGCCTTTACCCCTACACCTACAGCGCGGGCCTTACAGTCGCAACGCAGGCCATGCTCCGCATTGAGAAAGAGGGCGAGCCTGCCGTCAACGATTGGAAACGCTTTTTGGCTGCCGGCGGCACCAAGGACCCCGCAGGCCTGGCCAGAATTGCCGGCTTTGACATCACGACCGATGCGCCGCTCAACGCGACGATTGACTATATCGGCTCGATCATTGACGAAATCTGCCGCCTGACCGAAGAGATCGACGGAATTCGTCTGTAAGAAGCCCACGGGGAACCGTTCCGCCCCTCCACAGGGAAGGCTCATGCCCGCGCAGCGAAACGAGCCTTCCGCTCCGCCGTGTAGGGGGTGGCGTCCCCGACGCCCCGTTTCCGCGAATTGTTGTCGCTCTGCGAGCGACCGGCAGGCTCGTCCCCGCCTTCCGGCGGGGCATGCGCCTGCCCTACGGGGTGAGGGCTGAACTGTTACAACAGCCATTTGGCCGGCTGTAACAGTTCAGGGCGTGGCTGAATTGACAGTTGACAGTTGAAAGGGACAAAAGACCCGTAGTGGCCGCTGACCACAGCGGCCTCTCCCCCTCCGCCTACGAAACCGAACGTAGGGACGAGCAT
>JAFYGM010000053.1 GCA_017543225.1 Oscillospiraceae bacterium
CGTGCTGCCGGCTGCCAGAAGATCATGATCGCCACCGACGGCGTGTTCTCGATGGACGGCTACATTGCCAACCTGCCCGCCATCTGCGACCTCGCAGACGAGTTTGACGCGCT
This sequence comes from Oscillospiraceae bacterium, assembly GCA_017543225.1. Classification (GTDB taxonomy): domain Bacteria; phylum Bacillota; class Clostridia; order Oscillospirales; family Oscillospiraceae; genus JAFRPC01. The sequence goes on from JAFYGM010000053.1 coordinate 114, forward strand.
GGTCATGGTGGACGACTCCCATGCGGTCGGCTTCATGGGCGAGCATGGACGCGGTACTGCGGAATACTGCGGCGTGATGGGTCGTGTAGACATCATCACCGGCACCTTCGGCAAGGCCCTCGGCGGCGCTTCCGGCGGCTACACCGCTGCCCGTCAGCCCATCGTCGATCTGCTCCGTCAGAAGAGCCGTCCCTACCTGTTCTCCAACACTTTAGCGCCCGCCATCTGCGCCGCTACGATTGCCACGCTGGATCTGCTCGAAGGCTCCACAGAGCTGCGCGACAAGGTGCATGCCAACGCCCGCTACTTCCGTGCGGAGATGGAGAAGCTCGGCTTCGAGCTCCTGCCCGGCGAGCATCCCATTGTCCCCGTGATGCTTTACGATCCCAGGGTTGCCCACGAGTTCTCCCGCCGGATGCTGGAGAAGGGCGTCTACGTCGTGGCCTTCTGCTACCCCGTCGTGCCCAAGGGCAAGGATCGCATCCGCACCCAGCTCTCCGCCGGTCACACCAAGGAAGACATTGACTTTGTGGTCAAGTGCTTCGGTGAGGTCAAGCAGGAGATGGGTCTGTAATCCCGGATTTCGTATTTACGTCACCGGCCTCCAACGGGGTTCGTTGGAGGCCGGTGACGTTTACGCTTTTTTCTTTTTCCGAATTGGATGCAGCGACGCGGCGCAGCCTCTTGCAAGAATCAGCCAATCAGCCAAAAAATCACCCCGTAGACCATCGCGGCAGCCGTACCGTAGACAATCACCGGCCCGGCAATGGTGAACATCTTGACCGCAAGGCCCGTAATCCAGCCTTCAGTCTGAAATTCAATGGCCGGCGCAGCAACGGCATTTGCAAAGCCGGTAATCGGAACAAGCGTCCCTGCGCCGCCGTGCCTGGCAAGATCGTCATAGACGCCCAAGCCGGTCAGAAGCGCAGAAAGAAACACCAGTGTCACCGAGGTCAGAAGCGCCGCAGGCTCCTGGTCGGCCCCAAGCGTCAGGTAGAGGTTTTTGATTGCCTGCCCCAGCACGCAGATCCCGCCGCCGATGGAGAAGGCCTTGAGGCAGTTCACCGGAGTATTGGACTTCGGTGCAAGGCGGTCTGCAAGCTGTTGATAGGCGCAATTGGAGATTTGCATTTGGAATCCCTCCCTTTTGGCATAGCTTTTGCCAACAGAGAGGGATTTATTCATTGTTTCAGCGCAGCAGAATCGGTTGAAGCTGCTGTCCTTTGAGGGCTTCCGCCACGGTTTCCGGAATCTGCGCCATATCCGCCACAAGGGAGGTTGGCTTTTTTTCCGCATCGTCCTGCCCGAAGGGAACGAAATATAAATGCTTTCGATCCAACAGCGTCCCGATGCTCCGGGCATTGGCCGCGAGACCGTCGTTGGTGGAAACGGCCAGCACAATGGGACGAGCGTTTCGTAGATGCGCTTTGCAGGCAAGGGTGACGGGCGTATCCGCCACGCCTGCCGCCAGCTTCGCCAGCGTGTTGCCTGTGCATGGGGCAACGACCAGCAGATCGAGCAGCTTCCTGGGGCCAATCGGCTCCACCTGCGTCAGGCTGTCCCAGATCGGGCGGCGACAAATCGCCTCGATTCGCGTGCGGAAGCTCTCCGCCGTGCCGAAGCGACTGTCCGTGCCTGCAACCGCAGTGGAAAGAATTGGCTGAACCGTTTCATATTCGCGGCAAAGCCGCGTCATTGCCGCCAGAACCGGCTCAAAGGTGCAGAACGAGCCGCAGAGGGCAAATCCGATTTTCTCCGTTTTCATTGCATTCCCTCCCTGTGAAGAATCCCGTCCATCAGCGCCCGCGCCGCTGCATAGGGCAGACGCTTTCCGGGCAGGGAATTTGCATGCAGGACGGCAAACGGCGGTTCCCACCCTGCGGGAAGGCCACCGGGGGCGGAGGCCAGCTCCACCCATAGCAAAGTCTCGCCCAGCGCGTTCAGTGCCGTGCGCGACAGGGCAGGCGCAGGAACGGTATTGAACACCAGCGCAGGAGCAGGGCCGGGTGTCTCAAAATCCCGCACCGCAAAGCCGAGCTGCGCCGCCTCAGCGCGGATCGCAGGCCGTCTTGCTGCCACACTGACCTGTGCGCCGAGGCCGGACAGCAGAAGGGCCAGCGGCTTGCCGATTCTCCCCCAGCCCAACACCAGACAGGACTGCGCAAACAGCGAATCCTCCGTCTGTTCCATGACGAGGGAGACGGCAGCCTCGGCAGTCAGCCGTCCGTTGACCGCCGCTACGGTTGGATCGGTCAGCAGATCGAATGCCGGCCCGCAGTCAGGTAACAGGGCGTCCGGCATCTTCGGCATTGCGCCGCCGTAGACACGGGTATGGATATCGTATGTCCCGCGCAGAATTGCCGGGTCCAATCCCTCCGGCAAAGACGCGCAGCGCAGGCGTCCGCACGGATTGCAGCAGGGCGTGGGCAGGATCAAGATGTCGGCGGGCACATCCGGAAGGCAATCCGTCCTCTCCGGTACGCCGACGGAAAAAACCCGCCCCTTGGAGCCGAGGAGTCGAGCGAGCCAGAATTGCCGCCGATCCCCGCCTGCCAGCAGAAAAGTCGTTTCCATTGCTTCATCTCCTCAGGCCAGTCTATGCCGTCGGTCAGAAAACGTGCAAAGCGTAGAAACAGCGCATCCTGCGAAGCGACAAAGTGCTTCGCAGGATGCAGGATCAAATCGGTTTATGAAAGCTCCGCGTTGGAAAAGCTCAGGGGAAGCAATTCTCCGAGGCTGTGGCACTCATATGTGCCGTCCGGCCCCGCGAGATAGATTGGAAAGTCCGCGCCGCAGAATTCCCGCAGCACCTGACGGCAGACGCCGCAAGGCGGGCAGAGGGCGGTGATCTCCTCCCCTGCCTTCCCGCCTGCCACGGCAAGGGCCGCGAAGTCGCGCTTGCCTTCCGCAACGGCGCGAAAGACCGCCACCCGCTCCGCGCAAATGCTGGGGCCGTAGGCAGCGTTCTCGATATTGCAGCCCTGATAGACGATCCCATCCGCACACAGCAGGGCAGCACCAACAGCAAACCCGGAATAGGGACAGTAGGAACGGCTGCGGGCCTGTTTTGCAAAAGCAACCAGCGTTTCCGGCGTCGTCATTTCAAAAAAACCTCCTTGAAGCTTCTTCCCTCCGTTTCCAGTGGAAGGCCAAACACGTCACAGAGCGTCGCTGCGATATCGGCAAAGCAGGGACGCACGCCGAGGTTGACAGGCTTGACCGCTTCGCCCAGGATCAACAGCGGGATATACTCGCGCGTGTGATCGGTGGTTGCGGTGTAGGACGGATCGCAGCCGTGATCGGCGGTCACCAGCAGCAGGTCGTCCGGCCCCAGCTTCTTCCGGAAGGCTCCCAGCCACGCATCAAACTCCGTCAGGGCGTTTGCATAGCCGTCGATATCCCGCCGGTGTCCGTAGAGCATATCAAAATCGACCAGATTCGTAAAGCAGAGGCCGTGGAAGTCGCGCTCGGCATAGGCTGCAGTCTTCACCATCCCGTCCGCATTGCAAGTGGTATAGACGTGCTCCGTGATGCCCTGTCCGGCAAAGATGTCGTAGATTTTGCCAACTGCAATGGAGTCCAGCCCCGCATCGCGAAAGGCGTCGAGCATCGTTTTCCGAGGCGGTTCGAGGGAGAAGTCGTGCCGGTTGGCAGTGCGGGTATAGTTCCCGTTGCCCTTGCCGACGAAGGGACGGGCAATCACGCGCCCCACGCCGTGCTTGCCGTGCAGGATCCTGCGTGCAATGCGGCAGTAGTCATAGAGCTGTTCAACGGGAACCACGTCCTCATGGGCCGCGATCTGAAAGACCGAATCGGCGGAGGTATAGACAATCAGATCCCCTGTTTGGACGTGGGCATCTCCGAATTTGTTGATGACCGCCGTTCCGGACCACGGCGCGTTGGCAAGCACGCCGCGTCCCGTCGCCTCGCGGAAGGGGCGAAGCACCTCCTCCGGGAAGCCGTTCGGATAAGTGGGCAGCGGCTCGGGCGACACGACGCCCGCAATCTCCCAATGTCCGATGGTGGTATCCTTGCCCATCGACGCCTCCGCCAGCTTGCCGAATGCGCCGCAGGGCTGCGCCACGGAACCGAGGAATTCCAGCCCGTCAATATTTCCGAATCCGGCTGCGCGCAGGTTTGGAATCGAAAGGCGGGCAGAGGACGCACAGGCCCGCAGGGTGTGGACGTTATGATCACCAAACAGGGCCGCGTCCGGAAGCTCCCCTGCGCCGCAGGAATCGAGTACAATCAAAAACACACGTTTCAAGCCGTCCGCCTCCCCTGCCGCTTATTTCTCAAGCTTAACTGCCGTTTCCAGCGCAACCTGCATCATCTTCGCAAAGCCGCTCTGCCGCTCCTCGGCAGAGAGATACTCATGGCGGATCAACTGATCGGAGACCGAGCAGATACACAGGGCGTTCTTGCGCAGGCGGGCTGCATTCAGGTAGAGGGCGGCAGACTCCATTTCAATCGCCAGAACACCCATCTTCTGCCAGTTCTTTTTGGGGTTCAGCGCATCGGGAAGGCCTGCATCGTCGTCATAGAAGAAGTCAGACGAGAGCAGGTTGCCGACGTGATAGACCGCACCCAGCTCGTCGGCGGCTCGGGTCGCCGCTTGCAGCATTTCGTAGGAGCAGATCGGCGCAAAGGTGCCCATCAGGTGAAACTGCGCCTGATAGTTGGAGTCCATTGACGCACCCATTCCGATCACCAGCTCCTTGAGGTTGATTTCCGGCTGGATCGCGCCCGCAGAGCCGATGCGAAGGATGTTCCGCACACCGAACACCTCGAACAGCTCATGGGAATAAATGCCCATTGAGGGCATTCCCATGCCGGAAGCCATAACGGAGACCCGGACGCCCTTGTACCGTCCAGTATAGCCCTGCACGCCGCGCACATTGTTCACCAGCACGGCATCCTCGAGGAAGTGCTCCGCAATGTATTTCGACCGCAAGGGGTCGCCGGGCATCAGCACAGTCTGCCCGAAGTCCGCAGGCGTCGCCTGAATATGGGGGGTTGGATAGTTCATTCTGCTCATCCTTTCCGACGTTGTTGGTTTTATTATACAATGATTCTGCCGTCCGCGCAATGGAATTTTGTCTGCCGGAAGCAAAAAACAGGGCTTGCACCCTGTTTTTTGCAATTCATACCGTTTCGTTCTTTTCTTCAGAGGCTGCTTCCTCTGCCTGCGGCTCCGCAGGCGCAGCCTCCTCCTGCTTTTCCAAATCGGCAAAGCGATCGAACAGGGATTCCGACTCGTTCTCAGGAATCGGTTCGCCCTTCATGCAGGCGTCAAACTGACGCCGCGTCATAGTGTCGTGCGCCAGAAGATACTGGGCAACCTGTTCGAGCTGATCGTCGTGCTCCTTGAGCAGTTGTTCGCAGGTCTCATAGGCCTGGTCGATGATTCGGCGCACCTCATCGTCGATCTTTCCGGCTGTCTGGTCGGAATAGGGACGGGTTCTGCCGTAGCTCATGCCGACGAACACCTCCTCGTCGTTGCCATAGCGCACCGTGCCAAGCGCCTCAGACATGCCGTAGCGCGTAACCATATCGTGAGCAATCTCGGTCGCGTTTCGGATATCGGCGGACGCCCCGGTGGAAATATCGTCCATCTTCATGCTCTCGGCAATTCGACCGCCGAGGGATGAGACAATGGATTCAAACATTTCCGAACGGCTGGTGTCGTCCTGATCCTCCTCGGGCAGATACATGGTCAGACCACCTGCGGGTCCGCGCGGGATGATCGTGACCATCTGCACGGGCGCGTGATGGGGGAGATACCACGCAGAGACCGCATGCCCTGCCTCATGGTAAGCCGTCAGGCGACGGGTACGCTCGGAGACCTTGTGGCTCTTTTTCTGCGGGCCGGCCCAAACCTTCAGCAGACCCTCCTCAAGATCCTCCATCAGGATGCAGGGGCGGTCCGCACGGGCTGCCAGCAGAGCCGCCTCATTGAGCAGGTTCTCCAGATCCGCACCGGTGAAGCCCACGGTTGTACGGGCAACGATGTGCAGATCGACGGTATCCGCCAGCGGCTTGCCGCGCGCGTGCACCTTCAAGATGGCCTCACGGCCATCGCAGTCCGGCTTGCCGACGTAAACCTGACGGTCAAAGCGTCCCGGACGAAGCAGGGCGGGATCCAGAATGTCCTTTCGGTTCGTGGCCGCCATGACGATGACGCCGGTGTTTCCGGTGAAGCCGTCCATCTCGACCAGAAGCTGGTTCAGGGTTTGCTCGCGCTCGTCGTGACCGCCGCCGAGACCTGCGCCTCTGTGACGGCCGACGGCGTCGATCTCGTCGATAAAGATGATGGCGGGCGCCATTTTCTTGGCCTGATCAAACAGGTCGCGAACACGGCCCGCGCCAACGCCGACATAGAGCTCCACGAAGTCGGAGCCGGAAATCGAGAGGAACTGCACGGAGGCCTCGCCCGCAACAGCCCGCGCCAGCAGCGTCTTGCCGGTGCCCGGAG
>JAFYGM010000054.1 GCA_017543225.1 Oscillospiraceae bacterium
TCCATCGTGGGCCGCAGGCAAATCCAACGTCCCGTACCGCAGCAACGCAGGGAGGGATCGCACTGCCGGGCGATTGTTTGCTTCGCAAACGCGGACGAGCGATGCTCGTCCCTACATTCGGTTCCCTGCGCGTCATTCTAAGCGGCACGAAGAATCCGTTTCCGTCCGGCGTCGTAGGGTGCGGCGTCCCCGACGCACCGCAAAAGCGGAACGATCCGTTCCACCGGGCCGTCGAGGACGCCGGCCCCTACGGGGTGGGTGCGCGTCGGCGGACACCATGCTCGTCCCTGCACGTTGCTTCCTCGTCCTGTCTGAACAAAGAAACACCCTGCAAGGAACGTGGGAACCTTGCAGGGTGTTTTTTCGCCGGGACGGGTACTTCTTGCGTCGAGCAGCATGCGCACAGGCTTCCAGACGCAGACCGCATCGCGTACAGCGCACGATTATTGCAGCTTGAGGTCGACCTTCTTGATCCAGCCGAGCTTGCGCTCGATTTCGCAGAAGATCAGGCTCAGAACGGCGGGCAGGATGAAGCAGATCAGCACAAGACCGACCCAATCCATTGTGGTGACGGCGGCCTTCGTCCCGGCGGCAACGTCGTTGACCCAGCCGGTGTAGACGCCGATCTGTCCGACCAGACCGCAGGTGCCCATACCGGATGCCACTGCGGGGCCGTTGTTTTGCAGATGGAACACACAGGTCGCCAGAGGGCCGGTAATGGCGCTGGCAAGGATGGGGGGAATCCAGACTGCGGGGTTCTTCATAATGTTCGGCATTTGGAGCATGGAGGTTCCGATGCCCTGCGAGACCAGACCGCCCCAGCGATTCTCGCGGAAGCTCATCACGGCGAAGCCGACCATCTGGGCGCAGCAGCCGGCAACCGCCGCCCCGCCTGCCAGACCGGTCAGGGAAAGCGCCGCGCAAATCGCAGCCGATGAGATGGGCAGGGTCAATGCAATACCAACCAGAACAGAGACCAGAATGCCCATGAAGAAGGGCTGGAGTTCTGTTGCGCTCATAATCAGTTTTCCAAACGAGTTGGCAGCCGCACCAATGTAGGGCGCAATCAGCTTGCTCAGAAGCACGCCGACCAGAATCGTCACGGCAGGCGTCACAAGGATGTCCACCTTCGTCCGCTTGGAGACCAGCTTGCCGCACTCACAGGCAAGAATGGCGATCACATACACCGCGAGCGGGCCACCTGCGCCGCCGAGATCATTGGCAGCGAAGCCGACGCCGATCAGGGAAAACAGCACCAGCGGGGAAGCCTTAAGTGCATAGCCGATGGCGACCGCCATGGCAGGGCCGACGCCCTTCTGTGCAAAGCCTCCGATTTCGTTCAGAATCGGCCACTCGAACTGGGTACCCAACGTGTTGAAGATCGTGCCGATCAGCAAAGACGCGAACAGGCCCTGTGCCATCGCGCCCATCGCGTCGATAAAGTAACGCCTGGGGGACAGCTCAATGTTCTGCTCCTTGAGATAGGTTTTGAAACGACTCATAATACGCTCCTTTCAAAGCAGATTGGTGTTTAGCGGGATTCCGCTGTTTTTGATCTGCCAAATTCCGACGACCAGCATATACGAAACGATTCAAAAAGTCAAGCTTATCTTTGGTTTCTCAACAAAAAAGAAATCCGGACGGGGCAAGGCGCTCACACCCTTGCTCCGTCCGGCTGCTGAATCGTTCAGATTTCGTAATCGCTGAGAATGGAATCGTCGCGGATGACCCACTCCTGCACATTGACCGCGTTATAGGTATCCTTCCCGGTGCGCATCACGACGCGCTTGATCCCGGAATTGATGATCACACGACGGCACATGGAGCAGGGCTCTACGCTCTCGAGATAGTCCCCGGTCTTGGCGTTCCGCCCGGCCAGAAACAGCGTAGCCCCGATGCATTCACTTCGGGCAGCGGAAATAATGGCGTTCATCTCCGCGTGGACACTCCGGCAGAGCTCATAACGCTCCCCATGAGGAATATGCAGCTTGTCGCGCAGACAGTAGCCGATGTCAATACAGTTCTCGCGACCGCGCGGCGCACCGTTGTAGCCCGTGGCAATAATCTCATCGTTTCGGACGATGATTGCACCGTACTTGGAACGTCCGCAGGTGGAACGCTCTAAAACGGTCTCCGCAATGTCCAGATAATAGTTCTCTTTGTCGATTCTTCCCATTGCTCTACTCTCCCAACGAAAGAATTTGCCACATTATACCACATGTTTCCCCTATCTGCAAGCTTTTTTCGAAAAAAAGTGGGATTTTGGAGAGAAAAACCTACATTATTTCTCCTTTTTCCTCCACTTGCAGCAGTTTTGCAATGTTTTCAGGAGGCGCGGCTGTAGAAATCCTCCAGCAGGGCCGCCGTAATGGAGCCGGGGCAATTGTAGAGCACGGTTCCGTTTCGATCCAGAATCACGGTATGGGGCAGCATGGTCGATGCGCCGACCAGATTGGAGACCGTTCCATCCTGATCTATGGCAAAGTCCAGCGAACAGGAGCCCTGCGCGAGCCACTGCTCGACATCCTCCGTGATCAGGCTCGCATGGACGGCAAGCACTGAGGCATCCGGATGCGTGTTTGCAAATTCCTCGAGAATCGGAAGCTCCGCCACACAGGGGCCGCACCATGTTGCCCAGATGTTCAGTACCACAAAGCGTCCGCGCTGTTCGGAAAGGGTGAACGAAGCGCCGCCGATCCGCTCCACGGTAAAGTCCCCGAGGCGCTGCCCCGGCTCGGAGCCGATGGCAGGGGCCGCGTTGGTCGTCTGCTGCGTTTCCCCGGTCGTCTGCGGTTCCTCTCCGGTCGTCTGCACGGTCTCATTCCCGGTCTGTGAGGTAGAAACAGGCTCCGGCTTTGCAGAGGCGGGAAAGTTAACGGCAATCAGCACGCCCGCCAGAACCAGCAGGGCGAGCGTCCACGTCAGAACCCGCCGACCGCGTTTTCCCGTCTTCTCCGCAGGCACATCCGACACATGGAGCACGGCCTTCCCTGCCCGAAATTGGATGGCAGAGGTCGGGCAAACGCCGATGCACTTGCCACAGGAGATGCACTCGCGATCTCCCACCTTTCGAATGTCCATCGGACAGACCCGCTGACAGGCGCCGCAGTCCGTGCAGCGGCTTTGATCCAGCTTTACACCAAGCAGGGCCAGGCGGCTCATCAGGCCATAGAGCGCCCCAAGCGGGCAGAGAAAGCGGCAGAAGGCACGGTAGAGGAAAATACAGGCCAACGTGATCAGCACCAGAATCACGAATTTGCGCGTGAACAGGATACCGAGAAGCCCCAGCTTCGATTGGTTATCCGGGTGCAGCAGCAGGGCGATTGCTCCCTCCAGCGTTCCCGCGGGGCAGACGTACTTGCAAAAGCCCGGAACCGGAACGCGCCGGAAGGCATAGTAAAGCGGAACCGCCAGCGCAAGCACGACAAGCAACACATACTTCAACCAGGTCAGCGCGCGGGTTATGCGCCCCTTTTTGATCTTCGGGGTAGGAAGCTTGTGCAAAAGCTCCTGCAAAAGCCCCATCGGACAGGCCCAGCCGCAGATCACGCGACCCAGCGCCAGACCGAAGAGCAGAAGGACGCCGACCACATAGAAGGCCGGACGGCTGGCAGAAGCAGCCACGGCGTTTTGCAGCGCGCCGAGGGGACAGGCCCCCACGGCGGCAGGACAGGAATAGCAGTTGAGTCCCGGCACACAGAGGGCCTTGCTCTTTCCGGTGTAGATTTCGCCCTCCGCAAAGCCCTTGAGATGGGCGTTGTACAGCAGGGCCGTATAGAGCTGAACCAGTCGCCGGGTTGTGGGCCGATGACGGCTCCACCACGATGTTTGTTTATCCAAGGCCAATACACTCCGTACAGAGATTGACGGCTTTCACCAGAACGTCCCGGAGTCCGCCGTTCAGAACGCCCAGAACAATCAGGACCGCAGCAGCCGCAAACAGGCCGATGCGCAGCCATTGCAGTCGGCGCGGCGTCGGGACAGCAGCCTGCGCCGACACCCGTGTGCGGGGGTGGAAAGGCTTCGCATTCCGGGGTCCGAAGCAGAGCGCGGCAACCAGCGCGACCAACCACGCAAGAAAGACCGGAAGCACCTTGCCCGCTCGTGCATGCACCGCCTCGGGACTGTAGATCACAGCAGCAGGGTTCGTCTGCCGAATGGCCCTGCCCTCCAGCCAGAGATCCAGCGCCGCCCAGCAGAGCGCAATCGCCAGAAGCACCGTCAGGCCCGTCAAAATCCACGCAGTCAGACGCTGTCCCTTTTTGTATCCGCTCATCCCTGTCTGGTAACCGTCACGTTTGTGGTTCCGCTCCAGGTGCCGACGTTGAACTCCGCGTCGGCAGCATCCAGCTCATAGCCTTCGGGGAGGGAGAGCACCTGAACGTGGTATTCACCGAGCTCGGCCTCATAAACCGCCTCACCGTTCTCATCTGCGGTGATCGGGTGACAGGCCTCGTCGGTACAGAAGCTCACAACCGCGCCGGGAACCGGGTCGCCGTTCTGATCCTTGACGACAACGCTGTACTTGACCTCGCCGTAGGTGTCACTCTTGGGCAGATACTCGTCAAACACATCGCGGAACGCCTGAGTAGAGGGCATTGCGCCGACCTGCGTCCAGACCACCTGACCGTTGCGATCCACAAGCACGCTGGTGGGAACTCCTTCGATGTTGAAGCATCTGGTCATACGGAATTTCTCATCCTGCGCAAACAGGAAGGTCAGGTTGTTTTCCTTTGCGAACTTCATCATGACCTCTGCGGTGTCCGAGTATTCTGTGGAAAGCGCAATCACCTCGACGCGATCCTTGTACTCCTCATAGGCCTCTTCCAGATACGGGAACTCCATCTTGCAGTAGCCGCACCAGGTCGCCCAGAGGTTAATCAGGACAAGATCGTGATCCTTCAGAGCTTCAGAGAGCGTGAAGGTCTCGCCTTCAGCGGTGGTCACGGAGAAATCGGGCAGCAGCATGCCGACCTTGCCGATTCCGGTCGTCGTAGACCAGCTTTCAGGACGGGTCGCCTCGGTGGGTTCCTCAGTAGGGGCTTCCGTGGGGGCTTCCGTAGTCACTTCGTTGACAGGCGCGGTCGTGGTGGGTACCTCGGCCTCCGTCGTCGCCGCAGTCTCGGTGGATTCTGTCGATCCGAACGCATTGATATTACCGGTGGTCGTTTCGGGCGCACCGGAAGTCTGGTCAGAGCCGGTTGTGCCTGCGCAGGCGGTCAGGACGAGCGCCAGCGCCAGAAGCAGGGCAGTGATAAGGGCAGTTTTACGCATGATAGATTTTCCTCCTGTTTTTTACGCCGCGCCCTTTGGCGCGGCGGTAATTACTTTTCAAGCAGACGGCGAATCTGCTTTCCCAGACTGCCGCCGGCCAGATCGTCCAGATCAATGACCCGAATTCCCAGCTCGGCCGCACGGCTGCGCATCGCGCCGCCGCCGCGCTCTGCGGTGACGACAGCCGCCTTGGCTGTCTTTCCACCGAACCGATCGCGCAGGATGGCAAGCTCATTCAGAGCCTCTGTGCGCACCTCGCAGGTCTTGCAGCTGATGAAAACCGGGGCAATGCCGCGCGTTGCCAGCACATCCAGCTCATTGGTCACAGCGGATTGCTGTTCGTTCGCTTCCCAGTCCACAACCGCGCTCAGACGCACGTCGTCAAAGAGTCTGGTATCCACGCAGGCCTTGTAGACGAAGAGCTCCAACACGCTCCCCACGTCACGCAGCCAAAAGCGAACCTGATGATCTCGGAAGGTAAAACGGACACCGGCCTCATGGTCGAGGGAAAGCTCCTTCAAGAAGCCCAGCGCCGCCAGATCCCGGAGCGCATCCTCCGGCGCGTCGATCCGGTCGCTGCGTTCGCCCTTCACGGTGTAAGCGCCTTGAACCGTGAGCGGAATCGGCCCTTCCGGATTCGTCTGGGAAAGGCGCTGGATAAAAGTCACGATCCGAACCCACTGGCGGCGGTGCTTAAGATAGATTTGAAAGAACGGATCAATTACGGGAAAATACTCCGCCAGAATCGTATTGTCCATTCTCCCCTGCTGGATGGAGCCGCCCGCCAGCAGGATGCAGTCCTCCACCGAAAAGCGCACGCGGCAGGGCAGCCCGGCAGCGAAAGGAGCATTGCGAATATCATAAAAGCAACTGTTTTTCTGGCTGAACGTGAAGGCCGGAATCGGCTTTTCCGCGCCGAGCATCCCCGCCGCATACAAAACCGCATCCGTTCCGCCGGTGATATCCACTGCGCAATCCGGCCAGCGCGAAACCACGGCGCGAAGCGTTTGCAGCATGGCGCCGGCATCATAGATGCGGGCGCGAATGAATTTGATCTTGACCGGCAGGCCCCGGTGTTCAAAATAGCTCTGCATCCGCCGCTGAATGGTTTTGTTCTTTTCGACCTTCTCCGGGCAAATATAGACAACCCGTTCGGGGCGGAACATCTCAACTCCGAGGACGTTTTCCAAGGGGTGGTCGTCGTAAAGCTCTATTAAGGTTTGCATAGAACCGTCTCCCAAAAAAGCTTGCCCCGTTTTCGCGGAAACGGAGCTGCTTGATCTTATCACAGAATTCGACAGAATGCAACACACAGGAAAAAGCAAATCCGTTCTGTTCCGTTTTTTCTCCCAAGCGCTCAGAAGCCATAGGCCGCAATCCCGAGAAGGGCAGAAATACCGATCAGCGCGATTGGGGAGAGCTTCCGGTGGAACCCCTCCCGACAGCCAAAGTAAATTCCCGCCAGAAGGGCAGTCAGAACGATTGCCGTCAAATCCGGCGACTTCGAGGGCACACAGTTTGTCCAGAGCATTTCCAATCCCGTTGCAAAGATCACGCCGATGATGCAGGCCTTCAGGCCCTTCATTGCAGCGGAAACCCACGGATTGCCCATAAAGCGCTTCAACACAGCCATCAGACCGAGAATCAGCAGAAACGCCGGGAGCACCACGGCAAGCGTCGCCACAAGCGAACCGAGCACCCCGGCCTGCGTGCTGCCAATATAGGTCGCCAGATTCACCATGATCGGGCCGGGTGTACTCTCACTGACTGCAATGAGATAGGAAAGCATTTCCTCCGACATCCAGCCGTTGGAGAGGACGACCTCCCGGATCAGGGCAACCGCCGCATAGCCGCCGCCGAAGGAAAAGCAGCCCACGCGCAGAAATCCAAGAAACAACTCTAAAATCATTCCTTGCCGCCTCCCTTCCATCCCAGCTTCATAGCCAAAAGGCTCACACCCGCGGCTGTAAGCATCAGAACTATGGAGGAGAAACGAAGTGCAAACAGATTCACGCCAAGCATGATCGTGAGAGAGACTGCAAGAATCGTCACAGAGAGGGCGTCTTTTTTCATCCGGCGCAGAAGCCGCCATCCGGCGTCCAGCACCAGAATGCCGACTGCGAGCTTGATCCCCCGAAAGGCGCTGGCGATCAGCTTGATCTCCAAAAACCGATCCAACAGCTTTGAAATTGTAAAGATCACAAGAAACGAGGGAAGGATCATCCCCAAGGTCGCCGTGACCGCACCGACAACGCCGGCCTGTCGAGCGCCGACATAGGTCGCACAGTTGATTGCAATCGGCCCCGGCGTGGACTCCGCCACGACAACGAGATCATCCATTTCCGCACGGGTAATCCAGCCGCGCCGATCGACACAGGCATCCTCAACCACGGAAATCATGGCGTAGCCGCCGCCGAAGGTAAAGAGGCCCACTCGAAAAAACACATGGAACAGTTCCCAGAGAAGCGCTGGTTTTTTCACGTCATCACCTCAAAGCTGTTTGTTGTCTCCGGGCGCAGGAGCAGGTGCCGTTCTCCCCCGGTCAGAGAAGGCCCAAAAGCTCCGCCGCTGTGCGAAGCAGCAGGAGCGTGATCACGGCAAGAATCACCGGACGCACGATCTTCGCCCCGTTTTTGATTGCGAGACCTGCGCCGAGGTAGTGCCCCGCAATGGAAAAGCAGGCAGCAATCAGTCCCACGCCGACCAGCACCTTGCCGGCCAGCAGAGAGGTCGCGAGCGCGCCCATGTTGGAGGAAAAATTGACCAGCTTCACGGTGCCGGAGGCCGTGCGCACGTCCAGCCTGCCGAGGGCACAGTAGCTTAAAAGCAGGAAGGTCCCGGTTCCCGGCCCATAAAAGCCGTCGTAAACGCCGATCACAAGGGAGGAACCCCAGACCGCCGCGCACTGCTTTCTACGTGAAATCGCTCCGCGCTCCTCGGGAAGGCTCTTTTTACGCAGCAGGGCCAGCGCCGCCAGCGGCAGGACAAGGAGCAGAAGGTATTTCAGAATCCGTTCGTCCGCCATTAATTGCAGCGTCGTCCCGAGATAAGCGCCGCAGACTGCAAGCGCCACTGATGGCAGAGCCAGCATCCAGTCTACAAAGCCTCTGCGCAGATAGCGCAGGGTAGAAACTGCCGTTCCGATCCCGGAAGACATTTTATTCGTTCCCAACGCCAGATGCGTCGGCAGTCCGGCAAGGAGATAGACCGGGACGGAGATGATCCCCCCGCCTCCGCCGATAGCGTCCACAAAGGATGCGACGAACACGCCGCATCCGATCAACGCAATCAGCCAGATCGGATACCCAAACAGCACGGTCTCATGCCCTCCTTTGCTCCAACGCGCAGACAGCCTCTTCCTCGGTCAGCACACGGATTCCCTCGCGCTGCAAAAGTGCAGCAAACACGCCGTCGCCTTGCGTCAGCGTCCGGGTGAAGCTTCCATCGTAGATGAGGCCCTTGCCGCAGGAGGGACTTTTGGCCTTCAATACCGCGCAGTCGCAGCCTCTTGCGCGGCAGATTTCCAGTGCGCGCTGTGCGCCAAGCACAAACGCTGCGGTGACGTCCTCTCCTGCTGCGTTCATCACCCGTCCGTCCGGGCATCGTTCGCTCGGGACACGCGGGATCGGGAGTCCACCCAAAACCTCCGGGCAGACCAGGACGGCCTCTCCGCGCACCGCAAGCGACAGCAGCGCAGGAACAGGCTTTGCATGACCGTCCATGCGGCAGGGAACGCCGGCAAGACAGGCGCTGAGCAGGAGCATTTGGCAGCCTCCTTTTCCCCTCAATGCAGACTTCGATCTATTATAGCGCAGGAAGCGCAACAAAACAAGAAGGGGATTGTCTTTTTTCGCTGCGGTTTTCCGAAGCACTCCATGCTTGCTTTGTTTTTCTTCGTTTTTCTTTCCGATCTTTTTTCAGGTTACGGTTGCAAAAAGAAAGAGGATGCGTTATAATAAGAGAACCGATTATATAAGGGAGGATTTTTCCGAATGAACGCTTTCTTACCCGCTGATATTCTTCTGCCCCGCGACGTCCCCATGGAAAAATGGGCCGTAATCGCCTGCGACCAGTTCACCTCTGACCAGAAGTACTGGGATCGCGTTCGCGCCAACGCCGCCGGCAGCGCTTCCACCATCAACCTCATTCTCCCTGAGGCGGAGCTTGGCACGCCCAAGGAGGCTGAACACACGGCTCTGATCAACCAGACCATGAGCGAATATCTGAAGAATGACGTTTTTGTCTGCTATCCCCACAGCCTTGTGCTCGTGGAGCGCACCCTTGAGAACGGCTCCGTCCGTCTGGGTCTGATGGGCATGGTCGATCTGGACGCCTACGATTATTCCACCGGCTCCACCTCCGCCATCCGCGCCACCGAGAAGACCGTCGTGGAGCGCATTCCGCCCCGTCAGCGCGTCCGCCGCGATGCGCCGCTGGAGCTGCCCCACATTCTGATGCTGGCCGACGATCACGACAAGGTTCTGATTGAGCCCATTGCCGCGAAGAAGGCCGAGCTGAAGAAGCTCTACGACTTCGACCTCATGGAAGACGGCGGACATATCGTCGGCTATCTGGTCGAGGGCGACGAGGTCAAGGCGTTCGAGGATCGTCTGGCGGATTATTCCGCCAACGTCGGCAAGAAATACGTCGGTCTGAACGGCGTTCCCATGGTCTTCGCCGTGGGCGACGGCAACCACAGCCTCGCCACCGCCAAGAGCTGCTACGAGGAGCTCAAGGCCAAGAACCCCGGTGTCGATCTTTCCAACCATCCCGCCCGCTTCGCGCTGGTCGAGCTGGAGAATATCCACGATCCCGCTCAGGTCTTTGAACCCATCCACCGCATTATTGCCAACACCGATCCCGAGGCTCTGCTGAAGGAGATCGAGGAAACCTGGTGCGCCGAGGGTGGCTTCCCCGTCCAGTGGTACATCGGTGAGAAGTCCGGCACGATCTATTTGGACAAGGCCAAGAGCCAGCTCGCTGTCGGCGCCCTGCAGACCTTCCTGGACAAGTATCTGAAGGAGCATGCCGGTGAGATCGACTACATCCACGACGACGATGTGCTGATCGACCTTGCCAAGAAGCCCAACTCCATCGGCTTCCTGCTGCCCGCCATGGAGAAGAGCCAGCTCTTCCGCGGCGTCATTGCCGATGGCATTCTGCCCAGAAAGACCTTCTCCATGGGCCACGCCCGCGAGAAGCGCTATTACCTCGAAGCCCGCAAGATTAAGTGATTCTGCTGCAAGAAACCGCACCGGGCAAGCTGAATCTGACGCTGGATATTCTCGGCGCCAGACCTGACGGTTATCACGAGTTGGAGATGGTTATGATCTCCGTCTCTCTCTGTGATACGCTGACTCTGGAGCTTGGAACCGGCGCACCGTGGACCGTTGTCTGCAATACGCCCGGAATTCCCGACGGCCCGGACAATCTCTGCTGGAAGGCTGCGCAGGTCTACTGCGCAGCCACCGGCATTGAACCGGAGGGACTTCGGATTCAGGTCGAAAAGCACATCCCTGCACAGGCGGGCATGGCGGGCGGGAGCAGCGACGCGGCTGCCGTCCTTCGCGCCCTCAACCGGCATTATGGATGCTTCTCCGACGAGGAGCTCCGCAGCCTTGGTCTGCGCGTGGGAAGCGACGTGCCCTACTGCCTCTTCGGAGGCGTTGCGCTGGCAAAGGGACGTGGCGAGGTGCTGACGCGGCTGCCAAGCCTGCCGGACAGACTTTGCTTCCTTTTGGCGAAGCCGTCGTTTTCGGTCTCCACCCCGGCTCTGTTCCGGGAGATTGACGCGGCAGGCGTTTCAGCCCGCCCCGACACTGCTGCCATGTGCCGTGCGATTGCGCACGGCGACTGCGGCGCAATCGGCGCCTGCCTGCAAAACGCCTTTGAGCCTCTGGTTGCAGCGCGCTATCCCGTCGTGGAAACACTGCGGAAAACGATGCTTACGCACGGGGCCCTCGGCGCACGGCTCACCGGCACCGGATCGGTGGTCTTCGGCCTGTTCGACGACTCCGCTTCCGCACGCGCTGCCTCCAAGGTTCTGCAAGCCATCTGTCCCGCAGTTCACCTCTGCACGGCTGTTTCTTCTTAAACAGGAGGCCGCTCTTCTCCAGAGCGGCCTCCGATCTTTTTGTTATGTCAACAAATTTCATTTTTCCGGGATGTTCGCAGGCTTTCCACACCTATGTGGAAAACCTGCAAAATTCCTTGATATTTCGTGATTTCGGTGGTGGAGAACCCGGTGGATCGTGTGAGGAACCCCCCGGACTCCGCCATTCTTCACGGTTTTTCTGTCAACCGCAGCTTCACATCGGGGAAGAATTCTGCCACAAAATCCACCTGCTCGACGGTAAACTTTTTTCCGTTGAGATATGCCAGCGCACCGGCGTCGGTGGTGAAGACAAACTTCAATTGATAGGAATACAACGCCTGATAGGTGCGCGCAAAGCGTTTGTCAAGCTTCCCGTACTTCCCATCACCCAGCAGCGGGGTTCCGGCATGGGCCATCATTGCACGGATCTGATGCGTCCTGCCTGTGATCAGCTCACATTCCACCAGCGACAGGCCATCGCGGGCAGCAAGGGTTCGATACAGGGTCACAGCAGTTTTCGAGCCGGGCTGGGGCTTTTGGGTCACATAGACCCGGTTCTGCTTTGCGTCCTTGAAAATATAGCCCTCAAGCCGTCCCTGCTTCGGCTTCGGCGTTCCGTGTACGACGCAGAGATAGCGCTTCTCCATCTCCCGATCTTTGATCTTCTGGTTCAGAATGCGCAGCGCCTCGGCGTTTTTGGCGGCGATCACAATGCCGCCGGTGTTCCGGTCGATGCGATTGCAGAGTGCGGGGGCAAAGGCATGCTCCTCGCGCGGCTTCCATTCTCCCTTGGCATAGAGATAGGCCTGAATGTGGTCAATCAGCGTTTTTCCGTACTCCGCACCGTCATGGGGATGCACGGCCTGCCCCGGCTTCTTGTCCACCAGAATCAGGTTCTCGTCCTCATAGACGATCTGGAGCTTCGGCGTCGTCACCGTGAGATAGGCGTTCTCCGGCTTAGGCGTGTCGAAGAACTCGTCATTGATATAGAGCTGAACCACGTTTCCGGCGGTCAGTCTTGTGTCGCGCTCGGCACGCTTGCCGTCGATCTTGATGCGCTTCAAGCGGATGTATTTCTGCGCCAGAGACGCCGGAAGCAGCGGAACGCTCTTGGCCAAAAAGCGATCCAAGCGCTGTCCCGCGTCATTATTTGTGATCGTGAACTCCTTCATGGCAGACCTCTTCCTCCGATTCTGGATTCGCAGCGCGCAAGCGCGCCTGTTTGCGCGATTTGCATGCTTTGTATATTGGCTGTCACCCTTGCGCAGGCAGGCCGATGATTCGGAAAACCTCCCGCATCCCGCGTTGCAGCTTTGTCTCAAAGTCCGTATTATTGTGCAAAACCGTCAGGACCGGATGATCGCTCCATGCTTGCAGGGTACGTTCATCCCGCGCCACGGCTTCCTCCGGCGATTCGGTGCGGGCGGCGTTGTCGAGGTTGTAGGCATGCAGCGCACCCTTGGCACAGGTCACCATGTGGATTACCGCATCGTATTTTGCAAGGGCCTCGCACACGGTCAGACCGAAACCGGCAAGCACGGAGGCAAATTCCTCAGGCGTAACGTAAGCCAGATCGTCCAGCAGTGCGCGGTCATAGACGATCAGCACGTTAGACTCCCGCACAGTGCGCGCCGCCTTGCACGCCAGAAGCTCCTTGTGGAGCTGATCCGCCACCACATAGTCCTGAAACTCCCGCATTTGCAGGCAGTCGTCAAAGGGCTTGATCCCGAAGTTGGAAATCAGATCAGACGCCGACTCAGGAACGGTGATCACGCGCCAGTCTTCCAGCTTTGAGACCTCCTCGCGGATTCTTGCAAGCATCGAGGTCTTGCCCCCAGCAGGCCCGCCTGTGAGCACCAGCTTGACAAGCTTCTTTTCCATCTTTCTCCCTGCCTTTCCAATCTGAATAACATGATTGTACCATGCAGTTGATTTGTTTGCAACAAAAAACAGTGGAAACCCAACAACCAGCACGTTGCGGTGCTGGTTGTTGTCGTCTTCCGACTCTGCCCATCGGAAAAGGGCTTCAGCCTTTCACTTTTTTGTCATGCGCAGAGCGTTATCATTCTCTTTTGTCTCTATGTACCTAGTGTTCCGTTAAGCCTAAAAATGGCATGATCTGCGGCGCAGGATTCCGCCATACTTCGTTGTCGTCCTTGCCGGGCGTCAGCCCGCCTGCGTCCTCCGCCTCGTCTGGCGAAACCCTGCTTGCAGCTAATCCAACTTTTAGA
>JAFYGM010000055.1 GCA_017543225.1 Oscillospiraceae bacterium
CTCCAGCTCCTTCAAACCGCAGTCAAAGAAGGCACCGTCTGGAATGCTGGTCAGGGATTCCGGGAGTCGGATGGTGTCCAGACGACCAAGTCCTTCAAACGCATGTTCGGCCAGTGCGGTCAGACCGTCAGGCAGGACGACGGTGGTGATGCGATCGTTCAGGAGACACCAGGGCTGCGCGAGAAAGGCGTAGCTGTCGTCCATGGGGCCAAAGCCTTCGATGGTCAGCGTGTTGGTGTCGGGGTCAAAGCGCCAGGTCAGATTCTCGCCGCAGGAACCGGCGTAGACTTCCTCCGCCCGTGCGGAGAGGGTGAATTGCGGCAGGACGGCGCAGAGCAGCGCCAGCGCCAGCAGCAGAGACAGAATGCGGGTTTTCATTTCATTTCCTCCTGATTATAATAGATGAATGAATCGGAGCAGGCGGAGCGCTTGCGCTGCGGTGGCAAGGGGCTTCCGCTGCGTTCCGTTGTATAAGACTGGGCAAGGCCCGAAAAGGCTTACCGGAAAAGAAACTTTTTTTTCATATATTTTCCAAAGCGGGCGATGGGGCGCAAAGGAGGGCCGGCGTGCGGCAAAAACTGCACGCCGGCCCCCTGTTTTGAATGGACGCATTCTCAGGGCGCGTCGGACAGAGCGACAAAGCGAAAGCCGTATGCCTCTGCGTAAGTCTGCGCTGCCGAACCCGTGTAGCCGGAAACCGTGAAGCTCTCGAGCGGTTTACCCTCGATCTCCGTGCCGTTGTACAGATAGCCGAACGCATAGGCGCCGATCTCCTCGAGGCTCTTCGGAAGCACCACCTCGGTCAGCTTGGGACATCCCTCGAACGCACGCCATCCAACGGAGATCAGCCCTTCCGAGAAGGTGACTTTTTCAAGGTCGGTGGAGCCTGTGAACGCAGAATCGTCAATGACGGCGAGGCTCGCAGGAAAGGTCAGCTCCGTCAGCTTCGGGCAGTGCCAGAATGCGTTGGGAAAGACGAGATCCACACCGTCCGGGATGACGTAGGCGCCGGCCCTGTTGTAAGGGTATTGTATCAAAGAGGTTTGTTCCTTGTTAAACAGGACGCCGGAGGCGTCGCTGCTGTAGACGGCGTTTCCCGCAGCAACGTGAAAAGCATTCAGGCTGGTGCAGCTGGAGAATGGTACCTGCCCAATGGCGATCAGGGTTGCGGGAAGGAACACCTCCTTTAATTTGGTACAGCGGGCGAACGCAAACTGGTCGATGCGGACAAGCCCTTCCGGGAAACGAAGCTCCTCCAAGGGACACTCGCTGAACGCCCATTCACCAATGGTTTCCAGGCTGGTCGGGAACGCGATCTGCTTCAGCGCGGTGCATCGGAAGAACGCAAAAGGGCCGATGGAGGTCAGACCCTCCGGCAGAGAGACCGTCTTGATGTCTGCCTGACAGGCAGCCCACGGAATCGCGTCCAGTCCACAAGTCAGGTTTTTTCCGCTGCCCGAAATCGTCAGCGTGCCGGTGCCGGGGTCAAAGCGCCAGGTCAGGTCTTCTCCGCAGGAGCCGGACAGTGCAGGGGACTCGTTCGTGCTTTCCGGCTCGGTCGAGGGCTCCGGTTCCGTCGTTTCCGGCTCGGTCGAGGGCTCCGGTTCCGTCGTTTCCGGCTCGGTCGAGGGCTCCGGTTCGACAGTCGTTTCCGGCGCGGTTGAGGGCTCCGACTCCGTCAAATCCTCCGTCGTCTGCGTGTGCAGCATGGCGTCTGTATCCAGCTCCGTGTCCGTCTCATGCAGCACGGCTGTTTCGGAGGGCTGATACGGCGCGTCCTGCGGGCCTTGACGGAAAAGCTTGCTTCCGGCCCAGACGCAGCCGCCCACGACGGCGACCGAGAGGACGCCGACCAAAACCTTGGTGACCAGCCCGTGCAGCAGCGTCTGCCCAAGCGTCTGGGCGCTCATGGTCGGAACAGCGGTTTGAACGGCGGCTCCGGCTGCCTTTGAGATGGCTGTCTGCACCGCCGCCTGCTTTGCGGTGACCGGTTCGAGGCTGCGCATCAGGGAGAGCAGGAAGGCGAGGGGGGAGAGGCCGTAGAGCTTGACGCCCTGCTTCTCCAGCGTCCGGACTGCGGTTTCCACCTTTTTGCGACCGTGAAAGAGCTGGGCCTTGACCGTTCCCGGTGCGAGGTGCAGGAGCTCCGCAATCTCCTTGACGCTGAGCTCGTCATAGTACCGCATACCGAGAATCAGGTGCTGCTCCTCGGGCAGGGTAGCGAGAATCTCCTGCACCAGCCGGGAGGTCTCCTGCCGATCCAGAGACAGCTCCGGCTGGGCTTCCACGCGCAGATCGGGCAGCTCGGGGAGCTCTCCGTCCTCGTCAGCAAGGTCTGTAAAGGTCATCGGCAGGCGCTTGCTCATCCGCGTTGCGGTGAGATTCACGGCAATCCGCCGCAGCCAGGGGAAAAAGGCTTCGTTGTTTTCCAGTGTCTTCAGGCTGCGATAGGCGCGCAGATAGGTGTCCTGTTGAATATCCCATGTCAGATCCTCGTCGCGGGTCATGGCGCGAATGCTGCGGTAGAGGCTGGCGCTGGTCAGCGTGTAGAGCTCCGAGAAGGCGGCGCTGTCTCCGGCCTTGGCATTCTCCACCAGCTCCGAAGGAATCTGAATGGTTGATTGCTTTGCTTCTGTCTTCGTGTTCATGGCTTCTATTCCTCTGCTTCTTGTTTTCCCGTTTCGGTCATGATGGATAAGGCAATTATAGCATTGTCCTTGGGCGGTGTCTATTGCGATTTCTTCCCGCCGGGGGGATCGCGGGCAGATAGCTGATGCAATAAAAGGGTCCGCATCGCTTCGAGCCGCTGGGGATCGGGCGTCATGTGCTTGTCCACAAGGGCTTTGTAGACAACGGCGAAGTCCGTATCGGTTTGCATAAGCAGCCTCCTCTCGTTGTGTTCTGCCTATTAGACCAAGAAGCGCGGCGGTTGGTTTAATGAAATCCGGTTTTTTTGAAAACAATTCTTCCGGCTCCCTTCCACTTGTATAAAGATGCAAAAAAAGCTTGCAAGATGGACGAAAATATGATATATAATATGGGCAGTACCAAATCTATCAGAGAGGATTGAAGTCAAATGCAATACACCAAGGAAGTCGAAGAAATGTTCTGTGTTGCGAAGGGCCCCAATCACGGCCCCGCCCCGATCCCCGAGGAGGGAAAATGGGTGCAGGCGAAGGAGATCAAGGACATCTCCGGCTACACCCACGGCGTTGGCTGGTGCGCCCCCCAGCAGGGCGCCTGCAAGCTGAGCCTGAACGTCAAGGACGGAATTATTCAGGAGGCGCTGGTTGAGACGCTCGGCTGCTCCGGCATGACCCACTCCGCTGCAATGGCCAGCGAGATTCTGCCCGGCAAGACGATCCTGGAGGCGCTGAATACCGACCTTGTCTGCGACGCCATCAATACCGCCATGCGCGAGCTCTTCCTGCAAATCGTCTACGGACGCACCCAGTCCGCTTTCTCTGAGAACGGCCTGCGCATCGGTGCCGGTCTGGAGGATCTGGGCAAGGGCAACCGCTCGATGATCGGCACGACCTATGGCACCGTTGCCAAGGGTGCGCGCTATCTGGAGCTGACGGAGGGCTATATCGTCAAGCTCGCGCTCGACAAGGACAATCAGATCTGCGGCTACCAGTTCGTGAATCTGGGCAAGATGATGGACGCCATCAAGAAGGGCGTCGCCCCCAACGAAGCCTACGAGAAGAATCTGGGAAGCTATGGCCGCTTCAAGGCGGAGGACGGCGCGGTCAAGTGGATTGATCCGCGTCAGGAATAAGAGGAGGTGCAGCAAATGGCTTTGTTTGAAAACTACGAAGGGCGGATGCCGCAGCTCCAGCCCGTTCTGGACAAATACGGCTTCAAGTCCTTTGAGGACGTGAAGGCATTTACCAACAGCAAGGGCGTGGACGCCTATTCCATCGTGGCGAGCACCCAGCCCATCTGCTTCGAGAACGTCCGCTGGGCCTATGAGCTCGGCGCAGCGATTGCCATGAAGGAGAACGTCAAGACCGCTGCCGAGGCTGCTCGCTGGATCGGCGTGGGTCTGCAGGCCTTTTGCATCCCCGGCTCCGTCGCGGATCAGCGGCAGGTTGGCATCGGACACGGCAACCTCGGCGCGATGCTGCTCGACGAGGAGACCGAGTGCTTTGCCTTCCTTGCGGGCCACGAGTCCTTTGCCGCCGCCGAAGGCGCGATCAAGATTGCGCTCAACGCGAACAAGGTGCGAACCAAGCCCCTGCGCGTCATCCTGAACGGCCTCGGCAAGGACGCTGCCATGATTATCAGCCGCATCAACGGCTTCACCTACGTCCAGACCAAGTACGACTATCTCTCCGCCGACGTGAAGGAAGACCATGCGCTCACGGTTGTCAGCAAGACGGCTTATTCCGACGGCGACCGCGCCAAGGTCAACTGCTACGGCGCAGACGACGTGCGCGAGGGCGTTGCGATCATGTGGCATGAGGGCGCGGACGTTTCCATCACCGGCAACTCCACAAACCCCACCCGCTTCCAGCACCCGGTCGCCGGAACCTACAAGAAGGAGCGGCTTGAGGCAGGGAAGAAGTACTTCTCTGTGGCCTCCGGCGGCGGCACGGGCCGTACGCTCCATCCAGACAACATGGCGGCTGGTCCTGCCTCCTACGGCATGACCGACACCATGGGCCGCATGCACTCCGACGCGCAGTTCGCAGGTTCATCCTCCGTTCCCGCGCACGTCGAGATGATGGGTCTTATAGGCATGGGCAACAACCCGATGGTCGGCGCGACCGTGGCGGTTGCCGTGGCTGTCGAAGAGGCAATGAACAAATAAGGCA
>JAFYGM010000056.1 GCA_017543225.1 Oscillospiraceae bacterium
GGAGCTCTGGTCGGAGACCAGAATGTGACCCTTGGTGTTGGGCAGCTTGGGCCAGGTCACGCCGTGGATGGTTTCGTTCTCGCAGATGTAGACGTAGTCGGTATCCTCGGGGATGTCCAGATCGGAGCAGTCGGGAATATAGGAGAAATTCTTGTCCTTGGAGGAAGCGGCGACAATGACCTCGCCATACTTCTTGGCCTCAGCAATGGCCTTCTTGGACCATGCGCCGGTCTCGATGTAGACAGCCTTGCCGTTCTTCATCAGGTTCATGGGGATCATCGCGAACTGGAGCGTGGCGCCGCCCTGAATGAACAGAACCTTATAGTTGTCAGGAATGTTCATCAGTTCCCGCAGATCAGCCTCTGCCTCGTCGATAATCTGCTGGAAGACCTTGGAACGGTGAGACATCTCCATGACGCACATACCGCTGCCACGGTAGTTCATCATCTCATCGCGGATCTCTTCCAGAACGGGTTCCGGCATGGTAGCGGGACCGGCGGAGAAGTTATAAGTGCGGCCGTATTTCATTGTAGTACCTCCTGGTTGCATTTCCGTGTTTTGTAATGATGTTCAAGAGGCATACGACCTCTTGTACCTGTTTTTAGTATACATGACAAGAGGGAAATAATCAACCGCTTTCTTCAAAAAATTTATGGTTATTTTCAAGTAATTTCGGCAAGTGCTATAAGTTTTTCTTATTTTGTATATCACGCATCGAATTGTTTACAGTTTGTTCCTTGAAAAACCTTCCCGGATGCGTTATACTGAACCAATCGAACAAAAAACGATCCGGGAGGCGCTTCCATGAAGGCTCGAAGCAAGGTCAACGCGTTTCTTTACAAGCACCGGAACAAGGGCATTCCAAACCTGATGCTCTATGTGGGCATCGGAAATTTGGTCGTCTATCTGCTCTTTCTAATGCAAAAGACCAATCCCCTGTTCTATTCTCTGCTCTGTTTCAACGACACCAGTGTGCTCAACGGCGAGGTTTGGCGCATCTTTACCTATCCCCTCGTCTATCTGGTGGAATCGTATCCCTTTCTGGGGATGCTCAGTCTGCTGTTCTTCTTCTGGTGCGGGCGCACGCTGGAGCAGCACTGGGGCACGCTGCGCTTTAATCTCTATTACTTCGGGGCAGTCCTTCTGACCGCCCTCGTCGCGCTGGTGACGCGCTCCTACGCCTACTCCGACTATATCAATCTGAGTCTGATCCTCGGCATGGCAGTGCTGGCGCCGGACGATTATGTGATGCTCTATTTCGTGATTCCGGTCAAGATGAAGTGGCTGGCGTGGCTGGAGCTCGGCTACACGCTCTACGGCACGGTTCGGGGCCTGATCTTCATGTTCCAGACCCTCGGCTCCGGCTTTCTGTACTTCGGCTGGCTGGTTCCGCTGGTACCGTTCTTCCTGTTTCTGCTCTTTGCCGGCAAGCAGGCTGCCGATCTGCTGCCGAACGCCCTGCGCCGCGCACCGGCGCGTGCGAAGTGGCAGCGCAAGGTAAACAGCGGCCCCGTCCGCCCCGTTGCGGCGCAGCCGCAGGCCAGATTTCGCTGCACCGTCTGCGGACGGACGGAGCTGACCGATCCCAAGCTGGAATTCCGCTACTGCTCCAAATGCAAGGGATACCGCTGCTACTGCGAGGATCACATCCACAATCACGCGCATATTACGGAGTAAGCAATGGCAAGATTTTTTGTTGACGCCCTCCCCGCGGCGGGAGAACGCTTTGTATTGACCGGGGAAAACGCGGAGCACGCAAAGGTACTGCGGCTGCGTCCCGGCGAGTCCGTTACCCTCTGCGACGGGGCCGGAACGGACTGTCCCTGCACGGTAGCAGAAGGACTGACCCTGACAGCAGGGCCTTCTCTCCCCTGTGCCGCCGAGCCGAACGCCGCCGTTTCGCTCTGGCTGGCCTTTCCGAAGGCAGACAAGGCCGAGCATGTGATCCAGAAAGCTACGGAGCTGGGCGCCGCAGAGCTGGTGTTCTTCCCCAGCCGGTACTGTGTCTCCCGCCCCGAGGGGAAGGCGCTGGACAAGAAGCTCGAGCGCTGGCAGAAGATCGCCCGCTCCGCCGCCGAACAGAGCGGACGCGGCGTCATCCCGACCGTGCGGGCCGCCGCGAGCTTCCACGACGCGCTGCGGCAGGCAGCCGAGGCCGACCTGCCGATCCTGTTCTATGAAAACGAAGAGCAGTACAGCCTGCGCGAAGCCATCGGCAGTCTGCCCGTTCCCTGTGCCGGCAAGGTGCGTATCAGCCTGATGACCGGCGCGGAGGGCGGATTTTCCGCCGAGGAAATCACGCAGGCAAGGAATGCAGGACTGCGGATCTGCACCCTCGGGCCGCGCATCCTCCGCTGCGAGACCGCGCCGCTGGCGGGTCTGACGGCGGTTCTGTACGCACTGGGAGCAATGGACTGAAGGACGAAAAGAGGAAGCCCATGCAATACAAATTTTATGCACTTTTGTCCCGGATGCGGTATATCACCCGCTGGGGGCTGATGCGCAATACCTTTCCGGAAAACATTCAGGAGCACAGCCATCAGGTCGCGGTGCTGGCGCACAGCCTTGCGCTGATCCGGCGGGACATTCTCGGAATGGAAGCCGACCCGGAGCGCTGCGCCACCGCAGCCCTCTATCACGACGCCTCGGAGATCCTCACCGGCGACCTGCCGACGCCGATCAAGTACGCTAACCTGGCGATCAAAACCGCCTACAAGCAGGTGGAGCGCTTCAGCGGTGAAAAGCTGCTGGCGATGCTGCCCGAGCAGCTTCAGGCAGGCATGGCGCCGTTGATTTTCGAGGACGACCCGACCAGCCACGACATTGTGAAGGCGGCAGACAAGCTCTCTGCCCATATCAAGTGTATTGAAGAATTGAAGGCCGGGAACCTCGAATTTCTCTCGGCTGCCAATCAGACCCGGCAGGCGCTCAATGAGATGCACCTGCCGGAGCTGGACTGGTTCATGGCCCACTGTCTGGAGAGCTTCAGCAAAGATCTGGACGAGCTGGAATAGGAGCAAATAAGCTGCATCCGGCGGCGGCGCTTTTCTTGGAAGCTGCCGCCGCCGGATTTGGTTTCGCCGTTGGCCTTTCGCTGCCCGCAGGCGGGCAGCGAAAGGCCGTTTACCCGCAAAAGCATACCGAATGCCGTTTTTTTGTGACAAAAGCAGGTTTTTCGTGTATGATACCGTCATCGGGGGTGAGGACAGATGATTTTCAAGCTTTTCATCGACAAGACCTGTCAGGAGGAGGTGATTGCGACCGTCCGCGCGCGAACGCCTGTCATTGACGAAATTGAGCGTCTTGTTTTGCAGGACAGCCTTCCCGACCAGCTTCCCGGTTATCTGGACGATGAGATCACCATGCTGGAGATTCAGAATGTCGAATGCTTTTTGGTGGAGCAGGAAAAAACCTATGCACTGTACTGCGACGGAAAACGGTATCTGGTGCGAAAACGGCTATACGAGCTGGAGGAGCTCCTCCCCGATTCTTTTGAAAAGATCAACAAGTCGGTCATTGCCAACTGGAAGCAGATCGTAAAATTCAAGGTTCAGCTCTCAGGCGCCGTGGATGCGGTCTTCAGGAGCGGATATGTGGAGTGTATTTCACGAAGATGCTTTGCGGAACTAAAAAGGAGGTATGCGCTGTGAAATCCTTTTGGAAGGCATTTTGTCAAAGGGGCCTGATGGGCGCGTGGGGCGGGCCGTTTATTATGGCCATTGTCTGGGCCATTCTCCATGCCAACGGAGTGATCACCGGTTTGACCGTCAATCAGGCGGTTTGCGGAATTCTCAGCATGACGGTGATGGCCTTCATCGCAGGAGGCGTTTCGCTCGTCTATCAGATTGAATCGCTCCCGACAGCGTTCGCCGCGCTGATTCACGCAGCCGTCCTGTATGTAGACTATCTTGGCTTCTACCTGCTCAACGGCTGGCTGCCGATGAAGCGCATTCCCATCTTTACACTGATTTTTGCGGTCAGCTTTTTGGCAATCTGGCTTTGCATTTACCTTGTCTCCAGACGAAAGGTAAAAAAAATCAATCAGCTCATGGAAAAGGGCGCTTCCGACTGCCGCTTTCCCCACTGAACGTCGCGCCTGAGACAGGCTCAAACAGAACGCAAAGGACGGCTGCACACATTGCCGTGCAGCCGTCCCTTGCGTTCTGTTTGAAAGAATCCGCGTCCAACCGTCAGACTCATTCCGGCTTCCACTGCGGAAGCGAAAAAGACTCATCTCCGAATCGGAATACCACATCGGTACAGGCAGGGTTTCCGTTGGGATTGTTCGGCGTTTTATCAATTGCCTGCGCCAGAACAAAGGAAACCGGACCCCAATGATCAGACTGCATTTTCGCAGTAATGGGCGACCAGCCTCCGCCCTGTGTTCCAAAAACGCCACCTGCGACGGAATAATACGTCCGCGAGCCGTTCCCGTACAAGACGGTCAGTGTGTTGAATCGGTTCGCACCGTAGAGGTAAAATGCCGCGCTGTACGGGTTGGAGCTTGCAATCGGAAAGCCTTCGGTTCGGTTGTACATGTCAATTGTTCCGACTGCAAACAAGACCTCGTCGAATTCAATGTAGTTCTTTCCGAAACCGGAAATGACATAGTTGTTGCTGATTCCCATCTCCCCCAGAGAAGGGAACGGTTTTCCGCGGCTCACCCTGCTCCACGCGGCGTTGAGCGCAGAGGAATCGTTTTGGCTGATCCAAGGGCTGACCGAAAGAACCTGTTCGATCCGGTAGCCGTTCGAGTCCGTAATGCTGCATGAATACGGATAGAACGGAATCTCCTCCATTGCCTCTGTGGTCGTTTCGGCAAGCGTCGTCCACGCGGTCGTGTTTTCCGAGCAGACGGTGGTTTGTGGTTCTTCGCTGACAGTGGCCGCTGTTTGCGCTTCGCGCTCCGTCTGCTCCGGCAGCGTCCACCGCTTTGCGATACCGCAGGCACAGCAAAGCACCGCAATCATACTCAGAGCACTCAGTAATACCAGCCGTTGTCTCAAACGATTCATAGCTTCTTTCCCCTCTCAAGTCGTTCTGCCAGCCGCTCTTCTTTGGCGGAGCAGTTCTGATTGTGTTTTCGAACATCTCGGTTTCGAACAGCGTCCGAGGTTCTGTCCACGACCTTATTGCCGATCCAGCTAACAACAATCATCAACAGGGTAATTCCAGCAATAAAGCATAAAATGATTCCACCTTGTGACACAGAATTTTCCTTTCTCCAAGACCATTCAATCTCAGGCCGATTCTGATCGACCCTCGGAATTGCGCTGAAGGGAGCTTCATGACAGGATGCCGTGCTTCGTATGAAGCTCCAGCGGCACTTCGCGCACCGTTGTGTTGGGGTCGAGCGTGACGAACAGCTTCTCCACAGCCGTCATAAGCTGGTTCATGTGCAGCGCATCCTGCGCCAGCCCGTTGCGCGTTTTCCAACTTGTAAACGAAAAGCGGTAAACTGTCTGCGCTCCATCGGAAGACAGTCTTCTGAGCTGCGCAGACCACCCGTTCCCAGTAAAATCGAAGCGCTGGTGTTCGCTGCTGCCCTTCATGCCCGTTCGCATGGCGGCATAGTCCATGTTTTTTACAGCCTCCGTCACCCTTGCGGGATCAACCGCCGTCAGCGTGAATTCTTCCGCGTTTTCCATAAAATCCGTTCGGCGGCTGATGATTTTCCCCTCGGAAACCAGTTTTTTGTGGGTTTGCATGGAGAAATAAATGATGATTCCCATCACCACAGCCACAACGCCAACAACAACCCATACCGTTCCGTCCATATCCGAATTCCCTCCAAGCTCATTTTTCGATAAACCATTCGCCGCCGATGCAAACGCACGGAATGCAGGTGGTCACGCTCTGCCCTGCGCCCATTTGCACGTCCACTGAAACTGTCGCGCGATCCGTTTCGCTCTGCGTTACAGAGGAAACCCGGAACTCATAATCACGATAGGTTTCACTGTTCACCATTCCGACCAGCCCGCCAAGCAGCGCATCGCTGTCCACATTGAGTCCGAACGTGCCGAGCAGAGAATCCGACAGAGACGTGGCAGCCTGATACTGCTTTTGCACAGACGGTTGGAAGCAGGAAATTGCCTCTTCCAGATCTCCGGCCTTGACTGCGTCAAAATATCTCCCTACGATCCGTTCCGGCGAATTGCGCGCTCCGCAGCCAGACAAAAGCAGCCCCAACCACAGCAGCGCAGCCACCGTAACGCTCCACACCTTTTTTCTCATACGTTCCTCCCGCGAGACGCTCCCGCTCATGTCATCCGTTCTTCTTTTTGTTTTTGTGGTTCTCCCATGCCTCGGCAGCCCGGTCGGCCGCATGATCGACTCCCCTTGAGATTGCATTCTCAAGCAGGCGAATCACAATGAAGCCGACGATCGAGACCCCAAGGCAGGCGCCGATTCCCAGAATCGCGCTCTCTGTCGAGGTGTAGGCAAGAATGCCCACCAATACGCCGATGATGATGGAATTGTACGCATAGGTTTTTCTCATTTGAATCCCTCCAAAAAAATATAGAAGCTCACACTTCTTGATTCCGATCCTCAATAGTTTGGCATAATGAGACGATGCTCCACGGCAGAAATCACAAGCTGTCGGATGCTCAAATCCGTCTTGGCACACATCCGTTTGATATGATCCTTGACGGTATTGACGCTGATGCCCATCTCCGCCGAGATTTCCTGATAGCTCTTATCCTCCGCGAGCAGCCTTAACACCTGAAGCTCCCGATCTGTGATGTCGCTGCTGTTGATTCGACCAAGGCAGACATTCGGCAGCTCCCCCTCATCCGGGAACACCGTCTTTCCTTCCACAATCTGATCCATCACGTCAACCAGACCCACGGAGGATTCCTTATACCAGAATCCCTCGCATCCGGCGGCCCTTGCGCGGGGAGAAAAAGAGCGCTCCGGCATGGAGGTCATCATCAGAATCTTGATATTCGGATACAACGGCTTCAGCTTTTCCGCCATTTTCAGGCCGGATTCTCCATCCGCTGTGCAAACGTCCATCAAGAGAAAGTCCACCCTGCCGGACATGCACGGAAGCTCTACGTTGGAAGCGTTGGCAAACTCTGCGACAATCTCATACCGCCCGCTTTCTTGGATGAGCTGCGCACACCGCTCCCGCGTATGCCTGTAATCATCTACAATAATCACTCTTGTCATTGTTTCACCTCATTGGGAAAGCAGAGCCGCAGTCGAACTCCGTCGCGCGTATCAATGTCCATCTGAACTCCTGCCGCTTCCAGCCTCTTGCGCAAAACGCTGAGTCCAACGCCCTCTGAAACGGCATTCACCCGCACGCTGCTGTTGTCGGAAATCACGACCTCCAGCATTCTTTTCTCCTGCACACCGTCCACATAAACCACGGTTGCCTTTCCATGTCGGATCGCATTGCTCAGCGCCTCCCGGACTGCCGAAAGATACAGCAGGTAGTATGATTCCGTCTCGGGACGCTTGCCGCGAAAGAGCACGCGGCAGCGCATAAACTCCGCAGATTGGCATATTTCTTCTTCCCGCTCCTGACGGGTTTGCGTCTGCGGTGTATCCGAGTGAAAGCAGAAGGTTTGTTCCCATCTCTGGATGGCTTGAAGCAGCATCTCCCGACTTGGCGGCTGTTGCAGATACTCCCGTGCCATTACAATGCACTGACCAACGTCGTGGTGAACCCGGTGCTGCATGTTGAGAATTTCTTCCTCGGATTTTTTGATGATGATCTCTGAAATCAGGCGTCTTGTTCTCTTGTTCTGCTGTTCAATTTTGTCGTTGACGGTGCGGAGCGCTTCGACCAGCATGACGCGCTCCGAGAGATCCGAGCTGCAGATGTGCTGATACTGTTTTCCGTCAATCTCAAGATACTCTCTGCGGTAAACCCACGTTTGCCCTCCGTCCCGAAGAAGAAAGCTGTCTGTGCAGGTTTCTTCCGGCTCCTGCGAAGCACGCAGGAGCGACTCCCACGCTTCATTGGCGTCTGTCAACGGCTTTCCGGTTATTCTCATGGTCTGGCTGCGCATCACCGTGTTGGAAAGCACAATTCGCCCGTCTGCCGCCGCGAAGCAAAGCCCGCTCGGCAGATTCATCACAGCCTCCGCAATGCTGTCTGTCGTCAGCGTTTGCGCCGACTTGCGGCGGTCATGCACAACAAAGCCTGTCGCAATCAGGAACACCGAAACCAGAATCCCCTCCGCGATCAAAAACTGCCGGACAATTGGCGGGGCAGGAACCGCGTTCCAGACGGTTTCCGCGCTGCCGTGGCGCAGGTTGAACACCGCAATCAGCCCTGCAAGATTGGCCAATTGCAGACCGGAGCCGAGAATTGCAAACGATATGCTTTTCCAACCTCTGTTTCGCCGCAGCTTCAGCGAGACGTTGTAGAAAAACGCGAGATACAACGCTGCAAGGGCCACTATGCCCCCCAGATCCGCAAAATAAGATGCTTCAAGCTTCATGCTCCGCCTCGCTTTGGTATTCCTGCTCCAGAATCCGGTTTCCGCGGTTCTTGATGCACAATGCACTGCCGCAGAACTGCTCCAGCAGGTTTCGGATTTCATCGGAGGACGCTCGCGCATCCGGCGTATGAGCCAAAGCTTGGCGCATGGCGCTCAGGATTCTTACGATTTCCTGCCGTTCCTCCTCCGTTTGCTCATACACCATTCCATACAGACGCCGCTGCTCACGAATGTGCCGGATTTCCTTTTGATTCGCCAAATCGGTGCGCAGAATCTCTGATTCTTCCTCCAGGGACGCTTTCCTCTCCTGCAATTCCTCGGCAAGCTGCTCGATCTCACGGGTATCGCTGTGAAACACCACATAGCCGCCCTTGATCTGCGCAAGGTTCAAGGTGAGCCCGCTTGATGCCGTTGCGGTTCCCTTCTGCTTCAACTGTTCAAAGCTTTCCGCGTCTACGGCAATCGCGTTTTCCGATTGCAAAAACACCTCTCCGTTCGGGAATAAAAGCTGCATTCCAATATCAGAGCGATGGAAGATTTCGTTATAATCCGTGTTGACCGGCAATACCCCAATGAGAATACAGCTCTCCCATACGAGAATCTCATAGCAAAACAGTCCCGCTGTGTATTCAATAAACTCCAGCTTCGGCGGGGTAAAATCAATGGCGATGTAAGGAATCGTATACAGAATCAGAAGCATAAGCTCCAAAAGCGGGAGCCATTTTCGCCACCTTTTCTGAATGCTCCGCCCGCTGCGCATGATATTGAAAATCTTTAGCAGTTCCATTGCAATGATCCACAGGGCGGTAAGGACAGAGCCTACGTTGACCCGATAGTGATTGCTTGGCCCCGCCAGTACAGGAATCTCTGTGTTCATAAAAAAGTGATATTGGTTGGTCAGATACCCCGCGACAATCAAGCTGGCCGGAATCAGAAGGAGATACCAGCGGCGATCCAGCTTCGCGTCGTCCGCCTTTCCCAACAGCAGGGAAGCGTAGAAATTCATCTGGAATCCGTAGATCACCGGAATCGCGAGCAGATAGCCGCTAAAGCGACCGTATTGCTCCTGCCCGGCTTTGATCCCGTTCTGTAGAAGAATCACCAAAAACCAGGAGACTGTCAGCCAATGTCCAACCGTCAGAAAACGCCGCACTGCCTTCTGCGCAACGCGCGTCTGGATGGAATACCACCAGACATTCAGCAGCGCAGTATAAACGGAAAAGATGACGGTCGCCTCCGCAGGCGTAAACTGCGTCTCGCCCACATGCCGCCAAACCTGCCGGAGGACGGAAATGGCGGACAGTGCCGCCAGGCAGCGCCACAGAGCTTTTTTCTCACGCCGATTCTGCAAGCCACTCACCTCCGTGCGCCGCTTCGCAGCCGATCTGTTCACTTTCTTCTATTATACCGCCCTTTTGATTCATTCGCAACTACCCAAACAGGTAGGAGGAACCAAAAAGTGATCCTCCAAAGCAAGGCGGCGAAGCTCTACGGTGGCGCATACGAGGTCATCCGGCCAACGGTCTGGCAGACATTTTCCGAGAGAATTTGCTCAGATCCGCAATTCCTATTGAAAAAGGGGAAAAAAGGTGGTATAATGTCCCCAATTTGAACGAAACGGGAGAACCACTGGAATGAACGCAACCTTGAAGGACAATCTGCGCGCTGCGCGTGCTGACGTGTTGGCCGCCCGGAAGTGCGAAAATATCAACGACCCCATCGACAACCATGTGATTGACTATATCGCAATGGCCTTTTCCAGACTTTTCATCAAGCTGCATATCATTCCCAACGTCGTGACCATGCTTTCGATGGCCTCCGGCGTCGCGGGCGGCGTCCTTCTGGCGCTGAACCGTTCGCTTGGGTTGGACATTCTCGGCGCGGTGCTGGTGATCCTCTCCGCCGTCTTTGACGCAAGCGACGGACAGGTGGCGCGGCTGACCAAGCACTACAGCCAGCTTGGGCGGATGCTGGACGGAATGAGCGACGCCTCGGTGTATCTCTCCCTGTATCTTGCCTGCGTGCTCCGGCTTTGGAATCGCAGTCTTCTCTCCAATCCGGGTCTGTGGCACGGTCTGCTGATTGCCCTCGGCGCAGGAGTCTTCTTCCTCTACATCATCCAGTGCCAGCTCCCGGACTACTTCAAGAATCTCCACATGTACATGATTGACAACTCCAGAGGCAACGAGCTCTCCCGCGCCAGGGACATCCTTGCTGCGCGGCAGAAGGCACCCAGGGGCTCCTTTTCCGCCCTCTCCGCTCGTTGCTACTGTGCCTACACCCGTATGCAGGAGCGCCGCGCGCCGAAGACCCAAAAGCTGCTCGACGCGGTGGAGCTGCACGGCAAAACCGACGCCCTTTGCGATGCGTTTTATGCAGAAAGCAAAACGCTCGTCCGTCTGACCAATCTGCTGACCTTCAATCTGCGCACCATTGTCCTGCTGATCTGTATGCTGCTCCACCGGGAGCTGGTCGGGCTGCTGTTCGTGGTGGTCGTGCTCGAGCCGATCCGTCTGCTCCTGCTGCGGCGGTATGAGCATCTTGCCGCGCGGCTGCTGCCGATGGCGGAGCAGGACTGAGTTTGACATTCTCAAAAGGAGGGGTCAACATGGGACAGGAGCTGGAGTGGAAGCTGACCGTACCGAACGCCGCGACACTGGACGCGGTGCTTGCATGGGAGGGTCTGCGCGGTCTTTTGGCCGAGACGCCCCGGCAGTATCACATGCAGACGACCTACTATGACGACGCTGCACGGAGTCTTTTCTCACGCCGCATCACAGTCCGCCGCCGGTTGGAGAACCGGAACGTCGTGTACTGCATCAAGGCCCCTCTCCCCGATTCCACCGAGGCTGCGGGGCGCGGAGAGTGGGAGGTCTGCTGTGCGTCGCTGGACGAGGCCCTGCCTCTGCTTGCGGCGCAGGGCGCGCCAACCCTGCCGGCCTGCGCCGCCCTGCATCCCATCTGCGGGGCGGATTTCCAGCGCCGGGCCGCGCTGCTCCGCTTTGCCGACGGCAGCGCCTGTGAGTTGGCACTGGACTTTGGAACGCTCTCTGGCCCGACCGAGACCGCGCCGCTCTGCGAGCTGGAGCTGGAAATGAAGGCTGGCAGGCCGGAATCCACGCTGTCCCTGCTGCAAGCTCTGGCAGAGCGCTTCGGGCTCTCCCCCGAGCTGCGCAGCAAATCGGTCCGCGCCCGGGCCTTGCGCTGAATCGACCGCTTTTTCGCCGGTCTTATGCTATTCTGAATTCTGCGGCGCAGCCGCCGCACCGAACGGGAGTGCTGCGCCGATTTGGAACGCCATGAAAAAACTGCTGGGTCTTTTGGACCGTCTGATCCCGAACTATGCCCGCCTGCCTCTGCTGGCGGTGCTGATTATGAACTTCGTCGCCTATTATATCCCAAAGCTTCTGGAAAGCCAGCGGGAGCTGCACCTGATCTCCACCGCACTGGACAACGCCCTGCCCCGCATCCCGGCCTTCATCTACATCTATGTGCTGGCCTACGTCCAGTGGGTGATTGCCTACACCGTCATTGCGCGAGACAGCCGTGCGCTGTGCTTTCGCTTCGTCGCAGGCGAGCTGCTGGCCAAGACCCTTGGCATGGTCATTCTGCTGATTTATCCGACTACCATGCTGCGTCCCGGCGTGGAGGTCACTGACCTGACAACGTGGCTGCTCGACGCGATTTACCGCAGCGACACACCGACGAACCTCTTTCCCTCCATGCACTGTCTGGCGAGCTGGCTCTGCTTCCGCCGCTCTCTGGGGCTGAAACGGATGCCGCGCTGGTACGCATGGACGCAGGGCGTCTTCACTCTGCTGGTCTTTGCCTCCGTCCTGCTGGTGAAGCAGCACGTCTGGCCCGACATCTTCTGCGGGATCGCCGCCGCAGAGCTGGGCATTGGGCTGAACCGTCTGCTGCATGCAGACCGGCTGATTGAAAAACTGGATTATTCCGCAAGGAGTCCTCTATGAAAACTTCGACCACACATCCCGAAGGCCGCGCCAAGCGCGTGCTCTGGAGCCTGTTGTTTCTTGTAATTGCAGTCCTCTCCATCTGGGCCGTAACCAGTCAGGCCAGGGGTTTCTCTCCCGATCACTTTTTAGAATACCTGAACCGGATCAATCCCTGGTGGCTCGGCGCAGCCTTTGCCGCGATGCTGGCCTACATTGTCTTCGATGCGCTGATGGTCGGCTCCCTGCTCAAGGGCTTCGGATATCCCAGAAGCTTTCCCAAGTGCATGTCCTACGCGGCAGCGGATCTCTATTT
This sequence comes from Oscillospiraceae bacterium, assembly GCA_017543225.1. Classification (GTDB taxonomy): domain Bacteria; phylum Bacillota; class Clostridia; order Oscillospirales; family Oscillospiraceae; genus JAFRPC01. The sequence continues at coordinate 12,726 of JAFYGM010000056.1, forward strand.
CTCCGCGATTACGCCCTCCGCCACCGGCGGGCAGCCGATGGAAGCCTTCTTCATGGTCAAGGACAAGGTTCCCGCCGTCATCTCCACGGTGGTCATGCTGACCTATTTGCTGCTCTACACCCTGTCCATCGTCATCATTGGGCTGGCCTGTCTGATTCTGGTTCCAAGCTCCTTCCTTGCTTTTGGCACCGTAAGCCGAATCTTCATCATTGTCGGCGCCGTCATTCAGGTCTCACTGGCTCTGCTCTATGCCACCCTGCTGTGGAACAAGGGGCTGCTGCGCAGGATTCTCGATTGGGGTCTGCGTCTGCTGGCGAAGCTGCACCTGATTCGCAACCTCGACAAGCGGGAGGCGCGTTTGCAGGAGACGATGGAACAGTATGCGCAGGCGACCGCCATGCTCAAGGGCCGCCGCAAACTGCTGCTCAAGACCCTGCTGCTGAATCTGGCCCACCGGGCCAGTCAGATTCTTGTGACGGTGTTCTGCTTCCTTGCCGGCGGCGGCAAGCTGGCGCTGGCCCCCAAGATGTTTGCCATGCAGTCGAACGTGGTGATCGGCGCCTACTGCATTCCGATTCCGGGCTCGATGGGCGTGACCGACCTTCTGATGATGGACGGCTTCACCTCACTGATGAACGAACAGACCTCCGCAAATCTGGAGCTGCTGTCGCGTGCGGTCTCCTTCTATATCTGCATTCTTCTCTGCGGCCTGATCGTGCTGGTCAAATACGCCCTGCTCCGGCTGCGAAAGAATCATCTGTGAGAACGCGGTCAATCTATGCGACGTGCTGGCCGATGCGGTCATTGGCCGGCACGGGATGGGCTGAACTGCTGCCCTGCGATTGACCGCAGAGAAAGGATAAAGCGATGGAACTGACAAGAAAACAATTTGAGATCCTTGTGGCGATGGCGGAGAACAAGCTGCCGATGAAGCAGCGGGAGCTGGAGCAGACGACCGGTTACTCTCTGGGAACCATCAACCGCACAGTCAAGGAGCTGACAGAGGCCGGACTGGCTGCCCAAGGCACGATCACCAACAGCGGTCTGACTGCGCTGGAGCCGTACCGCGCCAAGCGGGTGATCTTCATTGCGGCGGGCTTCGGCTCCCGTCTGGTTCCAATCACCTTCAACACCCCCAAGCCGCTGGTGCGCGTCCACGGAGTGCGCATCATTGACCGCTTGATCGACGCCTGTCTGGAGGCCGGAATCAATGAAATCTATGTGGTACGCGGCTATCTTGCGGAGCTGTTCGACCAGCTTCTCTACAAATACCCCATGATCAAATTTCTGGAGAATCCGCTCTACAACGAAGCAAACAACATCAGCTCCTCGCTGGTAGCCCGGTATCTGCTCTCCAACGCCTACGTCTTTGAAGCCGATCTGCTGATCCGCAACCCCGCGATTATCCGCAAGTATCACTACACCTCCGACTTCCTTGCCATCAAGAAGGATCGAACCGACGACTGGTGCTTTGTCGTGAAGGACGGCGTGATCACCGAAGAAAAGGTCGGCGGCGAGGGAGACAACATCTGGCAGATGGTGGGCATCTCCTACTGGAACGAGATCGACGGGCACAAGCTCAGTCAGGACATTGCCGAGGTCTACGCCTCTCCCGGCGGACGCGAGCGCTACTGGGAGCAGGTTCCGCTGGTCTACCGCAAGGCGCACTATGCAGTCGAGGTGCGTGAATGCTTTGAGGAAGACATTGTGGAGATTGACACCTTCAAGGAATTGAAGGCAATCGACAAGACCTACGACGTATAAAACAGATCCGATGTTTCATATTACCGTACTTGCCATGGGCAAGCTGAAGGAAAAGTTTTACATTCAGGCTGTGGAGGAATACAGCAAGCGGCTGTCCGGCTTTTGCAGCTTCCGGCTGCTGGAGCTGCCGGAATATCGTCTGCCGGATGCGCCCTCCCCTGCGCAGATCGCGGAGGGGCTTTCGCAGGAGGCCCGGCTCATCCGCGAAAAGCTTCCCAAGGGGGCTTGGTTCTGCGTCCTCACCCCCGAGGGAAAAAAGCTCTCCTCCGAGGGCTTTGCCGCTGCGCTGGCAGAGGTCAAGACCAACGGACGCTCCGCCGCCTGCTTCCTGCTCGGCTCCAGCTTCGGCATTGCCCCGGAAATCAAGGCCCTCGCAGATTTGCGTCTCTCCTTCTCCGATATGACCTTCCCCCATCATCTGGCGCGGGTCATGCTGCTGGAGCAGCTCTATCGGGCGCAGAGCATTCAGGCGGGGAGCCGGTATCACAAGTGAATTTCAGCGGGCGTTCCCTGCATGCTCTGTCTGATCGGTCGGCTGTTTGGGCCAGACCGATCAGACGTTTTATCGGACTCAGACCGTGCCTGTCACCGTCAGGGTCGCCTCACCGGGCGTTACGATCCAGTCGCCGGTCGAGGCCGTCTGCGCATAGGTGGCGGCGGGAACGGTGATCACGCCGGAAACCGTGTCAAACTGGCCGGTAGCCTGCGCGTAGGTGTAATCCGTGGTCAGGGCCAAGCTTTGGCCGTCCAGCGCAACGGCGATATTCTTCAGGATTGGGTCAAACAGATCCGAAACCGTGATCCCTGCGGCAGCCTCCGCTGCCTCGTTGCCGTAGTTCTGAATCAGGAAGGTGTAGGTGAGCTGTCCGTTCTCCGCCACGGTTGCGGGGAAGAGGCTCTTCACGATCGTCAGCTCCGCGCCGGTCTGCACCGCGATCTCCGCCGTGGTCTGAAGCGGCGTATTCAGGCCGGGGCCAGTGACGGTGGCAGTGTTGGTGATGACGCTCCCGGCGGTCAGCGGGGCGGCGGCAGTCACCTCGGTCTCATAGACCAGCATGGCGTTGCCGCCGGCAGGCACGGACAGCCCCGTAATCACCAGCGGGCCGCCGGGCGTCACACTGGGCGCACTCTGGAGCACGCCGTTGATGAAATACCGTACCGAGTCCGCCACATAGGACAGCGGATAGGCCGTTCCCGTGCCGATTTCGTAGCCGCCCAGATCGTCGGTCAGGGTCAGATCGTCATAGGTCGTGCTGCCGTCGTTTACCAGAGAGATCACATACGAAACCGTGTCGCCGGGGGCGTAAACATCCGCTCCGGCCGTCTTCGTCAGGTTCAGGGGCGAGATCATCTGTCCCGTCACGGTGTTGGAGCTCACGGTCAGACCGTTGTAGCGCAGGGTTGCCTGATTGGTAAAGCTTGCCATTTCAATTCCTCCTTCGCACGGTTCCCCGTGCCCTCTATTCTATGCAAAACGTGTCGAATGCGGTGCGAAAAAAATCAAACCTCTCCGCCGTCAGGGCTACGGCGATCCAGATGACGATTCCTTCTTCCCCAAACTTTTCGACGCAAGCCAAAAGACCTGCGACCACAACCCAAAATCACACAAGAAGTAACAGTTCAGCCGATCCCATAGGGGAGTATCGAACATCCTGATCGTTGATAATTGACAGTTGACAGTTTCGGTGCGTCGTCGCACGCCTGCCGAAACGCACCCACGCCGACCGCGTGACGAACCGGATGTAGGGACGAGCATCGCTCGTCCGCGGCTGCGTTTCAGCAATCCGGCACATTGGATTTGCCTGCGGCCCACGATGGAAACGTCCTGCGACCTTCCTGCGTGGAGGAGAACGCGACGTTAGATTTGCCTGCAGCAAATTGCATTCGTTCCGAATGCCGGACGAGCAATGCTCGTCCCTACGTTTCGATCGAA
>JAFYGM010000057.1 GCA_017543225.1 Oscillospiraceae bacterium
ATGCGCAGCAGCTTGGCGATTTTGTCGCCCTTGGGAAGGAGGGTGCAGTCGTCCTTTGTGATGACCTTCAGCATCAGCACCAGCACGACATAGACCGCGCCCGCGCCGAGGATGCTGACGCCGGTGCGGATGACCAGCGGCAGGCCGAGGGCGGAGCAGGCCAGATTCAGGCCGAGGGCAGCCGCGCCCATCGCAATCGAGGCAAGGCCCGGCTTGACGACGTTGGGCAGCAGCCGCGGTGGGTGGCGCAGAACCCGGTTCATGGTAATCAGATTCAAAACGGTAATCAGCATGTAGCAGAGCACCGTGCCGATGGGCACGCCGATGATGTTGATCTTGGGGTTGCCGACGAGCACCAGACTCACAATGATCTTGGCGACGCCGCCGATTACCATATTGATGACCGGCAGATAGACCAGACCGTGCGCCTGCATAATCGCGTTCGTCACCAGCACGAAGGAGCTGAAGAAGACCGCAAGGCCCAAAAGACTCATCAGCCCGCCCGCAATGCGCAGCTCGTCGCCGGTGTAGCCGCGCAGCAGGGCCATGATCGGCTCGCCCAGAACGGCAAGGCCGATCGAGCAGGGCATCGCAATCAGGCTCATCACGCGGGTGGCGGATTCCGAGACCGTGTTGGCCCTGCGTTTGCGGCGCAGGGTGAGCTGCTCCGTAATCGCGGGAATCACCGCAACCGTGATCGGGGTGATAAAGGCGCAGGGCAGATTGAAGACTGTCTGCGCAAAGTTGAAAACTCCCTTGAGCCGGTCGGCGGTGTCCTCGTCGAAGCCGGCAGGTCCCTTGAGCTGGCCCATATATACGCCGATGTCAATCGTCGTGATGATTTGCAGGCCCGCCGCGCCGAGGGTGATGGGAATCGCAATCGTCAGAAGCTCCTTCACCGTGGTCTTCCACGGCAGCACGGTGGGGTCGGTACAGGATTCGCTGAGCACTGCGGACGCCCTGCGCCGCTTGACGACCAGATAGATTGAGGCGATCACCGTGCCGAGCGTGACGCCCAGAATGGAGTAGCCCGCGGCCTTGGCGTGTGCCAGCGACAGCGCTGCCCGTTTGGGATCGTCCGGGGCAAGCTCCCTGGGCAGCTCGGTTTCGAGGCCGTTCTTTGTGAAAATGGACATGATGACAAAGGCCAGCCCCAGACCGACCACAAGCTTGCACAGCGCCTCCATCACTTGCGAGACCGAGGTGGGAACCATGTTGGCCTGCCCCTGGAAGAAGCCGCGTTCGGAGGACAGAATCCCGATGAAGAGCACGGCGGGAGACAGGCAGAGAATGGCAAACCAGCTCTTCTCCGAGTGCATCAGGGCGGCAAGCTGGTGGCAGAGCAGGGCCATGCCCAGCGTGCCAACCAGACCGATGAGCAGAAACACCGCGCGGGAGACCCGATAGATCTGATGAATCTGCCTCGTCCGCCCCAGCGTCTGCGCCTCGGAGATCATCCGGGACATGGCGACGGGCAGACCGGTCGTGGAGATCATCAGCAGCACGGAGTAGATGTCATAGGCCGTGTTGAAATAGCCGAAGCCGTCGTCCCCGATGATGTGAGACAGGGGGATTTTATAAAGAAAGCCCAAAATCTTCACAATGGCAGTCGCCAGCGCCAGAACTGCGGCGCCGCCGAGGAAGGTTTGCTTTTGGTTGACGTTTCCTTTCTGCAAGAGCGTTCATTCCTTTCGGTTGATTCAAAGACAACTGTGGCACAGCGCGGCGAGCGCTCTGCAAGCGGCCCTAAGACTGCGGGGCTTCGTCGAGGAAGACGGTGGGCATGGCGTGGTCGGTCAGCTCGCGGACGACGGCGTTGAGGTCAATGGTGTGCCACGTTCCGGCGGAGTAGAGGATCTTGCCGCGCACCATTGTCATCACCACGTCGCTGCCGGTGACGGCGTAGCAGAGGTGGGAGAGCACGTCGTGGCAGGGCATGAGATGCGGCGCGGTGAAGTCGAGCAGGATCAGGTCGGCGTCCATGCCGAGCTTGAGCATCCCGCATTCCTTCTCACGGCCCTGCGCTCTGGCTCCGCAGACCGTCGCCATCATCAGGGCCGCCTGCGGCGGCAGGGCCGTCGCGTCGGCGCGAACGTCCTTCGCCATCAGGGAGGCCGCCTTGATCTCCTCGAACATGTCGAGGTTGTTGTTCGAGGAGGCTCCGTCGGTACCGAGGGCCACGTTCATGCCGGCCTTGACCATCGCCAGCACGTCGGCCTTGCCCGAGGCCAGCTTGAGATTGGAGATGGGGTTGTGTACCGCCGTCACCTTGCGCTTTGCCAGCAGAGCCATATCCTCCGGCTCCAGCCAGACGCAGTGGGCCGCAAGCGTGCGGCTGTCAAAGACATGGTGGCAGTCCAGAAGCTGGGTCGGGGTCAGACCGTAGCGCTCCTTGCACGCTTCATGCTCCTCCCTGGTCTCGGACAGGTGCAGGTGCATCCCAAGCCCCTCGTTGCAGGCGTATTCGCCCAGCGCGTCCCAGAGGCGGTAGTTGGAGGTGTATTCCGCGTGGATCGAAACCTCGGTGCGGATGCGTCCGTCGTCGTAGCCGTTCCAGCGCGCACGCAGGGCGACCATCTCCCGGCAGGCGGGGTAGGTTTCAAAGTCGAAATCCTCCGTCCAGAGCAGGGTGCCCCGGCTGAGATTGGCCTTGATCCCGCTCTGCGCGACGGCCTCGGCAATCGCCTCGGTGTGGTCGTACATGTCCGAAACCGAGGTCGTGCCGAAGCGCAGGCACTCGGCAATCGAGAGCAGGGTTGCGGCCTTCACCGCCCGGTCGTCCAGTCTGGCCTCGCGGGGGAAAATATAGTCGTTGAGCCAGCTTTGCAGCGCATGTCCGTCGCCGTAGCCGCGCAGCAGGCTCATCGGCAGGTGGGTGTGACAGTTGATCAGGCCGGGCATCAGCACCATGCCCTCGCCGTTGATGATCTGCTTCGGCTTTTCGGTCGGCGCAGTGCGGGAGAGATAGGAAATCTTCCCGTCTGTCACGCCGAGAAAGGCCGCGTAGTAAACGTGCATCGCCTCGTCCATCGTGACAAGGGTGACGTTGGAGAATAGCGTATCCATAGAACTCCTTTCAGGTATGAAGTATGCCTTGCGGCACATGAAGGTATGAAGTGTGCCTGCGGCACATGAAGTCTGTGCTGCGCACAGATTGCGGGATCGTTTTATTTGCCAATAAAACGATGAAAATAGATTCAAATGCGCGAAGCTCGCTTCATATGGCGAAGCCATACTTCATATGCGCAGCGTACTTCATACGGCGCAGCCGTACTTCGTGATGAAGTATGCCTGCGGCACATGAAGGTATGAAGCGTGCCTGCGGCACATGAAGTCTGTGCTGCGCACAGATTGAGGTATCGTTTTATTTGCCAATAAAACGATGAAAATTAAATCAAATGCGCGAAGCGCGCTTCATATGGCGAAGCCATACTTCATACGCGAAGCGTACTTCATACGGCGCAGCCGTACTTCATTTTTTTTCCCCCGGCAAAAACTCCTCCTTCAGCAGGGAGGTTTCCGGGACGTAGGCGAGGTCCAGGGGGTCGAAGGCCTGCAAGCCCTCGAGGACGAAGCGCACCAGCCTGGTCTGGGAGTGCTCGCGCAGGGAAACCAGCATCGGCTCGACGATCGTGTGGAAGGCCGCGACCTCATAGCCCAGCGAGGAGTCGATGGCGTAGTGGGCGTCCTTCTTGTAGGGAGAGATGTACTTCTTTTCCCCAATGCGGACGTTGCGCCACATGCCCAGAGTCTCCTCGGCGCTGGCGGCGCGGAAGTAGTAGTCCCGCACGATCCGGCGCAGCAGCCGCATCCAAACGCGGTCGAACACCTCCACGTCGTCGTCATAGATCGAGGAGGCCGTGGAGACAAAGAGGCGCGTGGCATCGGGATTCATCCCGGTCAGCATCGGGTTCAGGCCGTGAATGCCCTCGAAGATGACGACCTCGTTCTCCTTCAGCCGCAGGGTGCGGAATTTCTCGGGCACCTGCGCCTGAAGCTGGAAGTCGAAATGGGGAACCACAATCTCCTCACCGCGATCCAGCGCCTCCAGATGGCGGCCCAGCAGGGCGGTGTCCAGCCCCTCGGGGGCCTCGAGATCAAGCTCGCCGTCCTTGGTTCGGGGAAAGTCCGGTTCGGACTTCAAGCGATAGTAGTTGTCCAGTGAAATCATGTGGGCGTAGACGCCCCGCGCCTCCAGCGCCCTGCGAATGCGGGTCGCGGTGGTGGTCTTGCCGGAGGAGGAAGGCCCTGCAAGCAGGGCAACCCGGCTGCGGTTTTGCCGACTCACAATCAGCTCGGCGGCCTTTGCCACCCGGCTGTTGTAGAGGGCGTCGCATCGGGAGACGTAGCCCTTCGGGTCCGCCCGCAGGGCAAGATTAATGTCGTCGAGTTCCAAACGCATAAATGAACATCCTTTCTTGTGAATTAAGAATGCAGGCAAATCCAACGTACCGTACCGCCGCAACGCAGCGCAGCGGATGTGCGCCGCTGCCGAACGCTGGTGCGCTTCGGCGGACGAGCAATGCTCGTCCCTACACACACAAACGCTGGTGCGCTTCGGCGGACGAGCAATGCTCGCCCCTACACATTTTCTGAGGCATCTGATCCAGCCGGTCAGATTCAATTGACAGTTCGTACGACATGTAGGGACGAGCATTGCTCGTCCGGCATTCGGGACGAATGCAATTTGCCGGAGGCAAATCCAACGTACCGGATTGCTGAAACGCAGGGAGATCGCCCTGCCGGGCGATTGTTTGCTTCGCAAACGCGGACGAGCAATGCTCGTCCCTACACACACAAACGGCGGTGCGCTTCGGCGGACGAGCAATGCTCGTCCCTACACACACAAACGCACACACAAACGGCGGTGCGAAACGCGGGACGGGGAACCCGTCGCCTACAGACGGGTCTCCGCCAGGTCGTCCAGCAGGGCGGCTTTTTCTGCCCGCACCTCGTCGATACGTTCGACGTACTGCTTGGGGTACTTCGGGTTACACTGGCGCTCGAGGCGGTTGTCGGGGAGGTTGCGCTTGCTGACGGCGGCGCCGCCGAGGGCCAGAACGGAGGTCAGCTCCTCCATCATGTAGATATTATACAGGCCAAGGTCGCCATCCCTGCACCAGCCCACGTTCTCCAGACTGCCGGACATGTATTTTTGGCGGTAGAGATAGTAGGGCGCGTACCGGTGCGCGGCGAGGGTGGCATTTGCGTGCGCTACCATCTCCTCCACCGCTTCCTGCGGCGGCAGAGCCTCACGGCGGGTGAAGAGGTCGGCCCCCTTCTTGAGTGCGAGGGTGTGTACCGTGACGTTGGAGGGGTCAAGGGCCAGCACCCGCTCGAGCGAGCGGGCAAAGCTCGCCGGGTCGTCCCCCGGCAGGCCCGCAATCAGATCCATGTTGATGCTGGGAAAGCCTGCCTCGATTGCCTGCGCGTAGGCGCGTTCCACGTCGGCGGCGCTATGGGGCCGCCCGACGGCGCGCAGCACCGCGTCGTTCATCGTCTGGGGGTTGATGCTCATGCGGTCGGCCCCCAGCGCGCGGATCACGCGGAGCTTTTCCGGGTCCAGCGTGTCGGGCCGTCCGCCCTCCACCGTATATTCTATCCGCCGACTGTGATCAAAATACCGATTGATTGCCTCCATCAAGCGCCGAAGCTGGTCGGCAGAGAGGGTCGTGGGCGTGCCGCCGCCGATGTAGAGGGTGCGCAGGGTGAGTCCGGCGCGCCGCATTCCGACACCGACGGTTTCAATCTCCCGCAGCAGGCATTCCAAATAGGGCGTCAGCAGCTTGCCTGCGCTGCCCTCGGTCTGGCTGACGAAGGAGCAGTAAGCGCAGCGGGTCGGGCAGAACGGAATGCCGATGTACACCGAAACGTCGGTGGGGGCGAGCTTTGCCACAGCCTCGACCGAGGCGAGGCTGGCCTGCACGCAGAGCCGCCGGCGCTCCGGCGTGACGAAGAAGGTCTGTTCGAGCAGCCGCTCCGCCGATTCCGCCGTGCCGCCCGCCAGCAGGTGGCGGGTGGTGAGCTTGGTGGGCCGGACGCCGGACAGCGCCCCCCACGGCGGCGCGGCGGGAAGCTGGGGCAGGGCTGCGAGATAGTAGGCCCGCTGTAGAATGCGGCGGCGCAGGGCGTAGGTCTCCTGCTCCAGCGCAAGGCGCTGCATGGCGCGAGTCGTCCGCCCGTCGCGCGTGATCTTCGCCGTGGCGGTCAGGAATTTCTCGCCCCTGGACAGTCTGGAAACCGCCCCGTCGCCCCGGAAGGGCGTCTGGCAGAACTCCATCGGCTCGTCGGGAAAGAGACAGAGCTGGAGCTGCTCCAGCGCATAACGGTCTGTGTGACCGGAAAGATAGAGCTTCATAAATCCCTCTGCCTCCTTTCGTATCGGGACGTAGCCGCGTGGCGCACAGATGCGCCCCCTGTCTTTTTGTGCGTAGGGACGAGCATTGCTCGTCCGGCATTCGGAACGAATGCAATTTGCCGCAGGCAAATCCAACGTACCGTCCCGCCGCAACGCAGGGGGGATCGCCCTGCCGGGCGATTGTTTGCTCCGCAAACGCGGACGAGCAATGCTCGTCCCTACGTAGTGTTTCGGCACGCCTGCGCGTGGCGCACAGATGCGCCCCCTTGTCTTTTTGTGCGTAGGGACGAGCATCGCTCGTCCGGCATTCGGAACGAATGCAATTTGCCGCAGGCAAATCCAACGTCCCGTCCCGATGCCGGGCAGGTGCGTCAAAAGTAGTCGATTTCAATTAGTATAGCACGCCTTGCGATTCAATGCAAGAAAAACCGTAAAGCGAAAGAGAAAACAAACCGTAAAGCGAAAGAGAAAAACAAAGCAGCACGGAGGAATCCTCCGCGCTGCTTGGACAGTTATTTCGCATAATCCACGGCCTTGGTTTCGCGAATCAGGTTGATCTTGATCTGACCGGGGTATTCGAGCTCGGCTTCGATCTTCTTGGCGATGTCGCGGGCCATCAGCACCATGTTGTCCTCGGACACGTCCTCGGGACGAACCATAATGCGCACCTCGCGGCCTGCCTGAATCGCATAGGCCTTTTCCACGCCGGGGAAGGAACCGGTCAGTTCCTCTAACTTCTCCAGACGGCGGATATAATTCTCGACGTTCTCACGGCGGGCGCCGGGACGGGCGGCGGAAATTGCGTCTGCCGCCTGCACCAGACAGGCAATCACGGTCTTGGCCTCCACGTCGCCGTGGTGGGCCTCAATCGCGTGCAGAACCTCAGGGGATTCCTTATATTTCCGAGCCAGCTCCACGCCGAGCTGGACGTGGCTGCCTTCCATTTCGTGATCGACGCTCTTGCCGAGGTCATGCAGCAGGCCGGCGCGTTTGGCAAGGGGAACGTCCTCGCCCAGCTCGGAGGCCAGCAGCCCCGCGATGTGGGCGACCTCCATCGAGTGATTGAGCACGTTCTGTCCGTAGGAGGTGCGGTACTTCTGACGGCCAAGGAGCTTGATCAGCTCGGGGTGCAGGCCGGTCACGCCGGTCTCGAAGACGGCGCGCTCGCCCTCGCGCTTGATCGTGGCCTCGACCTCGCGGCGGGCCTTCTCGACCATATCCTCGATGCGGGTGGGATGGATGCGGCCATCGGCAATCAGCTTCTCCAGCGCGACGCGGGCAATCTCGCGCCGGACGGGATCGAAGGAGGAGACCGTGATGGCCTCGGGCGTGTCGTCGATGATGAGATCGACGCCGGTGATGGTTTCGAGGGTGCGGATGTTACGGCCCTCGCGACCGATGATGCGGCCCTTCATCTCGTCGTTGGGCAGGGCCACGACGGAAACCGTCGCCTCGGCAGCGTGGTCGGCAGCGCAGCGCTGAATGGCGGTGGAGATAATCTCGCGGGCGAGCTGATCGGCGTTGTCCTTGAGCTCGGCCTCGATGTCCTTGAGCTTCACGGCGGCGTCATGGCGGGCCTCGGCCTCCACATTCTTGATGATGTAGACCTTGGCTTCCTCCTGCGTGAAGCCGGAAATCTTCTCCAGCATCTCCATCTGGGACTTCTTGACGAGGTTGATCTCCTCCTGCGTGGCGGCGACAGCCTGCTGGCGCTTGCGGAGCTCTTCCTCCTTGCGCTCGAAGTTATCGAGCTTCTTATCGAGAGATTCTTCTTTTTGTTGCAGGCGGCGTTCCTGCTTATTGAGATCGGTGCGACGTTCTTTGATCTCGCGGTCGTTTTCGGTGCGCGTTTTATGGATCTCTTCCTTGGCCTCCAGAAGCATTTCGCGCTTCTTGTTTTCACCGGCCTTAATGGCCTCGTTGTAAAGGCGCGTTGCTTCTTCATCCGCGCTTTTTATCTTCTCAACCGCGTCCTTCTTCATCTTGAAGAAGACAAAAACGGTTGCAGCCACTCCAACGGCGATGCCCAAAAGGGGCAGGAGAATATACCAAAACCAGTCCATAGGCTCCGCACACCTCCTTTCTTGATAGAATTGGGTATGCTGAGAAAAAGAAATACCCGCTTCCGCCTCCCCTAAAAGCCGAGGCGGGCAAACTAATCCAACGGTTATTGTACCCGCAGAACGTGTCAATGTCAAGAAAAAATTTGTGTCCGGGTTGTATTTTCCATAAGATGGGGCTATAATGGGCAGGTAATAAGCAACAAGGAACAGGGAACAGGGAATCAGTGGCTGTTGACCTGTCGCGGCGAGGAACAACAACGGTTTCCACCGTAGGGACGAGTAATGCTCGTCCGGCATTCGGAACGAATGCAATTTGCCGGAGGCAAATCGAACGTCGCGTTCCCCTCCACGCAGGAAGGTCGCAGGACGTTTCCATCGTGGGCCGCAGGCAAATCCCACGTCCCGTACCGCCGCAACGCAAGGGAGATCGCCCTGCCGGGCGATTGTTTGCTTCGCAAACACGGACGCGCAATGCGCGTCCCTACATTCTTCCCGTGATGCTGCGTAGGGACGAGCATTGCTCGTCCGGCATTCGGAACGAATGCAATTTGCCGGAGGCAAATC
>JAFYGM010000058.1 GCA_017543225.1 Oscillospiraceae bacterium
CCAAGCCGTTTGGCTTGGCTCTTTATCCGCCTCGGTAGCTCAGTAGGTAGAGCAGCGGACTGAAAATCCGCGTGTCGCCAGTTCAACTCTGGCCTGAGGCACCATTCGCGGGTGTAGCTCATCCGGTAGAGCGCCACCTTGCCAAGGTGGAGGTAGCGAGTTCGAGCCTCGTCACCCGCTCCAAACAAATAAGGGACTGGTTGCCAGTTCCTTATTTCATATGGTGACGTAGCCAAGTGGTAAGGCAACGGTCTGCAAAACCGTCATTCACCAGTTCAAATCTGGTCGTCACCTCCAAGGATTTCCGATCAAAAAGTGGTCGGAAATCATTTTTTTCACCCTTTCAAGGTGAAAAATGGCTGCTTTTTGCGTCTTTTTTGCCGAGGTGTCGTATCACGACCCAAACGAAAAGTCCGGCATTTGCACCCCAAAAGTCCCGTGAAGTCCCTCAAAATACCCAATGTCACTATCTTAATGACATTGGGCTTAGGTCCGGGCGCTTTTTTGTGTGCAAGGGGTTTCAAAAGGGTTCAAGGTTAAATTGTATCAATTTCTTTGTCATAATCAACATTTACGCTCACGCTTCAAGAGAAGCAAAGCGCACATCAGCCCGACTGCTCGACAAGGTGGTCGGTGAAAAAAAACTTTCCCTTGTTTGACCTCATAAGGAAAAAAACAAGGGAAAGGAAGCATAATTTGAGTATGATCTGCGGTATTTAGCTGATAAATACTGAGGTTTAAGCGGGAAAATCGGATAAATCCAGATATCGAGATGATGATACCATGCATCTTTCTTAAACACAAGAAACCTCTTTTGCCCAGACAGACAAAAGAGGTTTCTTTCATGTGTAAGAGCGCGTAAAATACACTAAACCATAGAAAGAACGCCTAAAAGTACATCAGTGTTCTCTATAGTTTAATCACCGCGTTGATATCATCATCCTGTTCACCGATTTCCCGAAATCCCATGGAAAGATATAGTTTCCTGGCGACCTCGTTGTTCTTGTCATAGCAAAGCCAGCAGTAATCCGCTTTGCCGTGCGGGAATGTCTTAACAAATTCCAAGGCAAGTTCTACCGCTTTTCTTCCGTATCCTTTTCCTTGCTCTTCTCCATCTATCATCAATCGCCAAATGAAATAGTTGTTATCGGATATTTCCGGGGCGTCGGGATCATTGCATACTTCGCCGTAGTCATAAGCGATCATTAAAAAACCAACAGCTTTATCGTCGTCAAATATTCCAAAAGGGTATACCGCGCCTTCGGTTTTGTTTCCCACATAGGCATGGACGAGACTCCATTCGTTACCTGCAATAAAGCTTTCCTGCTCTTTCTTAACAGTAAGTTCAATAACGTCCCAAACATTATATTTATTTAATTCTTCCAAATGTACCATTCGTCATTTCTCCTCATCCGAAGTGATTATTTTTTTATCATGCACATCTCGCAGATGCAACAAGAAACCTCTTCCGCCCAGACAGACAAAAGAGGTTTCTTGATTGGTACGCCGGAAGGGACTCGAACCCCCGACCTACTGGTTCGTAGCCAGTCACTCTATCCAACTGAGCTACCGGCGCATACCGCGCTTCACAGCGCTCCAGTATCATAGCACAGTTCGATAGAAAATGCAAGCATTATTTTTTCTTTTTTGAAAAAAATTTTGAAGCATTCACGGGGCGCGTTCGGGCTTATCCGCGCAGGTATTTCTCCGTCATGGCGAGCTGCTCGGGGGTGTTGACGCCGATGATTTGCTCGTTCAGCATCTCCTTGTGCACGGCGACGCGCTGACCGTGGGCGCGCAGGATCGCGGGAACATCGGTCAGGTAGTACTCGTGCTGGGCGTTGTTGTCCTTGATCTCGTCCAGACTGGCGAGCAGGGCCTTGCAGTCAAAGGCATAGATGCCGACGTTCAGCTCCCGGATGGCCTTCTGCTCCGGCGTGCAGTCGCGATCCTCCACGATGCGGAGGAAGTCGCCGTGCTCATCGCGCAGGACGCGGCCATAGGGCAGGTATTCCTCGCAGGTGCCGGACAGCATGGTGCAGGCCGCGTCATTTTCGGCGTGGGCAGCCAGAAGCTTCTGATAGACTTCCTTTTTCAGCAGGGGCATGTCGCCGTAGCAGACCAGCACAGTGCCGTCGAAATCCTTCAAATGCTCTTTCGCGCACATGACCGCATGACCGGTGCCGAGCTGCGGGTCCTGCACCGCATGGGGATAGTTGGGGAAGGCCTCGAACACAAGCTCGCGCATGTAACCGCCGACCAGAACGGTGTTCTGGGCAGGGATGAAGTCCAGAGCCTTCAAAACGTAATGCAGAAGGGGCTTGCCGCAGGCTTGCCGCAGAACCTTGGGCAGATGGTTGGTCTCAGACATCATGCGGGTGCCTTTGCCGGCGGCGAGAACGACTGCTTTGATCTCCATAATGATAACTCCTGTGTTTCTCTGTCTGTATTGCGGCAGTCCAACGCCGCAACGATGAGTATATCGGATATACCGTAAAAAAGCAACCCTTTTTTCCAAAAACGCATTGAAAAAGCGGACAAGATGTGATACGATGACAAAGGGTGATTGAAATGCAGAGGGAAAAAACCGCAGGGAACGCTCCGCTGGACAGAAATGCGCAGCGGCTCGTTCCGTGTTCTGCTTCTGTGATCGCCCTCGGTTTTTTTGACGGCGTGCATTTGGGGCACGGCGACCTGCTGAAGCGGACGGCTGCGGCGGCGAAGGCCACGGGCCGACGCGCCTGCGCCCTGACCTTTGACCGCAGCCCCGGCAAGGACGGGAAGCTTCTGACCGCCGTTCCGGATCGGGTGCGACTGATTCGCTCCCTCTACGGCATCGACGAGGTGCTGGTACTGCCCTTCACCGAGGCCTTCAAGCGCCAGAGCTGGGAGGTCTTTCTCGAAACACTGGTTCGTGATTACGGGGCGGCGCATCTGGTCTGCGGCTGGGACTACCGCTTCGGCTGGCAGGGGCAGGGCACGGCAGAGGTGCTCCGGCGCTGGTGCGCCGCGCACGGGCTGGACTGTGACATCATCCCCCCGCGGATGCTGGACGGCGTGACCGTCTCCTCCACCTATCTCAAGACGCTGCTGGAAGCCGGGCAGACCGAGGCGGCCATACGCTTCTACGGACACCCGCACACCCTTTCCGGAACCGTGCAGCACGGTCGCCGTCTGGGACATACGCTGGGCTTCCCGACTGCGAATCTGCTGCCGCCGCCGGAGCTGCTGCTGCCGAAGGACGGCGTGTACGCAGTGCGGGCCACCGTTTCCGGGACGGAGGACACGGCGCACACTGTCCGCCGCTGCACGGAGGAGGGCGACGCCCGGACGTTCATCGGCGTGTGCAATATCGGGACACGGCCCACGGTGGAGGGCCACCGGCGCACGGTGGAGACCTGGCTTTCCGGCTTCGAGGGCGACCTCTACGGCAGGGAGCTGACCGTGGACTTTTACTGCCGCCTGCGCGACGAGAAGAGATTTCCCTCCCTCGAGGCGCTGCGCGAGGAAATCTTTCGCAACCGGCAGCAGGCGCAGGCGTATTTTCACAACAACATCGACAAGGAGGAACTACCCATGAAGGAACTCAGGCAAGGTTATTTTTCGGGCGAACGCGCCCTGTTTGGCGAGCATGATCTGCGCGTCGTGGATTCCGTGTTTGACGCGGGGGAATCCCCGCTCAAGGAATGCCGGGATCTGGAGCTGCGCGGGAACCTCTTCCGCTGGAAGTATCCCCTGTGGTACTGCCGGAACGTAGACGTGGAGGGCTGCACCTGGTTTGAAATGGCCCGCGCCGGCGTCTGGTACACCGATAACATCCGGGTCAAAAACGCCGTGATTCAGGCCCCCAAGAACTTCCGCCGCTGCAACGGCCTGACGCTGGAGGACGTGGTCTTCACAAACCCCACCGAAACCGTCTGGTCCTGCAAGAACGTCAGGATGAAGAACGTCAGCGCCGCAGGCGCGCCTTATTTCTGCATGAACAGCGAGAATCTGGAGATCGACGGTCTGACGCTGGACGGCAACTACTCCTTTGACGGAGTGAAGAACATGGTGATCCGCAACTCCCGTCTGCTGACGAAGGACGCCTTCTGGAACACCGAGAACGTCACGGTCTACGACTCCTTCATCTCCGGCGAGTATCTGGGCTGGAACGCGAAGAACCTGACGCTGGTGAACTGCACGATTGAGAGTTTGCAGGGCATGTGCTACATTGAAAACCTGAAAATGGTCAACTGCAAGCTGATCCATACGGCGCTGGCCTTTGAGTATTCCTCGGTGGAGGCGGAGATCACCTCCAAGATCGACAGCGTGCTGAACCCCACCTCCGGCACGATCAGCGCTCCCGCCATTGGGGAGCTGGTGCTGGAGAAGGACTTCATCGACCCCGGCAAGACCGTCATCCGGTGCGCCGCGATTGACGAAACCTTTGAGCATCCCGAATGGAGAAGATGATGCAGTACAACTTTGACAACCCGCCCAGCCGTCGGGGAAGCCTCTGCTACAAGTGGGACTGCCGGGAAAACGAGCTGCCGATGTGGATCGCGGACATGGACTTTGAAGCCGCGCCCGAGATTCGCGCTGCTCTGCAAAAACGGCTCGACCACGGCATCTTCGGCTATGACGACATGGGCGCGGACTGGTACGACGCCTACATCGGCTGGTGGCAGGAACGTCACGGGCTGGTCATGGAGCGCGAAAACCTGATCTTCTCCACCGGTGTCGTCGCCTCGATCTCCTCGCTGGTGCGCAAGCTCACGACCCCCAACGAAAACGTCCTGATTCAGACCCCGGTGTACAACATCTTTTTCAACTCCATTGTCAACAACGGCGCACGGGTGCAGGAAAGCCCTCTGCGCTATGACGGGGAGAACTGGTCAATGGACTTTGCAGATCTGGAGCAAAAGCTTGCCGATCCGCAGACCTCGCTGATGATCCTCTGCAACCCTCACAATCCGGTGGGGCGCATCTGGAACCGGGAAGAGCTGGCCCGCGTCGGCGCGCTTTGCAGGCAGCATCACGTCACGGTGATCTCCGATGAGATTCACTGCGACCTGACCGCCCCCGGCGTGGGCTACGTTCCCTTCGCCTCCGTGGACGAGACCTGCCGCCAAATCTCCGTCACCTGCATTGCACCGACCAAGACCTTCAATCTGGCGGGCATGCACAGCTCCGCCGTCTACGCGGCGAACCCGGTGCTCCGCCACAAGGCGTGGCGGGCGCTGAACACCGACGAGGTTGCGGAGCCGAACACCTTTGCCGCGCCCGCCGCAATCGCGGCCTTCCGCGAGGGCGGCAACTGGCTTGATCAGGCGCGGGCCTACCTCTGGGAGAATAAGCGGCTGGTGAGCGACTTCGCCGCACAGAGGCTTCCGGGCGTCCGGGTCTCGGTCAGCGAGGCGACCTACCTGCTCTGGGTGGACGTGTCCGCGATTACGAACAACGTCAGGGACTTCACCGACCGCCTGCGGGCCGAAACCGGCCTCTGGGTCACGCCCGGAACCGTCTACGGCGCCTCCGGCGAGGGCTTCTTCCGCATGAACCTCGCCTGCCCGCGCAGCACCGTCGAGGACGCGCTGGCGCGGCTGGAGCGGTTCGTCGCAGGGAACAGGGAACAGGAAATCAGGAATCAGTAGGGACGAGCATTGCTCGTCCGGCATTCGGAACGAATGCAATTTGCCGCAGGCAAATCTAACGTCGCGTTCTCCTCCACGCAGGAAGGTCGCAGGACGTTTCCATCGTGGGCCGCAGGCAAATCCCACGTCCCGTACCGCCGCAACGCAGGGAGATCGCCCTGCCGGGCGATTGTTTGCTCCGCAAACGCGGACGAGCGATGCTCGTCCCTACATTCTTCCCGTGACGCTGCGTAGGGACGAGCATTGCTCGTCCGGCACTCGGAACGAATGCAATTTGCCGGAGGCAAATCTAACGTCGCGTTCCCC
>JAFYGM010000059.1 GCA_017543225.1 Oscillospiraceae bacterium
CGTAGGGACGAGCATTGCTCGTCCGGCATTCGGAACGAATGCAATTTGCTGCAGGCAAATCTAACGTCGCGTTCTCCTCCACGCAGGAAGGTCGCAGGACGTTTCCATCGTGGGCCGCAGGCAAATCCAACGTGCCGGATTGCTGAAACGCAGCCGCGGACGAGCGATGCTCGTCCCTACATTCGGTTCGTCACGCGGTCGGCGTGGGTGCGTTTCGGCGGGCGTGCGACGACGCACCGAAACTGTCAACTGTCAACTGTCAATTATCAACGATCAGGATGTTCGCTACTCCCCTATGGGATCGGCTGAACTGTTACACTCGGGGTAACCGTTCAGCCAATCCGTAGGGAAGGCTCATGCCCGCGCAGCGGGACGAGCCTTCCGCTCCGCCGCAGGCGGAGAACGGTGTGTACCATCGGATCGTTGTCGCTCTGCGAGTGCCTTGCGCACCAAAAGGCCGATTGCCCAAGCTTCGGGCAATCGGCCTTGACAGGGGAAAGGGTTCTATGGGAGCTTTGAATCAGTTCACGATCTGCCCCCAGAAGAGCAGCTCGGGGGCTGCGCCGTCTTTCACAATGTAGAAGCTGAACGGATGGTCGGCGCAGAAGATTTCGGGTGTTTCCGGCTCCGGCTCGATGCAGCCTTCCGTCATCACAATCGCGGTCACCGCCGCGGCCTCCAGACCTTCCTCGTCGATGTGGACCTTTGCCTTCTGGACAATGTCGTCCACATAGAGGGGTCTTTCGTACATGGGGGCGAATTCTGCATCGGTTGAGAACATCTTCTCGCAGCCGACGAGCTTCAGATAGTCCACCAGCTCCTTGTGATCCAGCGTGGTTTCGACATCGAACATCGGAACCGTGACGTCCACCAGCTTGTTTTCCGCCTTGCTCAGCTTGTCCGCCAGGCCGGTATCGTCGCCCAGAACGAAGATCATCGACACGCCGCCCTGCAGGGGAACGCGTACCAACTGGGTCTGCTCGTCCTTGTAGTAGTCCAGATCGGCGCACTGGTTCATAAAGGGCTTTTGCACAATCTGCCCGGAGGCGGTCGTAAAGGGCCGGTCTCCAAGCTCATGGAAGGCGCTTGCCCAACCGGATTTCAGATAGAGGGCGTTGACCAGAACGGCGGAGTAGTTGGAGGCGTCCTTCAGGATGGCGGGGATCAGGCCGTTGGTCTGCTCCTTGACCCATGCGTTCACAGCGTCGGCAAGCTCGGCGGCAGGGGCGGAGCCGGCTTCTGCATGGCAGGTCTTGCGTATGTCGTCCAGAAAGGCCGGGCGGAAGTCGCCGGGGAGATCCTTGTTCGACCAGACCGAATTGACCACGCGGTAGGCGGCGGTTCGCTCCTCTCTGGAGGAGCCGGAAAACTCGGACACGTCCAGGTTGTCAAAGAACGCATCGAAGTCGTCCACACCCTCCAGAACCGTGGCGTACCACGCCCGGAGCTGATCGACGTTCTGATAGTCGAGCGCGTTGAGAAGCTGGGTCTGCGTCTCGCCCTCCGCGCCGAGCACCGCCATTGCCAGCGCCGCCTTGAAGGACAGGGGAGAGACGGTGAAGTTCTCATCGGCGCGACCAGCCTGCTTCAGGAATTCGACAAGCTGATTGTCAAAGGCGGAGAAGCCCAGCGCCTTGGCGTTCGTAATCGCCGCAAGGGGGACGGCAGGCGTCTTCGGCTCGGTCGGCGTCGGGTCGGAGGAGGCGGGCGCGGTCGGCTGCTCGTCGGACCCGTTGGGGGTCGCCGTGCTCTGACAGCCGACGAGACAGGAGAAGACCAGAAGCACGGCCAACCCTGTGCAGAGAATCGTTTTCAGTTTCATTGTGGGATCATCCTTCCTGATTGAAAAGTCTAAGGTGAAGCTTCAACTGCCCTTACGACGGCGGCAAAAGGAAAAAGTTCCCGAAACCGTGAAAGATTTCTGCACGGCAGACATTTCATTGTTTTTTCACGTTATGCTTCCCATGCGTTGTACAGGAAGGCGACGGTTTCGCCCTGAATACAGGCGGCGTTCGGACTGAAGCGGGGCGCGTCCGTGCCGCTCGTCACGCGAGAATCATGGAAGCAGGCTCAGTGCTCAGCTTCACAGCCGTATTTGCTTTCCGGCACGTCTTTGAAGGGCAGAGGCTTCGCATCCCCTTCTTTGACCGTGACCTTGCAGACCGCATAATACCCGCTGTCCTCCGCAACGGCGTAGAGCTCCGCTTCTCCGACGCCGATCGCGGTTACCTTGCAGGTTCCGTTGTCTCCTGCCTCGCAAACCGCAATCTCGGGGTTGCTGCTGATCCAATAGACCCGATCCGTGGCGGTCTTGTCCGCGAACAAGGCCTGTGCACGGAGCACGGCGGAGGCTTTCGGCGCGAGAGTTTGCGCCCTATTGCTGATGGAGACTGCAACGGTAAGCGCGGTCTTTTCCGCAGCCACCGTCTTGCCGCGCTGCTGAACCTGAAACGCTTCAGGCGTGATCGCTGCGTCCGCAGAGCGCAGATTCACCTGCTTCGCGTAGCTGACCTCGCGGATGGAATGATCCTTTCCGGTGCTGACAATGACGGCGTCCACAGCGGTTTTTCCCCGGGCCTTCATGGTGTATCCGTCGTACAGGGATGCAGTCAAGGCTGGCTTTCCGTCGCCCTGATAGACAAAGACGGTTCCGTATTCTCTGGAGAACAGACCGGGCTTCTGCGTGGAAAACGTGTCGAGCAGGGTTCCGTTCGGAGCAAAGATGTCCATCTGGCAGAAGCCCTCCACGGTGATCTCCTTACAGACAGGCTCGACTTTCGCCTGCTTCGGGGCGCGGGTGTCCATTCCGCCTCGGGAGTCCAGACGGCAAATCGGCGTTCCGTCCTCTGCCAGAAGCTGGAAGCGATGGCGGAAGACGGTCTTGCGAAGGAAGACGGTGCGCCCGCCGCCCAGCGAGAAGCCGTAGCTCCTGGAGGCGGCATTGTAGCCGATGGGCGTAATGTCCGCAGCCGTCAGAGAACCGGCGCCGCGCAGTCGGATCACGTCGTTGCCGCTGTTGTCGGAGAGATAGACCGTGCCCGAATGCCCTGCGTCCAGCAGATACACGTCGCTGCCCAAGCCGCCTGCGAGCTGATCCCCGTCCAAGCCGCCGGGAATCAGCACGTCCCCGGAGGCCGAGCCGACCAGAGAATCGGTTCCGTCGCCGCCGTAGATCACGTTTTCTGTCACAGCGGCAGTCAGATCCAACACGCCGCTGATTCCGGTGAGGGCAGTGATCACGTCGCTTCCTTCCGTGCCAAGATGCACGTTTCCGACCTTAATCAGCCTGCCGATGGCCCCCGCAATCAGGCCGCCTGCCCCGCCGGCGCCGATTGCACCGGGAAGGCCGCCGGTCAGAAGGCCCGTCAGCGCCCCGCAGATGCCGCCCGTGGCAATGCCGAGGAAGGAATAATCGACGGAGGCATACCAGTTTTTGACCGGCTGATGACGCTCTGTAACCGGCATGAATACCAGCCGGGAGCCGTCCGCGCTGGGCCGGGTGTTGGAGAACTGCTGGTGCGTCCAGAACAGGACGGAATAATACGGGATTGCCTGTGGATTGGTCGCGTAGCAGATGCCCGGCATCAGGCTCTCGTTGGTGTGCTGAATCAGATCCGCGCCGAAGGTCCTGACACTCGGAGGGTCGGTGATGTTCACAAAGGACATCTGATCCTTGGAGTGGAAGTCGATGGAAAGGGGCTCAAACAGATAGGTGAGGTCGATCACATGGCCTGCCGCACCGTCGAAGGAATAGCCCTTTGCCCCGGTTAGCGTGGAGACGTAGGTGACCAGCGCCCCGCCCAGAGAGTGACCGGTCAGCGTGACGTGCCCGGTGTGTTCATAGGCCCGATAGGTCTCCAGCGCGGCGTTGAACTGTCTGCCGTCGAGCTGGTTGAGCAGGGCAAAGCGCATATCGACGCGCCAATCCGCGTCGGTGGTAAACATCGAAGCCGGGCCGCCCTCGGAGCCGCGATAGGCAATGATCACGTCGTCCCCCTTACGGAAGACGTTTGCGGCATAGCCGGCCTCTGCGTCGATTACGTCGGCAATGATCCAGTCCCCGAGCATCTGATAGACCTGAATTCGGTTCATGGCGGACTGCTCGAAGATGGGCTGTGTCATTTCTTCTTCACCGTATCCCGGCTCGTTCTCGGGAATGTCCAGATAGGTTTTCTCCTGCAGCCACTCGGAGACGGTTTTTCCGCTGCCCTTGAAGGAGGCGGGAATTCTGGCGTATGCCATATCGGAGAAAATCAGGTGGATGATCTCGTCCGACAGCGCGGGCTCCGCTTCCTCCCATTCGCAGACAAAGCCGATGACCTCCGACGTGAAGCCGCCGGTCGTATCCCCGGCCGCCCCGGTGTCGTCCCAGAAGCTGCTGTCCCAGTCGGGCGTCTGCGCGGAAAACATGTCCATGTAGTCGCCGGAGCCGTCCGGCTGTCCGACGTGCCAGTGGGTGTAGGCCATCGGCTCGCCGGTGATCCATTCCCATGCGCCGCTCAGACGATTCGCGCCCAGCCAGTAGGCGTTCTTCTCACCGAGGCAGACCAGTGCGCCGACGGTGTTCTGCTCCTCCTCCGAGGTGATGGTGGCGAGGTGTCCGCCAAGCTGCTCGCAGTAGTCCCTGGCGTCATTCCATGTCATTGCAAGCTCATATCGCATGTAACGGTGTCCCTGAAACAGAACCGCTTCGTCCGGAATCTGGGCCGCCTGCGCAGCAAAGGGAATCGCGGGAAGCATGGCAATGAGCAATACGCAGGTTAAAACGAGGGAAATAATCTTGCTTTTTTGCATAAGTTCTCCTCCTGCATCCAGTGTGAAAGGTCTTCCGTCTCCCATTCGGAGCCAATTCAGAAGAAACTCTCCGAGCGTATTATACCTTTTTTTTCCAACTGATTCAAGTTAAATTTCTCATAATTATTCAAAAGCGGATACGTTTTTGATGAAATATGCGGAAAACCGACACACCGGCCCGGAAGCGGTTTTGCTTCCGGGCCGGTGCGAATTCAGCTTTTTTCAAATTGAACAAAGGTGTCAGCGTCATCCTTCGGATAGAAGGCGACGACGGTTTCCCCCGTCGTGCCGAGGGCGTTGCGGAAGCGGTGACCCGTTTCGTCGAAATAGAACTCCAGCGTTTCCGCCTTGTCGTAACGGTACGAACCGCCGTTGGAAAGGAGAAAGACGTACTGACACGTCGTTTCTCCTGCGGGCAGGCCGGTGCGGGCGGCAAAGGCGTCGTCGAGCTTCATCGTGACGGTTTTGCCGTCGCCGTTGAAGGTCAGGGTGCTGTCGCCGCAGACGAACACGCCGTCGAGTGCGGGAGGATCGGGGGTGTCCTCCTTCGGCGGGCCGTCATAGAGGCAGGCGGTGCAGGCGACCAGCAGAAGGGCGGAAAGAACAAACAGCAGCAGCTTTTTCATCGTGCTTCCTCCGTTGTCCGGGGCTTAATCCAGAACCTCCACCAGCTCAATGGTGAAGTTCAGTTCCTTTCCTGCCATTTCGTGGTTGGCATCAAAGGTGATCGTCGTTTCGTCCTTTGCGACGACCTTGACCGGAACGGGCTGACCGAAGGGATCGCGCAGATACGCCCGCTCTCCGACGGCAAGGGCCTCCGCGCCGGGAAGCTGCGCAAGCTCCAGCGTAAAGATGGCCTCGGGGTCTGCTTCGCCGTAGGCTTGATCCGGCGTCAGATGCACTTGAACGGTTTGCCCGACCTCCATCTCCGCCACGGCTGCGTCATAGCCGGGGATCATCATGCCGGCACCGCAGACAAATTCCAGCGGCTCGCCGCGGTCATAGGAGGAGTCAAACTGCGTGCCGTCGTTGAAGGTGCCGCGATAGTGTGTGCGAACCTTTTTGCCGGTGTTTTTGCCCTTGGACTTGGAATGACAGCCGCCGCAGCCGCCTTCCTGTCCGTGGCAGGAATGGCCCTCGTCGTGGTCGTGGCAGGAATAGCCCTCGTCGTGGTCGTGGCAGGAATGACCTTCGCCGTGGTGATGGTCGCAGTTGGCGCCGGTGTTGACCAGCTCCCCGTGCAGAAAGGCCGCAACCGCCTTGTCCGCATCGCCGGAAGCGCCGGCGCAGAGCTCAATACCCTGCTCGGCCAGCGCAGCCTGTGCGCCGCCGCCGATCCCGCCGCAGATCAGAACGTCGATCCCCTGCTCGGCGAGCAGCGTTGCCAGTGCGCCGTGCCCGCTGCCGTTGGAGGCGAGAAGCTGCTTACCGCAAACCTTGCCGTCCTCGACTTCGTAAATCTGGAAGGTTTCTGTGTGTCCGAAGTGCTGGAACACTTCTCCGTTTTCATAAGTGACCGCAATTTTCATGGTTCCTGTAATTCCTTTCTTGAATTGAAGGTACACGTAGTATTACCATACCACAGGAAACGCATCCCGTCAAGGAGATTGTTCCTTGAGTTTCCGCAGTTTGGAATGGCAGGAAAACGAGAAGATATCCACAGGCGGAAAAACTGGGAAAAAGGGGCGAAAAAGTGAAAAAAAGTGAAGAATTACCTTCTGAAATGTGGTAGAATTAAGGTACCAAGCAAAACCCTACTAAACA
>JAFYGM010000060.1 GCA_017543225.1 Oscillospiraceae bacterium
CCCCCTACGTCGGCACATTCCCCACAGGGGCGAGTGCATTCCCCGCAGGGGCCGGGGGATCGGTTCGGTACAATGGCAACGGGGCGTCGGGGACGCCGCCCCCTACGACAATAAGGAAGATCAAACATGGCTAAAAATCGAGATTACAAACCGGAAGATATTTTATTTCCCAATCAGGCGATCATTACGAACGATCTGGTGCGTGAGATGGAGACCTCCTTCATGGAATACTCCATGTCCGTCATTGTGGACCGTGCGCTGCCGGACGTGCGAGACGGCTTGAAGCCGGTGCATCGGCGCATTCTCTACGCCCTCTATGAGGACGGTCTGACCTCCGACAAGCCCTTCCGCAAGTCTGCCACCTGCGTCGGTGACGTGATCGGTCGTTACCATCCGCACGGCGACGTCTCTGTGTACGACGCTATGGTGCGTCTGGCGCAGGATTTCTCCATGCGCTACCGGCTTGTCGAGGGGCATGGCAACTTCGGCTCCATCGACGGCGACCCCCCTGCCGCCTACCGTTACACCGAGGCGCGCATGTCCCGCCTCTCCAATGAAATGCTCCGGGACATCGACAAGCAGGTGATCGACTGGGTTCCGAACTTCGACGAGACCCGAAAGGAACCGAAGGTTCTGCCCTCCCGCTTCCCCAATCTGCTGGTCAACGGCTCGAGCGGCATTGCCGTCGGCATGGCGACGAACATCCCGCCGCACAATCTGCGCGAGGTCATTGACGCCTGCATCGAGGTGCTGGACAACCCCGAGGCGGATCTGGCCGACCTGATGCAGTACATCAAGGGGCCTGATTTCCCAACCAGAGGGATTATCATGGGGCGCTCCGGCATCCGCGCCGCCTATGCCACGGGCCGGGGCCGCATTCTGGTACGGGGCCGAACCGAGTTCGAGGAGCACGGGCAGAACCGCATCCGCATCATCGTCACCGAGCTGCCCTATCAGGTCAACAAGAAGCGTCTGGTTGAGAGCATTGGCGAGCAGGTCAAGGACAAGCGGCTTGAGGGCATCTCCGACCTGCGCGACGAGTCCGACCGCAACGGCATGCGCATCGTGATCGAGCTGAAGAAGGACGCCAATCCGCAGGTCGTGCTCAACCGCCTCTTTGCCCAAACCGCCCTGCAATCCTCCTTCTCGGTCAATATGCTGGCCCTGGTGGACGATCAGAGCCAGCCCCGCTGCCTGAACCTGCGCAGCGTGCTGGACGAGTACCTGACCTTTCAGGAGCAGGTCATCATCCGCCGCACCCAATACGATCTGAAAAAGGCCGAGGAGCGCGCCCACATCTTAGAGGGCTTGCTGATTGCGCAGGACAACATCGACGAGGTGATCCGTATCATCCGTTCGGCCTACGACGACGCGAAGGAACGCCTGATGGCCCGCTTCGGCCTGTCCGAGCTTCAGGCCCAGACCATCCTCGATATGCGGCTCAAGGCTTTGCAGGGGCTGGAGCGTGAGAAGTTAGAGGCCGAATACAAGGAGCTCGAGCAGAAAATCGCCTATTACAAGGCGGTGCTGGCCGACCTCAATCTGGTCAAGGGCATTCTGCGCGACGAGCTGCTGCAAATTCGGGACAAGTACGGCGACGACCGCCTGACCGAGATTCAGGAGGTCGAGGACGAGCTGGACGTGGAGGATCTGATCGAGGAGGAGGACTGCGTGTTCACCGTCTCCGAGCAGGGCTACGTCAAGCGTATGCCCGTCACCGAGTACCGCGCCCAGCGGCGCGGCGGACGCGGGATCCATGCCGCCAATCTCAAGGAGGAGGACTTCGTGAAGGACATCTTCGCTGCCTCCACCCATGACAGCATCCTCTTCTTTACGAATCTCGGCAAATGCCACCGCAAGAAGGGCTATCAGATTCCCGAGGCCGGGCGCACAGCCCGCGGCACCGCGATGATTAACGTCCTGCCGCTCGAGGCCGGAGAATCCGTTACCGCCGGCGTGACCCTGCGCGAATTCTCCGAGGACGAGTATCTGATGATGGTCACCCGCAACGGCACGGTCAAGCGCATCCAGCTCTCCGAGCTGAACACGGCGCGCAAGGCCGGCATTAAGGCGATTACCCTTGACGAGGACGACAGCCTGATTGCAGTCATGCGCACCGACGGCGACAAAAAGATTCTGCTGGCCTCCCGCGACGGCATGGGGATCTGCTTCCATGAGGCGGACGTGCGCTGCATGGGCCGCGCGGCTTACGGCGTGCGCGGCATCTCTCTGGCGGACGGGGATTATCTGGTCGGCGCGGGCATCTACGAGGCGGGCAAGACCCTGCTCTCTGTGACCGAGAACGGCTTCGGCAAACGCACCGAGCTGTCCGCCTTCCTGAAGCCCGACGAGACCGGCGCGCGCACCCAACCCCAGAGCCGCGGCGGAAAGGGCATGGCGGCCTATGGCCTGACCGACAAGACCGGCAAGGTCGCAGGCGTGCAGGTGGTCTCCGAGGACGAGGATCTGATGGTGATCGAGAATAACGGCGTCATCATCCGCATGCAGATCTCCGATATCAACGTCTACGGCCGCGCCGCGCAGGGCGTCCGCGTCATGCGCCTCGAACCCGGCAGCAAGGTCATCTCCATCGAGACCGTCAGCCGGGAGGAGAACGAATAAAACCGCATACAAAAAGGAACTGCCGTGAGCAGTTCCTTTTTGTATGCCTATTTGACACGCTTGTCTCTGTCGATTTCAGGCAACTGTGCAAAACTGATCTTTCAGAAAACTGCTTTTCCCGAGGGTTCGTTCCAAGACCGATTATTCTCTGGACTAATTCATTTCCCTATGGTATATTATTAGAAAGATTATCGATGGGAGGGTATTTATGCTTAACACCCCAATGACATTAGAAGATTTGCTGAATGCCAAGGAGGGCGAGCAATTTCAGTTCAAAGAAGCCAAACGGCATTTCGATTCTGGGGAAGCTGCCCGTTGCTGCTGCGCATTAGCGAACTGTGGTGGAGGCTCTTTGGTCTTTGGCATATCGGATAAGCGCCCCAGGAAAGTAGTCGGAAGCACTGCATTTGAACAGCCGGAAAGAACGCGTAAAGGCTTGATTGACCAGCTAAAAGTCATGGTGGATTTTCAGCTCTACGAGCAGGATGAGAAGCGCGTGTTGGTTTTTTCTGTCGCCAGTCGTCCGCTTGGATTGCCTGTGCAGGTTGATGGCGTTGCCTGGTGGTATGAGGGAGATAGATTGATCCCGATGCCGGAAGAAATCCGTCGAAAAATCTATGAAGAGGTTGGTTTTGATTTTTCCTGTAGCATATGCCCCTCTGCAACAATCAATGATCTGGACGATTCCTCAATTGAATTATTCCGGGCACGATGGATAAAAAAGAGCGGAAATACACGTTTATCAAGTAAGTCTACTGAGCAGTTATTACATGATTGTGGTGCAATTGCAGATGACGGAATCACTTACGCAGCGCTTATTTTATTTGGAAAGAAGGAAGCCCTTGAGAAGTACCTTCCGCAGTCTGAAATTGTATTTGAGTACAGATCTTCTGGCGCATCCGGGCCAGCCAATCAGCGAGAAGAGTTCCGTGTTGGCTTTTTTGCCTGTTATGATCGTTTATGGGAATTAGTCAATCTGCGTAACGACACTCAGCATTATCAAGAAGGCTTTTTTATCTTTGACATTCCAACATTTAATGAGAGCGTTGTCAGAGAAGCAATACTGAACGCCATCAGCCATAGGAATTATCAATTGGCCGGCAGCGTCTTTATTCGCCAGTACCCTGACAAGCTTTTGATTGAAAGTCCTGGAGGTTTTCCGCATGGAATATCGCTGGATAATATTCTGGATCGACAGGTTCCAAGAAACCGGCGGATTGCAGAGATTTTAGCACTATGCGGACTTGTCGAGCGATCCGGGCAAGGCATGAATATCATTTACGAGACGTGTATAAAAGAAGCCAAGGAGCTTCCTGACTTTACCGGTACAGATGACAACTTTGTCAGTTTGACTTTGAACGGGCTCGTACTTGACAAGAGAATTCTTTCTCTCATTAACAAGATTGGTAATGACCGTTTAGAAAACCTTTGGACCATAGATTTTCTAACGATCAATTCCCTCTACTATGAAAAACCTTTGAATCCCATTATGCGCCAACGGCTAAAGCATCTTCTTGATCTTGGAGTTGTTGAGCATGTTGGACGCAGCAAATACGTTCTGGCTCGTAGTCTATATAATGCTGCCGGAAAGACTGGTGTTCACACTCGAATCGTTGGTCTGGATCGTGAAACGAACAAAGAGTTGCTGTTGAAACACATTCGAAATAATGGACAAGCCGGGACTCCTTTTCGAGAATTGCAGCAGGTGCTTCCTGGGCAAAACAGGGGACAAATTCAGGTTCTTCTACGAGAACTTCGCGAGGAAAATCGTGTTTATTGCATTGGAAAGACAAGTGCGGCTCGTTGGTTTGCTGGATCGCTTGAGATATGATCACCTGATCTTTATCTATTTCTTGCAACCAACTTGCAACCAACTTGCAACCAACTTGCAAGTTGGTTGCAAGTTGGTTGCAAGTTGGAATTCTTCCCGTTTTCTGTAGTCCATATGTGAGCAAGGACATGTTTGGGCGACAAGTCAGGAAACCTTTTCAATACCGAGGCTGGAAAAAAGAGCGCTGCCGCAAGTTACGGCAACGCTCTTAATAAAAAACTCAGCAATAGAAGTCCTTGATTTTCTTGGCGCGGCTGGGGTGGCGGAGCTTGCGGATGGCTTTGTTTTCGATCTGGCGGATGCGTTCGCGGGTGACGCCGAAGATCTGACCGACCTCCTCAAGGGTGTGGTTGCGCCCGTCGTACATGCCGAAGCGCATTTTCAGCACGTCGGCCTCGCGTTTGGTCAGGGTGCCGAGAATTTCCGCCAGTGCCTCTGCCAGCATCGTGTTGGATGTGGACTCGGCGGGGCCGGGCGTGTTGTCGTCCTCGACGAAGGAGCCGATCGTGGTATCTTCCTCGTCGCCGACCGGGGTATCCAGCGAGAGCGTGTCGGCTGCGGTGCGGTTGGCCTCGACGATCTTCTCAATCGGCAGTCCCAGCTCGTCGGCAATCTCCTCGAGCGTCGGCTCGCGGCCCAATTCCTGCACCAGCTTGCGGTTGCAGCGGGTAGCCTTATTGATGACCTCTACCATGTGTACCGGGACGCGGATCGTCCGGGCCTGATCCGCAATGGCGCGGGTGATGGCCTGCCGAATCCACCAGGTTGCATAGGTGGAGAATTTATTGCCCTTCGTATGGTCGAACTTGTCTACGGCGCGGATCAGGCCGGTGTTGCCCTCCTGAATCAAATCAAGAATGTGCAGACCGCGACCGGAATACTTCTTGGCGATGGAGACGACCAGACGCAAATTGGCCTCGGTCAGCTTTTTCTTGGCCTCCTTGTCGCCCTCGGAAACCCGCTGCGCCAGCTCTGTCTCCTCATCCGGGGTCAGAAGCGGAACCTGACCGATTTCCTTTAAGTACATCCGAACCGGATCGTCCAGATTATATTCCGCAGCCAGCTCGACCGGGTCGATCATTTCCTCTTCCGCATCCAGCCCAGGGAGATCCAGCGGGCCGTCGTCGTCCAGCTCCAGCTCGGAGCCGGCAATTTGAATGCCAAGAGACTCAATCAGCTCATAGACCTGCTCGATCTGATCCACAGTGCAGGGAAGCTTGGACAGCTCGTTTTGCAGCTCGCTGGACTGAATCATGCCTTCCTTTTTGCCCTTTGCAATCAGGGCGCTGATCGGCGCTGCCATGGCTTCCAGGGCAGCGCTCTGGGTCTTTTTCGGTGTAGACATATTGCACTTCCTTCGTCAGATAAGATGCGTCCGCCGGATTCCGTCCCAGACGCGCAAAACGGATCCGGCGCTTTTGAAAATTCATCTCATTATAGTACAATTTTGATTGGTTGGCAAGCCCTTTTCTGCAAATTTTTCATGAATTCCCATTTTTTCTCTTGTAAACTGCTTCCACTTCGGATAGGATATACACGGAGGTGGGAAGATGGAGGATCGGGATATGATGCGGCTGGCCCTTTCGCTGGCGCGGCAGGCTGCCGAGGAGGGCGAGGTGCCCGTCGGCTGCGTGGTCGCGCTGGGCGAACGCGTCGTCGGCACGGGGCGCAACCGCCGCGAAACGGGGAAAAACGCCCTCGCCCACGCGGAGCTCGAGGCCATTGACGCGGCCTGCCGGACGCTCGGCGGCTGGCGGCTCTGGGAGTGTACCCTGTATGTGACGCTCGAACCCTGCCCGATGTGCGCCGGTGCGATCATCAATGCGCGGATTCCCCGCGTGATCTACGGGGCGGCGGACGCGAAAAACGGCTGCTGCGGCTCCGTGGTCAATCTGTTCTCCCTGCCCTTTAACCACCGCCCGGACATGGTTGGCGGCGTTCTGGAGGACGAATGCGCCGCCCTGCTGTCCGACTTCTTCGCCCGCCTGCGCCTGCAGCGCCCCAGACGGCGACACTGGACGCGGGAGGAGGGTTCAGAATTGACAGTTGACAGTTGATAATCAGATTGGCACGGCTCGGGGATAAAATGAATCTGGGACAAAAAAATCGGGGATAAAAAGACGCGCCGTTTCCGGCGCGTAGGTTGTGCTTCCCGTCTCGGGGTCTCTCTGTCTGCGATTAGGATGCGCAGAACGGATAGTTTTATGCGCAAAACTTTTTTCATCCACACAGGGGTTGGCGCATTCCCTGTAGGGTCGGCGCATTCCCGCAGGGCCGACGCATTCCCCGTAGGGGCCGGCGTCCTCGACGGCCCGGTAGGGCGTTTCGATACGTCGGCACGGGGCGTCGGGGACGCCGCCCCCTACGTCGGCGCGTTCCCCGTAGGGTCGGCGCATTCCCCGTAGGGGCCGGCGTCCTCGACGGCCCGGTAGGGCGTTTCGATACGTTGATGCGGGGCGTCGGGGACGCCGCCCCCTACGTCGGCGCATTCCCCG
>JAFYGM010000061.1 GCA_017543225.1 Oscillospiraceae bacterium
CCAAGCCAGGGGACGATTTTCACGTCCTCCGCTTCAGGCGCTCTTTTTTGTCCTTTCGTGAAATTGTCTGCATCCCGCGTCCCATGTATAAAGAGGCGTTGCCTCAATTCAGCGGTTTTCGCTGTTTTGAGACAACGCCTTTTGCGATATGCGTGGAAGAAAACTCTTTACAAACCGGTTTGCATCCGGTATAATAATTTGGAAATTTTATACACGGAGACGATATTATGATCGAGTTTGAAGATTATAAGGTCAAATTGAATGATCTTTCGCCCAAGCTGACGGATCTGCGGGCCTCGCTGAACATCGACGGCGCGACAGAAGAGCTGGAGCGGCTGCACGCAATGGCGGAGGCCCCCGGCTTCTGGGACGACCCCGAGAAATCCCAGAAGATCATGGTCAAGACGAAGCAGTTGGAGGCCAAGTGCGCGAGCTTTGCCAAGATGACCGCCCGCTGGGAGGACCTGTACACGATCTGCGAAATGGCGCTGGAGGAAAACGACGAATCCATGCTCGAGGAGCTGCAAACGGGCTTCGCGGAGCTGGAGGCCGAGATGGAGGATGCCCGGCTGGAAACCCTTCTGACCGGCGACTATGACAGCAACAACGCGCTGATGAGCTTCCACGCCGGCGCAGGCGGCACCGAGGCGCAGGACTGGTGCCAGATGCTCTACCGGATGTACACGCGCTGGGCCGAGCGCCACGGCTTTACCTACAAGATTCTCGACTATATCGAGGGCGAAGAGGCCGGGCTGAAATCCGCCGATATCTTGGTGGAGGGGCCGAACGCCTACGGCTTCCTGAAATCCGAGCACGGCGTGCATCGGCTGGTGCGCATCTCTCCCTTTGACGCGCAGGCGCGGCGGCACACCTCCTTCTCCGCAGTCGAGGTCATCCCCGAGATTACCGACGACGTGGACGTGGAGATTCGGCCCGAGGACATCGAAATGCAGGTCTACCGTTCCTCCGGCGCAGGCGGCCAGCACATCAACAAGACCTCCTCCGCCGTTCGGCTGATCCACAAGCCCACGGGCATTGTGGTGGCCTGCCAGCAGGAGCGCAGCCAGTTCCAGAACAAGGAAACCTGCCTGCGGATGCTGAAATCCAAGCTCGTTGAGATCAAGGAGCGCGAGCACTACGACAAGATTTCCGACATCAAGGGCGTGCAGCAGAAAATTGAATGGGGTTCCCAGATTCGCAACTACGTCTTTATGCCCTACACGCTGGCGAAGGACGCCCGCACGGGCTTTGAAAACACCAACATCAATGCGGTGATGGACGGCAACATTGACGGCTTCATCAACGCCTATCTGACCGCTGCCGCCACAGGCAACTGGAACGGGAAGGGGCAATAAGCGCCCCGGCGGGCGATGAGGACGGCGTCCGGACGAAAGGAGTGTGCGCGCTATGGCGGAGATCAGGCAGGTGGAGCTGTTTCTGGCTTCCTCCATCAATGAGTTTTCCGAGGAGCGGGATAAGCTTTCCGCCTTTGTCGAGGAGCTGGGCAGCGACGATCCTGCGGTGCGCCATGAGGCGCTTCAGCGTCAGTGCGAGGCCATTATGGCGGAGGAGTCCCGCCAGTGGCGCGAGCTTTTGACCGAGGCAAAGAAGCAGGGTTGAGTCGGCGGTAACAGTTCAGCCGATCCCATAGGGGAGTAGCGAACATCCTGATCGTTGATAATTGACAGTTGACAGTTTCGGTGCGTCGTCGCACGCCCGCCGAAACGCACCCACGCCGACCGCGTGACGAACCGGATGTAGGGACG
>JAFYGM010000062.1 GCA_017543225.1 Oscillospiraceae bacterium
GTCAGTGTCGTGGTGCCAAGTTTTGCAACGAAGGTCTGCTCCCGCTTTTCGGACCCGTAGTTTTTCGGGACGGTCTCGATCACGGTGTAGGTCTTGCCGAGCGTCAGAAGGTCTTCGATCAGCAGCTCGCCGTTATCTTCGGTGACGCCCTCCCAGATGACCTCATCTCCATCCTTCACAGTGAACGCGATGTTTGCCACGTTTCCATCGTCAGACTGCTTCACGACCTTCAGTTTTACGACCGGGTGATTCACGAAGGTCAGCACGTTCAGGCCAATCTTCGCGGTGAACTCCTGCACACGCTTTCCCGAAACGTAGTTTTCAGGCACCGTCTCGATTACGGTGTAGGTCTTGCCGAGCGTCAGGAGGTCTTCGATCAGCAGTTCGCCGTTATCTTCGGTGACGCCCTGCCAGATGACTTCATCTCCATCCTTCACGGTGAACTGGATGTTTGCCACGTTTCCGTCGTCGGACTGCTTGATCACCTTGAGCTTGACAATGGGGTGGTTGACAAAGGTGAGAACATTCGTCCCGCTTTGGGCAACGAAGGTCTGTGTGCGATTGTCGGACACGTAGTTTTCCGGGACAGTTTCGACCACGGTGTAGGTCTTGCCAATGGTCAGCTTGTTCTTGACGTTCAAAACACCGGAACGGTTGGTTTTTCCGGTGTAGATTACGGTGTCGCCGTCCTTGATTGTAAACGTGATATTCGCCACGTTGCCGTCGTCGGACTGCTTGACGATCTTAAGGCTGCTCTTCTCGGGGGTATTCTCGGCAATTTTTACGATGTTCAGGTTTTCCTCGGTCAGGGAGAAGCTGTACATTGTATCATCCAGTTCATAGCCTTCAGGGGCCTGAAACTCCTGATAGAAGTATGCCACTTCTGCATCCAGGTCTTCAAAAAGAATCTCGCCGTTTGCGTCCGTGAATTTCTCCGCAATCTGATTCTCTTCATAATCGAAAAGCCGGAACCCGGCATCCTTAAGCGGCTTCTGCGTTCCTTTTTCGTACTTGATGAGCTTCAGACTGCCCTTTGCGGGGGGAGGAGGGGGTGTAAATTTGTTCTTGATTTTGATCGTCAGAGAGCCGCCGCCGTTTAGCCCTGTGAGCTTCAAATTGGAAACAACACAGTCGCCGTCCTTATTTGCAAGGATCAGCCCGTTTGCAGCGTCGGGAATGACGTAGTGACAGGCTGCCGTGGTTCCGCCGCTGGTCGTGATCTCTATTTGCGAAGGCCAAAGATTATCGGTGATACCAGCGGAGGCAATCAACTCACGGAGCGCGTAGGTTCCGTCGTAGAGGCCGGTGAAGGTATAGTCGCGATCCCCCGGCGCGATGGTAGAATGCGCTTCATCGGTCAGATAAACCTTGCCGTCCGCGTCGGACTTGCCGTACCACGTCTTTTTCTTGGCAATCGAGTCCTCGGGCCGGAACAGGTTAAAGCAGTAGCCCTCCGGGGAGGGAAGTTCCGGAGTATATCCCTCAGGCGCGCCAGCATCCACGGTCTTGAACATTGCGCCGGTTCCGGGGATAGGCTTGTTTTTGACGTAGAGCGTATCCGGCTCTTCCTCCAAAATGTAGACGTTGCTGCCGTAGTTGTCAGTCGGCGTATATCCGTTGCTTTCGGCCCAGTAGCTTTCCACATCAGGCGAACCTGCCTCTTTCTGCCGGATGCGCCATACACCGTTGAACAGGGCCTTCTGGAAGCCAGTCGGGGCAACTTCCTCCGAGACAACCATGAGACCGAGGGGAATCTTGTCTGTCGCATACAAAGAGGATGATTCATAGCCGCTGGCAAGATACTTCGCTTCCAGCGTGAAGTATCCGTTTTTGTCGGTAGCAAAGTACCACGTCTTCTCCAGCTTCTCGGGGTTGCACCAGCTGTCGGCATAGTACACGACCTTGAAGATCGCGTCCTTGAGGGAAGCACCGTTGGGATCGATCTTCTTCACGTCGAACGGCTTGCCGTACAGAGGCGTGTTTGTAGCAGTCAACGTCTTTTTATCCGCGTCATTTTCGACCTTATAGATGCCCTTCGGATTAGTCGTGGTCAGCGGATTCGCACTGGCGTCACCCCAGTATGCGCCGGCTGCTGCTCCGCGTACTGCTTCGTTCGGCTTTTTACCTCCTTGTGTAATAAAGAGGTTTACTGATCTGCCGCTCGATAGCAGGACATAGCCGGGAGCAGTTGCCACCTCGAGGACATAACAGAAACCGAGAGGCAGGCTGATCTCTCCACCAGGTTTATAAAACGGGTCGGACGTGTAGCCGCTGGCAAGATGCGCATTATCAAAGCAGACGTCGCCATTTGCGTCCGACTTCAGATACCAAGTTCTCATAAGCTTGGAATCATCCCTGTAATTCTCGGCATAATACTGCACTCTGAAGACAGCGCCGGCAATCGGCTTCCCGTCTACGCTCTTTTTCACGATCTTCAAGTTCGAAGAGGAAAAAGTCGGCGTGTCCTTCACGTTGAACACATTTCCGCCGACTGCGACGGTCAGCTTCACTGGCGTAGAATCAAGTAGATAACCTTTAGGGGCAGTTTTTTCAACGGCGTACAAGACCGTCCCGACGTTGTACTTGCGTGAGCCAAACGCCTCGCCGCTGGCGTTTGTCGTCAGCGTCTCAGTTATCTCTCCGGTGGGCGAGTCTTTATGAATCTCATAAACTGCACCCTTGAGTGTGTACATCGGATTGTCCTGAATGCAGGCCAACACATCGGCGTTTCCAGCGGTAGTCTTTTTCAGCGAAACGGACACTGTGGACGGCTCGTTCGTTGCAGTCAACGTCTTCTTGTCCGAATCGTTCTCGATTCGGTAAATGCCCTTCGGGTGTGCGCTGTCCAAGGGATTCGCTTTTTCGTTGCCCCAGTATGCGCCGGCTGCCGCACCGTTGACCGAGGTTATTCCCCCGCCCTGCCTGACGAAGATGCAGACCGAATCGCCGGATGTCGGCAGAACATAGCCGGGTGCAGTCTTGACTTCCGTCACGACCACACAGCCGAGGGGGAAGGAAGCTCGATTGTTGGCCCCATTGGGCTTGAAAAGAGGGTCTGACGCTTTGCCATCGTAGGTGGTCAGGGAAGCGTCCTTAAACACAACGTAGCCGTCTGAATCGGATTTCAGATACCATGTGCGGAGCAGATGATCCTCGTCCGCCCATGTGGAGGCGTAGAATTCGGCCTTGAATACCGCACCGGCGATTTTGGTTCCGTCCTGGCCGGTCTTTTTGATTTGCAGAGCCGCGGGATCAAAGGTCGGCTTATCCTTCACGTGGAACACATTTCCGCTGGCTGCAACGGTCAGCTTCACTGGCGTAGAATCAAGCAGATAACCTTTAGGGGCAGTTTTTTCAACGGCGTACAAGACCGTCCCGACGTTGTACTTGCGTGAGCCAAACGCCTCGCCGCTGGCGTTTGTCGTCAGCGTCTCGGTTATCTCTCCGGTGGGCGAGTCTTTATGAATCTCATAAACTGCACCGCTGAGCGTGTACAGCGGGTTGTTCTCGATACATTTCAGTACGTCCGCACTGCCCTCGGTGGTCTTCTTGAGGGATACGGTGGCGTCCTGCGGCCGCTTCAGTCGGAAGAACGCCTTGACCTTGTCCGGCTTTGCCATCTGTGAGAGGATCTGCCCTTCGTGGTGGTTGCTGTTGGTCGCGCCCCAGATCACAGGAGAGACATTATCCGTGTCCGGGTCGCTGCCGGTGGCACTCACCAGAACGGGCTGGTTCCGCAGAGCCTCCGCCGTCGCGGTAACGGTGAGGCGATTTCCAGATTTCGTGAAGGTCAGACCGTTGCCGTTGGCATACGGAAAATCATTGTTGATCGCGTTGTTGCTGTCGGTCAGAACGATCTTGTATAAGCCGCTTGCCGCGTCATAGGCCATTTCATACTCCGGAGCCAGGGCCTGCTTCGTGGAAGCGAAGCTCGGAATGACGCCGTGACTCTGCATGCTGGAAATGATGGAGTTGTAGCCGCTGATATAAGCCGCGCGGAGTGTGCCGGTGTTTTCGTTTGGGTTACACAGGCTCAGCACAAATTCATACAAGCGGCTGTTGGTGCAGTTGAACGGCGCGACGGTATTGCGGTAGCCGACAATCAGTTCCCAGATAATAACCTGTGTAGCAGCTTCATACCCGTGAAGCGTCAGCGTGGTGGCGCTGTTCAGCCCGTTGGGAGCGCCATAGGCCAGCGCAAGCGCAATCGCGTTTCGCTGACTGTCGGAGAGGAACCGATCCCATACGTTCAGATCGGCGCCTCCGGCGATCTGAGAATATACTGCATTTGTGGTTGTGCTTGCCTGAGGTTCCAAGCAGTAGGCCATCTGCCCATTCAGGTAGTGATAGCGAAAACCGGAAAGATTCGTTGTATAGGTGGTTTGATTCGGATCATTCGGATACTTAAATGATACGCTGAAAGTGGTCGTGCCGTAGAGAATGACCGGGATTAGGAGAACATAGCTGTTAGCCAGAATTTCATCCGGAACCGGAACGGCTTCCAGCTCCTCAATCGTGCCGGTTGGTCTGCCGTAGCCGGTCGCGGGGTCTCTGGACGGCTCGGCTGCCTTGGACGCTTCGGCTTCCTCGGTCGCCGGTTCCGACGCGACTTCGGGGCTTTCCTCGGTCGCCGCCTCCGCTGCGACTTCGGGGCTTTCCTCGGTCGCCGGTTCCGGCGCGGGTTCCGCTGTGACTGCGGTTGTTTCCGTGCCGGTCGGTTCCGGCGCGGGTTCGGGCTCCGTGGGAGCCTCGGTCGTGGCGGCCTCTGCGGGCGTTTCCGCTGCCGCTTCGGTCACCGGTTCGTGGGCCTCCGTCGAGGTTGCCCATACGATGCTGTCCAGCGGCAGGACGCTGATCAGCAGCGCGAGGATCAACACGACGGATGCCATTCCGGATGCCATTCGTTTGATGTGTTGCATAGATGAAATACCTCCATGTTTTTATTTTGCACCGCTTTCGCGGCTGCAAGCGATTGAATTACTTCTCCATCGGTTTGTGACCGCGCGAATGCGTCAAGGGCGGAGCCGACGGAGCACTCCGTTTTACTTCCTCCTTGCAGCGATTCAGATTCGCCATCAGGGACTTCACGCGGGCGTTGCGGAGCTTGTCTGCAGCGTTCATTGCCTTCTGCGCCAACGAATCGTAACGCTTCTGCTCCTTCTCAATCGTGCCGGCATACATTGCAAGAATGCCCTTGTCCGGATTCGGAGCCGCTACCTCCTGCGGCGCTTTTCCGACCAGCACCCGCCCGATGTTTTTCAAATCCCCCTTTGTGCTCTGGAGCTCGGCGTTGAGCGCTCTGACACTGACGACCTCCTGCGCCATGTCCTTCGATTGCCGCTGAAAGAACGAGGCGAGCTTGTCCAGGATATCCGGGATCTTCATCGCGCGAATTGACTCTGCAAGCGCGTCCTTGCCCTTCTCGCGGAACGCCTTCAGCGCGTTTCCGGCAGACTGGAGCAGGTTGTCTTTCGTTTCCTTGAGTGCGGCAAAGCTCTGCTTGATTCTGGAGTCCGCCTTTTCCGCCAGCTTCTCGCACTTGCCTCGGAGCGTACTGTCGTGGATTTTCGCCACTTCCTCGCGCATCGACTGGAGCGTGCTGCGCATGTCTGCAAGCGTCTTCTCCATGCTGCCGACGTACTGCACCAGCGACTGTACTTCGGCCTTCTCTTGGTGCAGGCCGTTCTGCTCCAGCGCATTGAGCAGCGCTTCGACCTGCGGGTTTTCGTTCAGCTTTTCCAATTCTCTACCTCCTGAAGAATGTATTTTGCACCGCTTTCGCGGCTGCAATCTGAAATCAGGCCGCCCAAGGGCGGCGATCCGGCTGCTCCGCAGCGCAAAAAGAGTATGAAAAAAGCACGGGCTGAAACAGACCGTGCAAACGAAAAAGAGATTGACTTGTTTTCGACCTTGACTTACAATAGCTACTGTGGACACAAACTGATGTAAAAAAACACATGCTGAAACAAAACGTGCAAACGAAAAGTAGATTGACTTAAGAAAAAAATGTCGCAATATGATTCACGCAACCAAGGAGGGTAATGATGAAAGGCTTTTTCAGGCATAAAAACAGGAAAAACGCGAAACAGAGCGAAGAGAATGAAGCTAACGTTCTCTCAACAAATCCTTTCTACAACGGTGAGAGGAGCGAAAAAGAATTTGAACCACTTATTAATATTCAAGCGAAGATGGCCGAAGGCAGAGGCCCCGGTTTTGAAAACTGGGCGAAGAAACACAACCTGAAACAAATCGCAAAAACTGTCTTGTATTTGCAACAGCATGACCTTATGGATTTTAGAGTTCTGGCTGAAAAAGCTGCGCTCGCCGCCGAGAATAGAGACCGGCTGTCGAAGGAAATCAAGGCAGCGGAACAGCGCATGAAGGAGATTTCGTTGCTCGAAAAGCACATCGTCAACTACGTGAAAACGAAGGATACTTACGCTGCGTATCGGAAAGCCGGATACTCGAAAGCGTTCCGTGCAGAGCATGAAGAAGCGATTCGTTTGTGCAAGGAGGCAAAGGCGTTCTTTGATGCGTCCGGGCTTCAAAAACTGCCGACAATCAAGAGCTTAAAGGCAGAATACGCAGCGCTTCTGGAAAAGAAAAAGGCGCTTTATCCCGAGTACAAAAAGGCGCGCGAGGAGGCTGAAAAGCTTCAGGTTGCGAATGCAAACGTGGACGCTTTTTTGCATGATAAGTCCCATACCGTGGAAGCTTTTTTGGAAAATAGGACCCGCTCATTCAACGATTAAACGCAAACATTCTTTTGCAAGTTAAGAATTGTTGCATAATAAAAAGCACGGCCCGAAGGTCGTGCTTTCATCTTGGATCCGGTATTCACTTGCTGGCCCCGCAGCGGGAGCAGACGTCGTAGGCGGGGGTGTCAACGATCCAGCAGTCAGGGTGACATTCAAACCCGGCATGATCGTCTTCGTCCTCTGTGTCGTAGAAGGAATCTGAATGAGCATCCCATTCCTCGTCACTATAAAACACAGCCCCGCAGTAGCAGGTATAAATCCACCTCCAATGCCCTTCCTCATCGTGATGCACCCAAGCGTGCCCGAGGGAGGCGGTCTGATCGACGGTCTCCTTCGCACCACAGAGGGAACAAGTCTTGACGGTATATCCGCCTTCTGTACAAGTCGGGGCCACTGTCTGGGTGGTGTAGCTGTGCTTCAACTTCTCCAGCTCGCGGGTTTCTGTCTTTCCGCAGACGGTGCAGGTGTGGGTCTCAGCGCCCTTTGCCGAGCAGGTCGGAGCCTTCGTCTGCTTCCAGTTGCTCCAGTGATGCGGCAACGTTGGATAACTGGTTTGCACAACATAGCCGCATTTTGTGCAAACAATCTGTTCTTCTCCTGCACCCTCTTCCTTGCAGGAGGTTGGAGCCTTCACTTGAATCCAGTTACTCCATGGGTGATCCTCCCATTTGCTGCACTTCGGCTCTGTTGGCTTTGGCTGCGTCGGCTTCGGCTCGGTGGGCTTCGGCTCTGTTGGCTTCGGTTCTGTCGGCTTTGGCTCGGTCGGCTTGGGCTGCGTCGGCTTGGGCTCGGTCGGTTTCGGCTCGGTCGGTTTGGGCTGCGTCGGCTTGGGCTGTGTCGGCTTCGGCTGTGTCGGCTTCGGCTCCGTAGCCTTCGGCGTTGTTTCCTTCGGCGTTGTTTCCTTCGGCTCGGTCGGCTTTGGCGTCTTGGGGTCTGTCGGCTTCGTTTCCGCCGCCTCTGTGGAGGCTTCGGACGCCTCCGTGGAGGCCGTTGACGCAATCTCCGTTGCCTCGGTCGTCCCGGACGCGGAAGCCGCTTCACCGTCGTTTGTCTCCGTCAGAGCTGCGGTTGTTTCCGTGGCTGCCGCCTCGGTGGTGGTGACTGTCACGGCTGTCGCTGTGGTTCCTTCCGACTGTCCGCTTGCAGGGGCGTCGGTCTGCGTCTGGCATCCGGCCAGCAGAAGCAGCGCCGCCAGCGCTGCGGAAATCAGGTTGGTTCGTTTCATGGTGTGACCTCCTAAATCAAGAAAAGTAGCCGCTAAGCGGGCTGGTCAGCTCCCCGAGGAGCTCCGCGAGGGCCATCGGCATTGCAGCAACGTATGCGGCAATGTAGGGCAGCACCGCAACCACAGCGATTGAGCCAATCGTGAGCCATGGGTTAGGAATCGACTCACCGGTCAGCAGCGCCAGCAAGACCAAAAGCGTCAGGATGCTGGCCGCAAGCGTTGTGATAATCGCTCCGAGCTGCACAAAGAATTCCAATGCGTAAGAGATCAGACACAGCAGCCCACGCACAGGCAGCAGTACCAGCCAAAGGATGATCTGAAAGAATTTCAAAACGTATTTCATTGGGAACTCCTCCTTTCTGGCCTCATTGTAGCACACTTCACGGCGCGGCGCAAGCTTGCGGATCGTTTTTTCTTCATGTTTCGCGTTTCCCCTCGGCGTTTTCTTGATGCGCCGAGTGTAACGCAAAATCTGTCCCTTATGAAGGGCCAAATTCGTCATGCAGGCTTTTTGCGTCGAACCACCGGCTTCTTCGATCCCGCCACCGGTGGTTCTTGGGAGTAGAAAGGAGATCACAGCGCTGTGTCACAGCCTGTGCGGCTCGAAGAATTTAAGGGGACACCCAGCAATGAAAACGCAAGCCGCGTCCCAAGCGGCTCGGATAACAAAAAGCACGGCCTCGCGGTCGTGCTTTCGTTTGGCTTGATTGTGTGTTACTTCAGGCCGCTGACGGTAACCGTCATGTCTTCCACCTTGAACGTCACGTCGTACTTCTCTTCCAGAGCTTCGATGCGGGATTCGTCCCAATGGTAGGTGATCTCGTCCCCGTTGCTCAGGTTGAACGTCTTGTCCAGCTCGCCGCGCAGCCCCTTGTCCAGATGCAGCATAACGGCGAGAAGCTCCGCGTCGTCCTCCATGCTCTTCATGTTGAACACGTCCAAGTTGTCGCTGACCAGCTTTTCCCAGTCCAGTCTGGTCTGCGCCGTACCAATGTGATTTGTTCCGGTTGTCTGGATGGTGAGGTAGTCGTTGACCACAATCGTCTTGCGACCGCAGCCAGCCAGCAGAATCACCAGCGCGGAGACGATCACCAGAAAAAGAATGGTGCGTTTGATGAGCTTCATAAAATTGCCTCCCTGTTTTGGTTTTGTAATGTTGCGTGTTCAGTGTAACATGGATTCCGTCCTTTTGCAAGTCTGGAAAAGGCTGCCTGTTTGACGGGAGTTCCAGCCTCTGAGATCAGGCGGGAGAGTTGAAGAGACGCTTGCCAAAAGCGCTCCCTCTCGGACTCTTTTCCTTGAAAAAACTGCATTATGTGATTTCCTCCAACGTAGCAATCAGATTGATTAAGACTCTTTTTTCTCGAATCTCTTCCAATGATACCACATAGAGCAACGCCACACAAGCGGTTTCGTAGTGAAAATCCAGCGCTGCCTGCCGTGCACGAACAAGAAAGGACACGTATCGATAATCTGTGCTCTCTACATCCGATGCGAAGGGAAGCTGCTCCCGCGCATTCAGAAGCAAGTCCTCTAAGGCAGCGAGCGCCGTTAGGTTTCTTTTGTCGTTCAGCGCAACGGCCTCCTGCCCGATAATCTGCCGATCACTCAAACAGTGAACCAGAGCATTTCGATCAAAGGCGTTCTGCCTTTCTCGTTGATGCTTTTTTCGTCGTAAACGCATTTTCCCTCCTTCAGCCGGTGCAGGACAGCGCCGTGGCGTTGTCCATCGTCGCAACGCTGTTGAACAGCGAGGCCAGCAGATAAGCTCTGATGTTGATGACGCGGCCCTCGTTCTCCTTCAGGCCGTGAAGGACGGCCTCGATGTGGTCAAGGCCAATCCTTGCGAATCGCTCCTGCACGTAGTCGATGGGGTACGCAGCGCGCCCGATTTGGATCGTCGTGCTTTGCATCAGCGCAACCTCCACCATCAGCTCCAGCAGCTCGTCTGCTTGCCGAAGCGCCCAGCCGTCCAGCCGGAACGGAAGGATTTCATAGTCGATCTGCTTTTTGATTCTCTCTCTCACAGCCTGTCCGTCTGTCTGTCCGTCAATGACTCCCGCACGCACCCGTGCAGAGGTATCTGTAGACGTTCCGATAGAAGGATTGACTGACTCAGTTTGACTGATATCAGGATTACTATACTCAGTATAACTACATTCTGATTTTCCGACTTCTGGACTTCCGAAAACCGGAATTCTTGAAGTCGGATGATCAGAACTCTTGAATTCTGTTTTTCCGAAGTCTTGACTTCCGATTTTCGGAATTCTGGAATTCAGGATTTCCGAAGTCTGCCCCGGTTCCGGGCGGGCAGGCGCTTCGCTGGTTGTGAATCGTTTGACGTAGATTTTCGTCGGTTTGCCTTGGCCTTGCCGCTTGCGGTCAATCAGCCCGATCCCTTTCACGCTGTCAAGCTCGGCAGCCAGCTTCACCGCCTTCTCTTGTCCGCAGCACAGATCCTCGCTGATTTCCTTGACCGTGTAGTAGATATACACTCTGCCGT
Source organism: Oscillospiraceae bacterium (assembly GCA_017543225.1). Taxonomy (GTDB): domain Bacteria; phylum Bacillota; class Clostridia; order Oscillospirales; family Oscillospiraceae; genus JAFRPC01. The sequence goes on from JAFYGM010000062.1 coordinate 10,487, forward strand.
CAGGATCATACCAGCCGTTCTTTCGGCTTAATCCCATTCGGTCAAGCATCATACCGTAGAGCAGCTTTGCCTCTGTGGACAGTCCCTTAAAGCGGGGGCTGGTGATCAGCAGGCGGGGGATGCGGAAGTAAGTGAACGACTCCGACTCGTCGCCATAGAAATAATCGGTCAAGAATGTCGATGGATTTCCCATGGTTCACGCCTCCTTTCGGCGTTCTGCTCAGGCACTCGCCTTCCTGCTTCCATCCTTGTTGTAGCAACGCGGATCGGCGTCAGGGTGATCCCAGCCGAAGATGGCTCCGGCAGTCATCGCGGCCACGTGCGCCTTGGAAACGCCCAGCGCCTCGTTTAACAGATCTGCGGCCTCCACGCCGGCATTGCGATCCACCGGACGCTTGACAAGTCGATAGCCCGGCTCGCCGCGCGTGATGACGGCCAGCGCTCCGTTGGCGGGGGTAAAGACAAAGCACTTCATGGGATAGATGCTTTTGTTGAACACAAGATCGGCGGCTTCCCGCCCGAGAACTTCAATCAGCTCTCCCTTGTGGATTCTGGCAGCCTGTGTTCCGTTTGTGAAGATGCCCCACAGTCCCCTTCGGTCGGTACCGATGTGGTACAGCCCGGGGACTGTCCTGCGCAAGCACCAAGGATTCGACTGGAAGTAGAAACCTCCGTTCACCGGAACAATTTCATCAATCTGGATGGGAACCACCGTAAGCTTGTTCCGATTATCCATTTGCGCTCACCTCGTAGAATGGAACATCCGTGTTTCGGGACGCTGCGCAGAATGCTTTCAGTAATTGAGCCATGGCCCGGAAATCAATGTCCAGCTCCGTATTCAGCCAGTCATCTGCCTGAAACGCGCGGTACTCTGAGCAGGTTGGAGTCTGTGAACAGGTGGTGGCACGGAAGCAACTCGTCACGAACAGCTCCATATCTTCCGAAATCCAAAGCTCCAAAAGACGCTGGCAGGTCACGCCCATGCGTGTTTGAGCAGGCTGCGAGAAGTGATAGAGCAACGCAGATTTCTCACACTCGCCCATCGGACAGAGAAGCTTTGCGCCGTAATAGCGCAGCGGCCCGTCCATGGTGTATTCGTAGAGCGTTTCTGCTTTCCTCAGGATGTAGTTGCGCAACGTGTCCCAGTCCAGCCCGTCCAGAAGGGCGAGAAGATCTTTCTCGCTGTTCAGATCGTCAGCGCCCGAAGCGAACAATGCTTTGATCTCGTCCATGAGCTTCAGCGTGGGGTGCTGGTTGACGCACAAAATATCAGTTGATTTCATGTGATTACTCCCTTCTTGTTGTTTGTAGCTTAGTAATAGCTTTTGCCTCCTGCGGCTCTTTCAGCCGCACAGGAAAAGTAGTAAAACGATCAGGTAGATAAGTCCACTGATCAGACAGACAGCGGCTAAGTACAGATAATGGTCTTGCATGTGGGCCTCCTATTTCGCAAAGTTTAAGGCGGTCTCTCTGCTCTTCTTCCGTTTTCTAATTATTGACAAGCTGCGGGAACTGCGTGTGCAGAATGTGTCCTTCTGAATCAAAGATGAACTGCGGAAACTGACTGATCTGTAGCGTGGTTAAGGTGTAGGGGGAACAAAGATACTTCCCAATTGCAACGCTTATATAATCCGAAGGGTTCAGGTTAAGCTCAGTGGGCAAGGCTAGTGTAAAGGCAACTGAATGGTTGTCTTTTGCGCGCAAAAAGTATTCGTGCGCAGTCGGATCGAAATATGTGATCTCACAGTCGAACGATTTTTCTGCGTCACGCTCGGCTTTGCCGTAAGAATCTTCTGCGACGCTGCCATCGTCGTTCAAGAACGCTTCACGCGCAAAGACAACAGTTTCGCCAAGTGCGTGACTTGCACAGAAGCTCTTATTTACTGGAATACTGAAAGTGATTTCTTTCTGCGGAGTAATTGTCTTCACGTTGACTTCGTAACTGCGGGACGAATCAGAGGGATCATCAGGATCAGAGGAGCCCTCGCACGCCTTGAACGAAACAATATTGCCTACGACAAACGAAATCTCTGCACTCGCGTAGTATGGAATATCACTTTCCCATCTTATGAGCGCCCCGGCAAACATAGATGAAAGAAGCCAAAGAAGCATAACTAAGGCAAAGAGATAGGAATCCACAATCTCAAGGGATGGATGAGGAGTTATGGTTGTATAAACAAACCATGCAGCTGCTCCGACCGGGAATAACAGTGAAAGACGGCTAATCCAAACAGCCCGTCTCTTTCTTTTACACATCAAGATACACCTCCTATCTTGCACCGAGCTCACGGCCTGTGTGAGCCTCGCTGCGTTCCGGTTTCTCTGCCGTCTCTTCCAGCTCGTCGATCTGGCAGATAATACAAGTGGCTGTTTTATTGCAGTGCTCGCAGGTACATTTTTTGGGTGCATCCAATCGCGCGAGACTGTATACAGACCCCTCAAACAACCGCTGGCAGTTGCCGCAAAGCGTCAAACGGAAAGAATTTCTGGCACGCACTCTGAACACCTACCGATCCGGACCGGGGCGACGAAGATGAGAACGAGAAGCGTGCTGTATGCTTGCTTCACGAGAAGCTTCCTCACCTTCGGCCTCAACTACACGATAGAGCTTGCCTGGACGCAGATAATAGAGGCCGTCTACTTCCAGCCCAGCGTAATGGACAATGGTCTGCTTTCGCGCTCCTTCTAAAATCTGACCGTCATTCTGCAATCTGGCGAGAACACACGTGTATTTCATGCCGCACCTACCGATCCAGGCCGGTGCGGTCTCTTTTCTTTTCTTGCTCTGTCCTGTGTTTCTCATGAGAATGCATCCAGCTTTCAAGCAGCGTATAGATCATCGCTTCAATGCGAGCCTGATCCCAACTGCTTGGGAAATAGGTGCGCAGCTTGGAGGCCGGGATCGTAATGTCGCCTTCTGACAGAACTGCTTTTTTCGGAGACTGCGCCAGCGGAGGTTTTTTCTGCTCCATCATCACGGAGAGCGCGGTATCGTCGTTCAGCTCCCCGGCCTTGCTCAGCTTGCGGAGCCGCTGGGCTTGGGACATGGACGGCGGCGCTTGCTCGCTGTCCATGGCGGTATAAAGGGTTTTCTGATCCTCTTCCGGGAGGTATGAAAGCTCCACGGCAGTCCGCATCCCGAGCTTGCCCTCGTCCACCATAGAAAGGATGGGGTCGATGAGTTCATTTAGGCGAATGAACCTGCGAACCTGATCGCCGCTTTCACCAGCACTTGCGCCGATAAGATCAACAGATTCTGCCTTACGTGACTTCCCCGCCACTGGCGGGGAAGTCAAATCCGTCCTTTTCCCCTGGCGTTTCATGGCATCCAGCTTCATCTTGTAGGCTTTTGCTTTCTCAGAGGGCAGGAGCTGCTCGCGCTGGAGATTGGAATCGACCATGACGATGATTGCTTCATCGTCGCTCAGGTCCCGGACAATGCAGGGGAGGGAAGTTTTCCCTGCAAGCATCGACGCCATTTTGCGCCGGTGACCGGAAATCAGCTCATAGCCTCCGTCTTCGCGGGGACGAACCATTGCCGGAACCAGAACGCCGAACTGCTTAATGCTTTCTGCCATCTCCAGCATTGCGTCGTCCTGAATGACACGGAACGGATGGTCTGGGAAATCATGGATTTCCATCAGGGGGATATCCATGACCTTCTCCCGCTGGTCGTCGTCACGAGCCGCTTGTGTTGTAAACAGGGCTGAAAGATCAGAGAGAGGGGTCAGTTTGACGGACTTTTTGCCGTCCATTCGCAAGCACCTCCTTTGTTAATTTTTCATAGGCTGCGGCGGCTTTGCCCTTTGGATCGTGTAGGAAAATGCTCTCGTCGGCTAAGCTGATCTCCGCCAGCCGCACCGTGGCTGGAATGACGGCGTTCAGCACCGGGAGCTGCGAGCCGTAGGTTTCGCGGACGGAAGAAACAATCTCCTTGCGGAAATTCGTTTCATTCGCCATTGTCAGGAAAATGCCGCCGACCTTGAGTTTGGGATTGATCTGCCGCTTGATTGCCTGCACCGTGCCAACCAGCTCGGTCATGCCCTCGGCAGCCAGATAGTCGGCCTGTACCGGGATCAGAACCTGATCCGCAGCGGACAGAGCGTTGATTACCAGCATACCGAGCGACGGGCGGCAGTCCAGAAGGACGAAATCGTAGTTTTTCTTCACGCTATCCAGCAACCGCTGCAGAACGGTCTCCCGGCTCATGACGTTAATCAGGTTGACCTCCACAGCGGACAGGGTGCGATTTGCGGGGATAAAATCAAAGCCCTCGGCGTGATGCAGGATTGCAGCATCCGTCTGAGGACAGGAATCATCGACTTGAGAAACAACATCGGTCAACAGGCTGCTCAATGTGACGGGCAGCTCATGGGGCGTTCTGACGCCCAGCATTTTTGTCAGGTCGCCCTGCGGGTCAACGTCCACCAGCAGAACCTTCTTGCCCTTCCGGGCAAGCCCGGCTCCGAGGCAGAAGACAGACGTGGACTTGCCAACGCCGCCCTTCTGATTGGCGACCGCGATAACCTGTGTTTTATGCGTGTTCGGCATTGCGTTCTCCTTTCATTTTTCGCAGATAACGCAAAAGACGCCATCCGAAGATAGCGCCTTTTGAAGTAAATACTGCTTGGCTTTTTCGAAAAAACGTCTGATTTCTATGCTATGTTATGGTTTTGAAGCTTTTTGGGAAAGATACTGTAAGAACACCCGCACCACGTCGGAAGAAGCCTGCTGCATTCCGCTTCCGCGGTTTCCGTAAGAGCCGCGAAAGCTCCATATCCGCAGGCTCCTTCCTCCTTCTCCCCATCGAAGCACGCTTCGATGGGGGCCCCGAAAGGA
>JAFYGM010000063.1 GCA_017543225.1 Oscillospiraceae bacterium
CCCTACATACATGAACGATACGTTGGCGCGCGTCGGCGGACGGGCAATGCCCGTCCCTACATACATGAACGATGCGTGGGCGCGCGTCGGCGGACGAGCGATGCTCGTCCCTACATACATGAGCGATGCGTGGGTGCGCATCGACGGACGGGCAATGCCCGTCCCTGCATGTGCGCCGCTCCCAATCACGCAAGGACGTTCAGGCGGAGAATGTCCGGGTCCTCGGGGCCGGTCATGGAGCAGCCCTTTTCCTTGGCGAACTGGATATAGTCCAGAATGTCCCGCGTGATGCGCTCGCCGGGGGCGAGGATGGGAATGCCGGGAGGATAGCACATGACAAACTCGCTGCAAACAAGGCCCTCGGTCTGATCCAGCGGCAGGGATTTCTTCGGCGCGTAGAAGGCCTCCTGCGGGGTGGCGACGACCTCGGGGTCCAGATACTCGGTGTCAAGCAGGCCGGAGCCGTCACGCTGATAGCGGCGTCGAATCTCCGCCAGCGCGGACACCAGCCGCTCCAGCTCCTGCAGCCGGTCTCCGATGGAGAGGTAGGCCAGAATGTTGCCGATGTCACCGAATTCGATCTGAATGTCGTATTCGTCGCGCAGAATGTCATAGACCTCAATGCCCGCAAGCCCAATGTCCCGCGTGTGGATCGAGAGCTTGGTCTGATCGAAGTCGAAGATGGAATCGCCGTTGACCAGCTCCTTGCCGAAGGCATAGTAACCGCCAATGGCGTTGACCTCCTCGCGGGCATAGTCCGCCATCGTCGCGACCTTGGCAAAGATTTCCCGCCCGCGCAGAGCCAGCATTCGGCGGCTGATGTCCAGAGAGGACATCAGCAGATAGGAGCCGGAGGTCGTCTGGGTCAGGTTGATGATCTGCCGCACATGGCCGGGATTCATCCGCGGCCCGGTGAGCAGGAAGGAGGACTGGGTCAGGCTGCCGCCGGATTTGTGCATCGACACGGCTGCCATATCCGCCCCCGCCTCCATCGCGGAGGTCGGCATACCCGCGCCGAAATAGAAGTGCGTGCCGTGGGCCTCGTCCGCCAGACAGAACATCCCGGCGTCGTGCGCCATGCGGACGATGGACTTCAGATCGGAGCAGATGCCGTAATAGGTGGGGTTGTTCACCAGCACCGCCACGGCGTCGGGATTCTCACGAATGGCCTTGAAGACCTGGTCGCGCCGCATACCGAGGGAGATGCCCAGCCGGTCGTCCACCTCGGGGTTGACGTAGACCGGGATCGCGCCGCAGAGCACCAGCGCGTTGATGACGGAGCGGTGGACGTTGCGGGGCAGGATGATCTTGTCGCCCCGCTTGCAGGTGGTCAGCACCATCGTCTGGACGGAGCTGGTTGTGCCGCCCACCATCAAAAAGGCGTGGGCCGCGCCGAAGGCGTCGGCAGCCAGCTCCTCGGCCTCCTTGATGACGGAGACCGGGTGGCAGAGATTGTCGAGCGGCTTCATGGAGTTGACGTCGATTGTGACGCATTTTTCGCCAAGGAAGGCGGTCATTTCGGGATTGCCCCGCCCGTGCTTGTGGCCCGGCACGTCAAAGGGAACCACACGCATCTGGCGGAAGGTCTGGAGCGCCTCATAAATCGGCGCGCGCTTTTGATCGAGGAGGACGGAAGGCTCGTTCATGTTCATACCCCCATAAAAAGAAAATCACAGGCACACGGCCTGCAAACAGCAAGGAAAGCACAGCAGGATCGTTCCGGCGAATCCCCGACGTGATCCGTTTTCAACTATACTATACAAAAAACCTGCCGGGAAGTCAAGATGCTTTTAAGTTTTTCTTTAGAAATAATGGACGGATCGTAACAATTCAGGGCGTGTCCGAATTGATAGTTGACAGTTGACAGTTGATAATGGAGGTGTTTTGCAATTCGTTGAATTGCAAAAGGAGAATTGAACGCACGTACAGACGCCCGGTAGAGGCGTATGCTGTGCGCCGCTA
>JAFYGM010000064.1 GCA_017543225.1 Oscillospiraceae bacterium
AGTCGAACCTCGGCATTATCAGTGCCATTGTCGGTCCGCATGACTATGTGATCTGCGACCGCGAGAACCACGCCTCCATCTACGACGGATGCAGGCTCAGCTTCGGCAAGATGCTGCGCTATCGCCATGCGGATATGGAGGATCTGGAGCGCCAGCTTCAGAAGGTTCCCGAGAATCGCGGCTGCCTGATCGTCACGGACGGCGTGTTCTCCATGGGCGGCGACATTGCCAAGCTGCCTGAGATTGTAAAGCTCGCCAAGCAGTACGGCGCCGGCGTCATGGTGGACGACGCCCACGGTCTCGGCGTCATCGGCGAGGGCGGACGCGGTACCGCCAGCTACTACGGCCTTGAGGACGACGTGGACATCTATATGGGAACCTTCTCCAAGTCCCTTGCCTCCCTCGGCGGCTACTGCGCAACCTCCAAGGAGATCGGCTTCTATATGAAGCACGTCTCGCGTCCCTTCATTTTCTCTGCCTCCATCACGCCTGCAAGCTGCGCCACTGCTCTGGCTGCGCTGCGCCATCTGGAAGCCCATCCCGAGCTCGTGACCAAGCTGCAGGAGAATTCTGCCTATGCCCGCGCCTGCTTCCACAAGAAGGGCGTGCGCATCATCGAGGCTGAGACGCCCATCGTCCCGATCTATACCTACGACATTGAAAATACCCTGATCAAGGCTCGCGCAGCATATGAGGCCGGTGTGTATGTGAATCCCGTGCTCCCGCCTGCCTGCCCCGAGGGCGAGTGCCTGCTGCGCACAAGCTATATGGCAACCCATACCAAGGCCCTGATCGACGAGGCCACCGATATTCTTGCAAAGGTGTTGACGCCCAATGCGTAGTTCTGTTGCGATTGTAACCGGCGGAACCTCCGGCATTGGCCTTGCGGCTGCCCGCGCACTGCGCGAGCAGGGCTTGACGGTCTTTGTGCTCTCCCGCCACCCCTTTACGGAAAAGGGCCTGCACCATCTCTGTGCCGATATTGCCGACGAGCGCCAGTGCGCCGAGGCGGTGGAGGCGGTTCTGCGCAAAGCGGGGGACGTGGATCTTCTGGTGAACTGCGCGGGCTTCGGAATCTCCGGCGCTGTGGAATTTACCGCGCTGACAGACGCCAAAAAGCAGATGGAGGTCAACTTCTTCGGAACCGTCAACATGACGAAGGCTGTGCTTTCCTATATGCGCAAGCGCGGCAGCGGGCATATTGTCAACATCAGCTCCGTGGCTGCCCCTGCTGCGATTCCGTTCCAGGCCTATTATTCCGCGACCAAGGCCGCGATCAATGCCTGGACCGCCGCGCTTGCAAATGAGGTTCGTCCCTACGGCGTGACCGTCACTGCCGTTCAGCCCGGCGACATTTGCACCGGCTTCACTGCTGCCAGAGAGAAATCCGTGGCGGGTGACGAGGCCTACGGCGGACGCATCTCCAAGTCCGTCGCCAAGATGGAGCACGACGAGCAAACCGGCATGGACCCCGCCAAGGCGGGCGCCTATATTGCCAAAATTGCGTTGAAGCAGCATCCAAAGCCGATCTATACCATCGGCTTCAGCTACAAGACGATCTGTGTTCTGCTCAAGCTCCTTCCCTCGCGGCTCGCAAACTGGGCGATTGGCAAGCTCTACGCATAAACAATCATTCTACGATCAAGCGCAGGTGACGACTGTCACCTGCTGCTTGTTTTGAGGTGCATCCATGCCGAATCTTTTTGACTATCTCCACTGGCGTGCCGACGTGCCGCTCTCGGCCTCGCCGTTCAACCATGTGGACAACCTGATCCTTTCCGAACTGGCCTACACGGACTTTGCCGGGATCGTGCCGGACGACGGCGCGGCCATGCCGCTCTGCGAGGTGCAGACGCGGTTTTACGCCCTGCACGACCGCTCGGAGATCGAAGCCCGCACAGACTATTCCTATACCGCCCGCGCCCCGTTTCTGATGGACGCGATGTGCGAGGGAGAACGCTTTCGGGGCGTTCGCCTCTTCGCCTACGAAGCCAGAACCGACAAGGACGAGGCGGCGCAGTTTGCCGCCGTGACCTTCCTGCTGCCGGATGGAACGGCATATGTGGCCTTTCGCGGCACCGACGGAACTGTGGTCGGCTGGAAGGAGGATATGATCCTCTCTTACCACAGCAATACCCTTGGCCAGCTTCGCGCCACGGACTATCTGACCCGGATCGGCGCGCTGACGGACCTGCCCCTGCGCGTGGGCGGGCATTCCAAGGGCGGCAATCTGGCGGTTTATGCCGCCGCCCACTGTGCGCCGGAGCTTCAGGCGCGTCTGCTTCGCGTCTGGTCGAACGACGGGCCGGGCTTCCGGGATGAGGTTCGCGTTTTAGAGGGCTATCAGCGAATTCAGGAGAAATGCGTTTCCATCGTCCCGGATACCTCCGTGATCGGCCTGCTGCTGGAGTGCGACTGCGAGCGCCGGGTCGTTCGAAGCAGCGCTTCGGGTCTGGTCCAGCACGACGGCTTTAGCTGGGAATGCGGGCCGGTCGATTTCGTTCCCGCCGAGCTGACCCGCGCGGGAGTGTATCTGGAAAAAACCGTGGATAACTGGGTCGCAAGACAGGACGACGCCACACTCCGTTCCCTTGTGGACTCGCTGTTCACCGTCTTCGAGGCCACCGGAGCGGAGACCTTCCATTCGATGGGCACGAGAAAGATGCGAAACGCCGAATTGATGATGGCTGCCTTTCGCGCCCTGCCTTGGGAAAAACAACGAGAGCTGTTTTCCGCCACCGGAAAGCTTGTCACTACCGGGGGAAAGACCGCCAGACAGCTCATGAGCGACGAAGGATGATGGTTCCGCACAGAAAACAGGGAAGCTTTCCTGTGTGTTTCTGTTTCCGTTCATAAAACCCGCACACGCTGCATACCATTTCCAGAGGTGGTAGGATGCGTGTTTCGTTTCGCAGAGTTCGCCTGCGCACCCGCCTGCGCCGACCGCGTGTGTGGCTGTTGGTGCTGGCACTGCTTCTTGCACTTGTGCTGTATGTCCGCTTTCGCTGGCTGCCGACGGTGCACGAGCTGGTGACGATGGAGCTGGAAAACGAGGTTTCCAATCTGATCAACGACGCCGTGGACGCCTATCTGGAGCAGGGGCAGCTTCGCTATGACGATCTTGTGCGGTTGGAGCGCACTGCCGACGGCAGCGTGGCTGCCGCGCAAATCGACTTGGGCGAGGTCAACCGGATGAAATCCGTCATCCTGCGCGAGCTGGGCGACCGGCTTCCGGATCGCGTGCGGCAGAGCGTCCATGTACCGATCGGAAATGTGCTGCTTCCGGCCCTGCTTTCCGGACGCGGCGGGAGCCTGCCTGTCCGGGTCGTCTCCCTGCGCTCAACCAATGCCGAGCTGGAAAGCGAGCTGGAGCAAACCGGGATCAACCAAAGTCTGCATCGGCTGGCGCTTCGGGTCGAGGTTGATCTGCTGCTTTGACGCCTGCAGGACTGCTCAGTCGGCAGGTGACCAGCACCGTTCCGATTGCCCAGACGATCCTGCTGGGCGACGTACCCAATCTATTTTGCACAACAGGAGAATAAACCATGGAACCGAAAGAGGAAGTCTTGCAGCTAACCCAAACACTCAACGAGGCCAATTACCGTTATTATGTTCTGGATGATCCGACCATGCCGGACTACGAATACGACCGTCTGCTGCGGCGGCTGGAGGTTCTCGAAGCGGAGCACCCAGAGCTGCTGTCCCCGGACTCTCCGACCCAGCGCGTGGGCGGCAAGGCGCTCAGCCAGTTTGAGAAGGTGGAGCACCCCGTTCCGCTGGAGAGCCTTCAGGACGTGTTCTCTTTGGAGGAGCTGGCAGAGTTTACCGACCGCGTCCGCCAGTCGATCGCCGCCCCGGAGTTCACTGTGGAGCCGAAGGTGGACGGCCTCTCCGTGGCGCTGGAATATGTGGACGGCGTGTTTGTCCGCGGCGCAACGCGGGGCGACGGGCAGATCGGGGAGGATGTGACAGAAAACCTGCGCACCGTCCGCTCCATTCCGATGAAGCTTGAAAATGCCCCGCACCGCCTGATCGTCCGGGGCGAGGTGTTCATGCCCAAGGCGGTGTTTGAGAAGCTGAATGAAGCGCGGGAGGCGGAAGGGGAGGCCCTGTTTGCCAATCCCCGGAATGCGGCGGCCGGCTCTCTGCGCCAGCTCGATCCGAAGATTGCTGCCAGGCGGCAGTTGGATATTCTGATCTTCAATCTCCAACTCTGCGAGGGCCGCAGCTTTTCCACCCATTCCGAGACGCTGGACTATCTGCGCAGCCTGAAATTCAAGGTCATTCCCTGCGTCCTCTGCACTGAGCAGGCGCAGATCGACGCGCAGATTGCCGCCGTGGACGAGAGCCGGTATACGCTGTCCTATGACATCGACGGGGCCGTGGTCAAGCTGAATGATTTGGAGGGGCGGCAACTGCTCGGCTCGACTGCGAAATTCCCCCGCTGGGCGGCGGCCTATAAGTATCCGCCCGAGATCAAGCAGACGGTTCTGCGCGAGATTGTTGTGCAGGTCGGGCGCACAGGCGTGCTGACGCCGAAGGCCGTCGTCGATCCTGTCCGTCTGGCGGGTACGACCGTGACCAATGCGACGCTGCACAATCAGGATTTCATTACCGAGAAGGACATCCGCGTGGGCGATACCGTCCGCATCCGCAAGGCAGGGGAGATCATCCCCGAGATTCTGGGGATCGTGCCCGAAAAGCGGCCTGCGGACGCTGTGCCCTATTTCCTGCCCGCGACCTGTCCGGTCTGCGGCGCACCGGTCGAGCGGGATGAGGACGGGGCGGCCCTGCGCTGTACCGGCGCGGAATGTCCGGCCCAGCTCCGCCGAAATCTTGCCCACTTTGTCTCGCGTGACGCAATGGACATCGACGGCCTCGGCAGCGCCATTGTCGATCAGCTTATCGCGGCCGGTCATGTCCAGTCTCCGGCAGACCTCTATTTCCTGACGCTTGAGCAGGTTTCCTCGCTCTGGAAAAACGGGGACAAGGCGCCCAAGAAGCTTTTGTCCGCTATCGAGGCCAGCAAAGGAAACGATCTCTCCCGCCTGATCTATGCCCTCGGCATCCGGCAGGTCGGAGAAAAAGCGGGCAAGCTGCTGGCGCAGACCTTTGGCACGCTCGACGCGCTGATGGAGGCCGACGAGGCGCGGCTGACCGAGGTGCCGGACATCGGCGCTGTCACTGCGCAGAGTATTGTCTCTTGGTTCCGAAGCCCACAGGCGCGCCACATGGTTGAGCGTCTGCGTGAGGCGGGGGTCAACTTTGCCTCCACCGTGGAGATTACTGACCGCCGCTTTGCGGGAAAAACCTTTGTGCTGACCGGCGCCCTGACCCGCTTTACCCGCGAGGAGGCGACGGAACGAATCGAGGGCTTCGGCGGCAAGGCCAGCGGCTCGGTTTCGAAAAAAACGAATTACGTCATCGCAGGGGAGAACGCCGGCTCCAAGCTTCGCAAAGCCAACGAACTTGGTATTCCCGTGCTGACCGAGGAAGAATTCCTGGCCATGCTCGAATAGAAAAACAACAAAACCCTGTGCGAGCGGCCTGGTCTATGGTGTAGCATTGATATCGTGGTGTAGGGACAAGCAGTGCTTGTCCGCATGTCTCGATACGTTCCAGCGCATCGTCTGTGTTTTTTCGCAGCAGTCACTCTCTCACAAAAAAGAAAAAAGGATAACCGAGGTCAACGAAAGATTCTTTACGAAGACCTCGGTTCGGTTTTCTCCTGTTATTTCAAAGGTGATGGTTGATTCGTTAGTCCAATTACATAATCTGCAGACAGATTGTAAAATCGGCATAGCGAGACTAAATCTTCAATTTTTAATTCAGCACGCCCAGTTTCAATATGGTTGTAGCCTTGCTGAGATTTCTGAATGGTTTTGCCAATCTCTGCTTGGGTCAAGTCGCGGTCTTCTCGGAGTTGACGCAGCCTTTCCCGGTAATCCATAGTCAATGCCTCCTTCCGGTGTGTTGTAACAACATAGAACACTCAGAAATGGAGTATTGACTAATACTCAAGAATTGAGTACAATTTGAAAGGGGAAGTAGTCAGTCCATAAGTGAAAGCCCAAGACAGCCGTGTCTTTCAAATCAAGAAAGCAGAGAGGAGAGAGAAACAGTGAAAAAAACCAAAGCAAAGCAGATGAAAAGCAATGCAGCAAAAAGAGCAATTTGGGCGAACAGTCAGTTAAAAAACGATCTATTTGATTTCTTCTTAACCCTTATTCCAGTTTTTTGGAGCGTTATTGGAGCAATTGAGGAGTGGATTGAAGCAATAGAGAATTCAACCACGTCTAAAACAGTTCAGAATCTACAATGGGTAAAGATCGCTCTGTTTGGAGTATCATTTTTTGCGTTTACATGGATTGCTTGGAAAAAGCTTCGAAATTTGTTGAACAGAAAAAAGCTTCTCAGTCACGATTATCAAAAAGCACTTATTGTTGAGAGAATTGATAAGGCTGTCTTCGCCTCGCTTTGCGACGCAAATGGGACCAAAATAAGGAGCACACTCCGTTTTACATATGGGAACATTCACGACTGGAATCCAATCAACTATCGGAAAAACGTACTGGTTTATGATGTCCATGAGCATTTGCGAACGATTCTTCTAAATCTGAAAAATGTAATCATTCAAACGGATAAGGATCGTTTTCATGATGATAATGTCACAATTAATCTTGTGTGGTGTTATCCAAAAGAGAACGGATATAATGGATACCTTCCGTACAATGAAACCTGTCCAGAGGGAGATAGATCGAAGTTTCCGTGGAAGCTTATATCAACCGGGGACCGTTCGGCAAGCGCACATTCCATTCAAGAATGGCTAAAGAGTAAAGATTCCTTTTATGCGGCGGTCATTCAGAAGGGGTATTCCTGCTGCAACAAGAATGAAATCAGCGGACAGTATCACGCCGACACAAAAGATAAAGAGTATAATGAAGACATGGATCACATGGCTGGGTCAATAGCAGGTGTTGTCATTGATGTGAAAAACGACGAACCCTCCCGCGTCTTGGTTCGAGCGGTTTTAACCGTCAACACGTTTGGTGAGAATTTTTACGATGAAGCTTCCTGCAATGGACTTTCCAGAGAAGAATATGAGGAAATCCTGAAGCAGAGAATCATCATTGTCTATAAATCCCTTTTGGCAAGTGAAATGGTACAAATGTATTTGCGTCATTCCATCCGAGAGGATGGCAGATGCCCAATCACCGGCTCACTTCCCGAAGAGAGAAAGCAGACAGAGAGCAAGAAATGTTCCCTTGATAAGTGCAACCCGAAGGAATGCGAGAGCCTTTCAGAGGAATTGGAGTCCTTCTCCGGTAAGCGTACGGAAGAGAAGTAATCACCCTTAAAAAGAACACAAGAAACAACAGCAGAAAAACAGTCGCCCTGTGCGCCAATCGTCGGCGCACAGGGCTTTGTTGTTGTTTCTTGAGAATCAGAACCCAGCCAGCAGCTTGTTCAGGGTGTCCTTGGCGTCACCGAGCAACATGATGGTGTTCTCCTGCGTGTACAGGGGGTTCGGCACACCGGCGTAGCCGGGCTTGTCGTCATAGTTGCAGACGATGACGTGCTTGGCTTCACCAGCGTTCAGAACGGGCATTCCGTAGATCGGAGTACCCTCGGCAGTGTTGGCGGCGGGGTTCACCACGTCGCTCGCGCCGATGATGATCGCCGCGTCGCAGTCCTTGAACTCGCCGTTGATGGCGTCCATCTCATAGAGCTGGTCGTAGGGGACGTCCACCTCGCAAAGCAGGACGTTCATGTGACCGGGCATACGGCCCGCCACGGGATGAATGGCGAACTTGACCTCGCAGCCGCGAGCTTCGAGCTTGTCGGCAAGCTGCTTGACC
>JAFYGM010000065.1 GCA_017543225.1 Oscillospiraceae bacterium
CCATCGGCATCACTGCAGGGGCATCAACACCTGCGTGGATAATAAAGGAGGTCAATCAAACCATGGATGAAATCAAAACAGTAGATACTGCTGCAACGGAGGAAAGCTTTGAGGCGCTGCTTGACGCAAGTATCAAAACTCTAAACACAGGAGATACGGTCACAGGCACAGTCGTCGCCATCGGCACCACCGAAGTTCAGGTTGACCTGGGAACCAAGCACGCCGGTTATATCCCCTGTGATGAAGTGAGCGCAGATCCCAACGTCAAGCCCGAGGACGTTCTCCACGTCGGAGACGAGATCAAGGTCTTTGTCGTGCGCGTCAACGATCAGGAAGGCACCGTGCAGCTCAGCCGCAAGAAGCTGGACGGCATGCGCGTTTGGGACGAGCTTCAGGAAGCCGCCGACAACAAGACTCCCGTGGAAGCCAAGATTACCGAGATCAACAAGGGCGGTCTGGTTGCCAATGTCAAGGGCGTTCGCGTGTTCATTCCCGCTTCCGCTTCCGGCGTGGCCCGCGGCGGCAACCTTGAGGAGCTCAAGGGCCAGACCGTGCGCATCCGCATCACCGAGGTCAACCGCGAGCGTCGCGGCGGCCGCGTGGTCGGTTCCATCCGCGCTGTGGCCAACGAAGAGCGCAAGGCTGCGCAGGAGAAGATCTGGTCCGAGATCGAGATCGGCAAGAAGTACACCGGCACGGTCAAGTCCCTGACCTCCTACGGTGCGTTTGTGGACATCGGCGGCGTGGACGGCATGGTGCACGTTTCCGAGCTGAGCTGGCGTCGGATCAAGAACCCCGCAGAGGTCGTCAAGGTTGGCGACGTGATCGACGTCTTCGTGATCGGTCTGGATCCCGAGAAGCGCAAGATTTCTCTGGGCTACAAGACCGCTGAGATGAACCCCTGGAACCAGTTCACTGCCAAGTTCAACGTCGGCGATGTTGCCACCGTGAAGGTGGTCAAGATGATGACCTTCGGCGCCTTTGCCGAGATCATCCCCGGCGTGGACGGCCTGATCCATATTTCCCAGATCGCGGATCGCCGCATCGGAAAGCCCGAGGACGTTCTGACCGTCGGCCAGGAGGTCGAGGCCAAGATTATCGACATCGACGCCGAGAACAAGCGTATCTCCCTCTCGATCCGGGCCCTGCTGGAGCCCACCGTGGAGGAGCAGGCGCAGGCTCTGGCCGAGGAGTCCGAGGCTGAGTAATTGCGGCAACCCCGCACACCGGAATTGTGCGGACTTGTCTTGCGAATTTGCCGTTCCCCATGCAAGGCTCCGCTTTGCGTGGGGAACGCTTTCTTTCGATCGGGAACGATCAGAACAGCATACCGCTGAAAGGAGGATTCTTTTGAAATCCAGAACGCTGTGTCTGCTGCTCGCCCTCTGCCTGCTGCTGGGACTGCTGTCCGGCTGCGGCGACGACGAGACCCCTCCACAGCCCCTCTATGCCGATCGCGCGGATGCGAAGCGCGGCGAGCTGACGGGCGTTTCCAAGGCCGACAGTGCCGAAGCAGTGCGCGACTGCCTGACGCAGGCCGGACAGATGAACACCGAGGGCCGCGAGGCCGCCACCCACGCCGACGATCGGACGCCGGGAAAGGAGCTTCGGCTTGCCGCGCCGGAAACGGCACTGGTGCAAACCGACGGCGCCTACATCTATATGCTGGACAGCTACGGCCTGGTCATCGTCTCCGCTGCGGGGAAGGACAGCCGCATTCTCTCCTATTCGCGCGTCGCGGTGGATGCCAATGTGACCCAGCGGCGGCTCTTTGTCCGGGGAGACCGAGCGGCGGTGCTCTGCGCGATGCAGGACTTTTCCTATGACGCGGACGGAGAACTGCTTCAGGGCGGCAAAACGGAGCTGATCCTGCTCGATATTTCCGACCGCTCCGCGCCGAAGGAGCTGACCCGCACCGTTGTGGACGGCACCCTGACGGCTGCGGATTTCACGGGCGACGCCCTCTGTCTTGTGACCCGGCACAGCTTCTGGAACCTGCCGGAGCCGGAACAGACGGAAGCACTGCTTCCGTGGTTCTCAGAGGCAGGGCAGAAGACGGCGCTGCGTCCGTCCGACCTCTATCTCTGCGAGGAGCCGGCACAGGCGGCTGTGACCGTGGTGACAACCCTGCGCCCGGAGGACGGACGCGTACTGGACGCGCTGGCCTTCCTCGGCGGGGCGGACGCGGTTTTGCTGGCGCAGAACGCCATCTATCTCGGGCGAACCCGTTGGCATGAGCAAAAAACGGAACCCAATCGTGACGAGAAGCCCTATGTGGTCGTCGGCTATACACAGACGGCCCAGACCGAGCTGATCCGTCTGGTCTGCGACCCGGACGGCGGCCTCTCGCTGGACGGCGGCTGTACGCAAGACGGCGCACTGCTCGATGAAGCTGCGCTAAGCCTGCAGGGAACGACCCTGTGTGCCGCGCTGCAAGTGAATGAATGCATGTTCAACGCCTTCACCGATGAAGCCCACGGCTGGACAAACTACGAGTTGGTTTCCGAGGAGCGGCACAGCCGGATTGTCCTGATGGACGCAACCCTGCGCGCGGAGAACGGCGTGATGCTTGATAACATCGGCGGAGCGCACGGCGTCCTTGCCTGTCGGTTTTTGGAGAACCTCGCGTTTTTGACCACCGAAAAGCCGGAGGACCCGGTTTACTGCGCCGATCTGTCCACGCCGGACGCCCCCGCGATGGGCGGCAGTCTGGTGCTGCCGGGCACTTCCGCGCGCTTCTACGCCTTGAAGGACGGAATGGTGCTGGTGCTCAGCGAGACGACGGAGACCAATGGCCTGACCCTGTCGGTCTTTAACGGCGCGGCGGCGGATCGGATGGAGCGGACGGATCGTGAGACGGTTCGCCAGAGCTCACAGGCGCTTCGGAATCCGAACGCCCTGTTTACGGACGCGCAGACCGGCCTGATCGGTTTGCCGCTCGAAGGCGAGCACGCGGCATATCTTCTGCTGGAGTGCGACGGCGGAAACCTGAAGGAGAAAGGAACCCTTGCGCTGGAGTACGTTCCGGACGACGCCCGGACGCTTCTGATCGACGGTCTGCTCTATATCTGTGGCCCCGGTGAGGTCTATGTGGCCGATCCCGAGGAAGCGGAGCTGCTGGCGGTTGTCTCCAACGCAGTTGGATAATATGGATCAGACGAAGATTGCGCGGATTAACGCGCTGGCGAAAAAAGCCAAAACCGAAGGGCTGACCGAGGCGGAGCTTGCCGAGCGGGACGCGCTTCGGAAGGAATACATGGAAGCCGTCCGGGTCAATCTGCGCGCCCAGCTCGACAACACCTTTCTGGTGGACGAGCAGGGCAACAAGCACCCTTTGCCCCGGCGAGACAAAAAAGGAGGAATCCACACATGAAATGGAATCGAATCGCAGCGAGTCTTCTGGCGGCGATGCTGCTGGTCGGTTTGCTGACCGCCTGCACGAATCAGGACCCGAAGGGCACAAGCCTGACGCCCTCCCTGCCTGCCATTGATGCACCGACCGGGGGACCGGGTGAAGAAGGCACGGCGGGCCAGACCCCAACGATGCCGACCGTGACGCTTCCGAGTGGCGGCTCCGGCACGGAGCCTGTCGAGTCCAAAGAAATCGACGCCAAAGACAGCGAAACCCAGACGCCGACCTCTGCGCCGGAAAACCAGCCTCAGCTCCAGCCGACGCAGGGCAGCAGCAGCACGCCCGCGCCGAGCACCACCAAGCCCACCGAAACGCAGAAGCCTGTCGTTGCCAGCAATGACACCGATGAGGATCTGAAGGAACAGAACGAAGACAGCGAGGAAGACCTGCCCTGACCGGCTGCGGCTTTTCAAGCCTGCTGCAACCGTTCAGCCGATCCGTACCGTAGGGAAGGCGCATGCCCGCGCAGCGGGACGAGCCTTCCGCTCCGCCGCAGGCGGAGAACGATCTGTGCCAGCGGATCGTTGTCGCTCTGCGAGCGACCGGCAGGCTCGTCCCCGCCTTCCGGCGGAGCATGAGCCTGCCCTACGGGACGGGGGCTGAACTGTTACGACTGTCGCAATCCCTTGCCAATTGTCAAATCTTTTCCCTTGACAAACCCGCACCTTTGTGCTATACTGGGAAAGCTGTCAATGGAAGAACTTTGACAAGGAGACCACCCCATGAAGCCGGACAAGCTGACGTTATCCCTGCTGTTTGACTGCTACGGGGCGCTTCTGACCGAGAAGCAGCGCGAATGCTTTGATCTGCACTGCAATCAGGATCTCACCCTCGCGGAGATCGCGGAGCTGATGGGAACGAGTCGGCAGGGTGTCCATGACGCCGTGAGCCGCGCCGAGGCCCAGCTTCTGCGGCTGGAGGAGGTCACGCGCTGTCTGGCGCGCGAGCGCAGGGATCAGAAAATCGCCGCAGCGCTCGAGGCGCTGGCAGCGGAACTGCCGGAGCGGAGCGCGGCGCAGTTATCCGAGACAGCGGCAGCCATGCTTGCCGCGGCCCAAACGCTGAAGGAGTAATGCAATGGCATTTGAAGGTTTAACCGAAAAACTGACCGCCGCCTTTCAACGTCTGCGGAGCAAGGGCCGTCTGACCCCTGCCGACGTGAAGGAAGCCATGCGCGAGATTCGTCTGGCGCTGCTGGAGGCGGATGTCAGTTACAAGGTCGTCAAGGACTTTACCGCCGCCGTCACGGAGCGCTGCGTCGGCAACGACGTTCTGGAGGGCTTGAACCCTGCGCAGATGGTGGTCAAGGCCGTCAACGAAGAGCTGACCACCCTGATGGGCAGCGAGAATCAGAAGCTCACTATGGCCTCCAACGGCCCCACCGTCGTCATGCTGGTGGGACTTCAGGGCGCGGGCAAGACGACCAACGGCGCAAAGCTCGCCGGATATTTCAAGAAGACGCAGGGCAAGCGGCCTCTGCTTGTGGCCTGCGACGTGTACCGTCCCGCAGCGATTAAGCAGCTTGAGGTCGTGGGCGGGCAGCTCGATCTTCCTGTCTTCCAGATGGGGCAGGACGACCCGGTGAAGATTGCAAAGGCCGGTCTGCGCTATGCACAGCAGCACGGCAACGACATGGTCTTCCTCGACACGGCAGGCCGTCTGCATGTGGACGAAAAGCTCATGCGGGAGCTACAGGCAATCAAGGCCGAGGTCAAGCCCTCTGAGATTCTGCTGGTGGTGGACGCCATGACGGGTCAGGACGCGGTCAACGCCGCCCAGACCTTCAACGAATGGCTGGACATCGACGGCGTGATGCTCTCCAAGCTGGACGGCGACGCCCGCGGCGGCGCGGCCTTGTCGGTCAAGGCCGTGACGGGCAAGCCAATCAAGTTCATCGGCGTGGGCGAGAAGCTCGACCAGATCGAGCCCTTCCATCCCGGCCGAATGGCGGGCCGCATCCTCGGCATGGGCGACGTGCTCAGCCTGATCGAAAAGGCGGAGCAGGCCATCGACCAGAAGAAGGCAGCCGAGATGGAGGAGCGTCTGCGTCAGAACAAGTTCACGCTGACCGACTTCTACGACCAGCTCAGCCAGCTCAAGAACATGGGCAACCTGCAGGATCTGCTGGGCATGGTTCCCGGCATGAGCAATATGAAGGATTTGCAGGTGGACGAGAAGGCGCTGACCCGTGTAGAGGCGATCATTCAGTCCATGACCCCGCAGGAACGGGAGAACCCCGGCATCCTCGGCTCCAGCCGCAAGAAGCGCATTGCCGCCGGCAGCGGAACCAGAGTGGAGGATGTGAACCAGCTTCTCAAGCGCTTTGAAACGATGCAGAAGATGGTCAAGCAGTTCACCGGCAAGGGCGCCGGCAAGAAGCTCAAGAAGCTTCAAAAACGAGGTTTTCCGGGAATCCCCGGATTCTGATAACACAACAAATCAAACCAACAAAAACAAGGAGATTTATCATGGTTAAGATCAGACTCAGAAGAATGGGCGCGAAGAAGAACCCCTACTATCGTATCGTTGTTGCTGATTCCCGCAGCCCCCGTGACGGCCGCTGCATCGAGGAGATCGGCTCTTACGATCCTCTGGCCAACCCCGCCGAGATCAAGGTTGACGTGGAGAAGACGCAGAATTGGATCAAAAACGGCGCGCAACCCACCGACACCGTCAGAGGACTGCTCAAGAAGGCCGGCGTTCTGTAAGAACCGGGAGCAGAAGGATGAAGGAACTGTTGCTCTATATCGCCCGGAATCTGGTGGAGCATCCGGAGCAGGTCACGGTGGAGTCCTTTGAGGGCGACCCCCTGGTCCTGGAGCTTCGTGTTGCACCCGAGGATATGGGCAAGGTCATCGGACGCGGCGGGCGGATCGCAAAGGAGATTCGTGCGATTATGAAGGCAGTCGCCCAGCGCAAGGGCGTTCGCGTCAGCGTCGAGATCGTTGATTAACTCAAAAAGGGCCGCTGCATCTCAGCAGCAGCCCTTTTTGCAATCCGGAAGATCGGGACAGGCAATGCTTGTCCGCCTGTGCGCACCGTGCGCCGCGAAAGGAGAACCCACACAATGAACGAAACCTATCTGGAAACCGGAAAAATTGTCTCCACCCACGGGATCAAGGGCGAGATCAAGGTGCTTCCCTGGGCGGATTCCCCGGAATTTCTGACCCGCTTCAAGACCTTCTACCTGGCCCCGGCGGGCAGCGCAAAGGCTGCGTATCGGGCGTTGGAGGCGGAGAGCTGCCGCGTGCAGAAAACCTGCGTGCTGGTGAAATTCAAGGGGATTGATACCGTGGAGGATGCCGCCGCCCTGCGCGAACGGGTGCTGTGCATTGCCCGCGACGATCCGCACATCCCGGCCGGGACGGTGTTTCAGGCGGATCTGATCGGCCTGCCCGTCTATGCGAACGGTGCGGCGCTTGGCACGATTCGGGAGATTCTGTCCATGCCGTCCTCCGACGTCTGGGTGGTGCGGGGCGAGCATGAATACATGATCCCGAACGTCCGCGCCTTTGTCCCGGAGATTGATCTCTCGCTGGGCCGGGTGGACGTGAATCTGATTGAAGGGATGCAGACCGATGCGGATTGATATTATGACCCTGTTTCCCGATACGGTGGGCGACGTGCTCTCCGAGTCAATTCTCGGACGGGCGCAGGAGCGCGGCTTCATCACGATCCGCACCCATCAGATTCGGGACTACACCACCAACAAGCAGAATCAGGTGGACGACTATCCCTACGGCGGAGGGCACGGAGCGGTGATGCAGGCCGATCCGCTCTACCGCTGCTGGGCCCATATCCGGGAGGAAACCGGCGCACAGCCCCATACGATCTATCTCTCGCCCTGCGGCACGGTCTTTGACCAGACCTGCGCCCGCCGTCTGGCAGCGGATTATGAAAACCTGATCCTGGTCTGCGGGCATTATGAGGGCATTGACCAGCGCTTCATCGACGAGTGCGTGGATGAAGAGATTTCACTGGGCGACTTTGTGCTGACGGGAGGCGAGATTGCGGCAATGGCTGTAACGGACGCAGTATGCCGCCTTCTGCCGGGGGTGTTGTCCGACCCGGAATGCTTCGAGGACGAGAGCCACTGGGCGGGACTTCTGGAGTACCCCCAGTACAGCCGCCCCGCCGTCTGGCACGACCGGGAGGTGCCGCCGATCCTGACCTCCGGCGACCATGAAAAGGTGGCCCGGTGGCGGCGGAAGCAGTCGATTCTGCGCACGATGCGCCGCCGCCCCGACCTGTTTGCCAGACTCCGTCTGCCGGATCACACGAAGGCCGAGAAGAAGTTTATCAAGGAATTGGAGGAGGAAGACCATGAATTCCAAGCTCGATACGCTGAAAATCTGGGTCGATGAGGCCCAACGCATCGTCTTTTTCGGCGGCGCGGGCGTCTCTACGGAGAGCGGGATTCCCGATTTTCGCAGCGTGGACGGCCTGTACAACCAGAAGTTCAAGTACCCGCCTGAGACGATTATCTCGCACAGCTTTTTTGAACGCAAGCCAGAGGAATTCTTTGAATTCTATAAGGAGAAGATGCTGCCGCTGGGCTTTGAGCCGAACGTGACCCACAAGGTGCTCGCCCGCTGGGAGCGGGAGGGGAAGCTCTCTGCCGTGGTCACGCAGAACATCGACGGCCTGCACCAGAAGGCCGGGAGCCGGAACGTGCTGGAGCTGCACGGCTCGGTGCTGCGCAACTACTGCGTCCGCTGCCACCGTTCCTATTCCGCCGAGTTCGTGAAGAACAGCAAGGGCGTCCCACACTGCGACTGCGGCGGGGTCGTCAAGCCCGACGTGGTGCTCTATGAGGAGAGTCTGGATCAGGACGTGATGGAGCGTTCGGCCCGCGCCATCCACGACGCCGATCTGCTGATCGTTGCGGGCACTTCTCTGACCGTCTGGCCCGCAGCCGGCATGATCCGCTATTACCGGGGGCATCACCTCGTCCTGATTAACCGCGACGAAACCCCCTTCGACGACGAAGCCGACCTCGTCCTGCACGAATCCCTCGGCGACGTGTTCCGCACCCTGTGAGAGAAGAAAAAATGTAGGGACGAGCATCGCTCGTCCGCGTTTGCGAAGCAAACAATCGCCCGGCAGGGCGATCCCCCCTGCGTTGCGGCGGTACGGTACGTTAGATTTGCCTGCGGCAAATTGCATTCGTTCCGAATGCCGGACGAGCGATGCTCGTCCCTACGGCGTCACGGAAAGGGTGTAG
>JAFYGM010000066.1 GCA_017543225.1 Oscillospiraceae bacterium
CTACATTTGAACTTGCGTTATCCCCGTTTCCCGGACAGCCAGCTCAGAAACGGCTGACTCACGGCACACGGAACTTGCCGCTTAATGCTGCTCGGTTCCCCGCCTGACATGGTTCACGGGGTTCCGTTGCGTGAGACCGATTCCTCAACACCGCTTATTCGGACAGCAGCACAACGCAAGCCCGGGTGTAGGAATTCACTCCTGCTATAGCGGATTGCAGGTGACAGGGCACCGCTATCTCCCCGGCTAGTGCGACCTTGTCACAGGCCGGTATGCTTGTGACAAGTCATTATTCTATTTTACACAAAAACGCGGAAAATGCAAGCATTAATCCAGCTTTCGCTCAATGTAATCCGCCAACTCGCCCAGCGTGGCAACCTTCTCCTCCAGCTCAAGATCGACGCCAAGATCATTCTCCAGATCCATCAGCATCTCTACGGTATCAAGAGAGTCCAGGTGCAGACTCTCAAAGGTCGTATCCCGATTAAGCTCTTCGGCGGGAATATCCAGTTCTCTGGACAGGTAGGAAATCAATTTCTCCAGCATAAGCTCGCCTCCTGTTTGACGCCGCTGCAAGCAGGGGCCGATTGCCCCAACTGTTTCTACCAGTTATCATACAGAAATTTTCCCGGTTGTCAACCCTTTTTTTCGTTTTCTTCTCCGTCAGTTCAAAAAATCCTTGAGCATTCTGGAGCGGGAGGGGTGTCGAAGCTTCCGCAGCGCCTTGGCTTCGATCTGGCGGACGCGCTCACGGGTCACGTCAAACTCTTTGCCGACCTCCTCCAGCGTATGCGGTCTTCCGTCCTCCAGCCCGAAGCGGAGGCGCAGCACCTTGCATTCGCGCGGGCTGAGCGTCTGCATGACTTCGTTGAGCTGTTCGCGCAGCATATTGAAGGAGGCGGACTCCGCCGGTTCTTTGACAATTTGATCGGGAATAAAGTCTCCGAGGTGGCTGTCGTCCTCCTCGCCGACGGGCGTCTCGAGAGAGACGGGGTCTTGTGAAATCTTGATGACTTCTGCAATGCGATCCTCCGGAATCCCGACCTCCCGGCTGATCTCTGCAAGGGTGGGTTCCCGGCCAAGGGTCTGCACAAGGGCCCGCGAGGTCCGCGAAACGCGATTGATCGTCTCGACCATGTGAACCGGAATCCGGATCGTCCTGGCCTGATCTGCCACGGCCCGGGTAATTGACTGCCGAATCCACCAGGTTGCATAGGTGGAAAACTTGTAGCCCTTGGTATAGTCAAACTTCTCCACGGCCTTCAAAAGGCCCATATTCCCCTCCTGCACCAGATCCAGAAGCTGCATACCCCGGCCCAGATAGTGCTTTGCAACCGAAACGACCAGACGCAGATTGGCTTCCACCATGCGCTTGCTGGCCTCCTCGTCTCCTTCCGCGATCCGTTTTCCGACCTCCTGCTCCTCCTCCTGGCTGAGCAGAGGAATTTTCCCGATTTCCTTGAGATACATGCGAACAGGGTCCGTTGTGTTGATTTCTCCGCCCTCGGGGGTCTGCATCTCCTCCAGATTGTCCGGAAGCTGCTCGTCGATACTCTGCAAATCCATGTCGGAGGGCAGAAGCTCCTCCGCAGCCTCGAGAATCTCCGCCACGTCGGAAACGTCGATCTCAATGCCCGCCTTTTCCAGCGCGTCGTAAACCAGTTCGGTCTGCTTGTCGTCTGCGTCAATGGCGTCCAGCGTGGCAAGGAGCTGTCTGGAAGTCACCTTGCCTTCCTTTTTTCCGGTCTCGATCAGGCTTTTGAGCTTTTGCTGGAGTGTATCATTTTGTTCCACGTTCGTTCCCTCCATATCCTTTTCTCGCTTTTAAGTCGTTTGAAAGTGCCATAAGCTCATCGCTGGAATTCCCGCTGCGGGTCTTTTGTGCTTCCTCCCGGACGACGCGAACGCAGTCAAGGAAGGCCCGCTCGTCCACAATTCGCTCCGATTCCCCGCTGATTTCAGACAGACGTGCCATTTCTTCCGCGCTGAAGCCCTCCAGCACCGCCAGAGAGACCTGAAGCCCTGTTCGGAAGCGCTCCGCCAGCGCATCGAAGGCACGGCCCAGAAACGCCACAGAGAACTCGCTCCCTGTCAGTCCGTCCGCCTTTTCCAGCAGCTCCGGCGCCATCAGAAGCTGCGCCAGAATCTCCTCCTCCGCACGGGAGGAACGGGTGTTCCGGTAGGCGC
Organism: Oscillospiraceae bacterium; assembly: GCA_017543225.1. Taxonomy (GTDB): domain Bacteria; phylum Bacillota; class Clostridia; order Oscillospirales; family Oscillospiraceae; genus JAFRPC01. The sequence goes on from JAFYGM010000066.1 coordinate 2,188, forward strand.
TGCGGAGGCTGCGATCCTTGGGCAGAAGGGACACGGCGGGAGACAAATCCTCCTTCTCCTGCCGCCGCCGTTCACGGCTGGCGTGCTTCTGAAACGCGCGCTCGGCCTCCAGAAGCATCGCGTCCTTCGTGATCCCGGCGGCCTTCGCGGCACGCTCTGCATAGATTTCCCGCTGCGCCTGCGAGCGGAAGCCGGAAATCAGCTCGGCAGCCTTGGCGGTGAATTCCACGCGCTGATCGTCCTTCGTCAGATCAAACTGGGCTTGCAGGCTGAGCAGCCGGTAGTCTGCCTGATCCTCGGAGCCCTGAATCAGAACCTCAAAGGCATCCGCGCCAAACTTGTGCAGAAATTCGTCTGCATCCTTCGCATCGTGAAGCTGGAGGATTTTGACCTTGACTCCTGCGCGAGCGAACAGATCAATCGCCCGCTGGGTGGCATTCTGCCCCGCTGCGTCGTTGTCATAGGTCATAATCACCAGATCGGTGTATTTGCTGATCAGATTGACCTGATCCTCGGTCAGTGCGGTGCCCTGCGAGGCCACGGCGCAGTCGAAGCCGAACTGATGACAGGCGATGGCGTCCATCGGCCCTTCGCAGAGAATGAGATAGGGCCGTTTGGATTTCCGCGCCAGATTCATGCCAAACAGGAACTTCCGCTTGCTGAAAATCAGGGTCTCAGTGGGGTTGATATACTTTGCTTTCGCATCCTTGTCCAGCGTACGGCCGGCAAAGCCGATGACGTTCCCGCGCAGGTCAATCTGTGGGAACATGATCCGATTGCGGAAGCGGTCATAGACGTTCTGGGCGTTCTTCTGCGAAACCGCCGCAAGGTTGGCAGCAATCAGCTCCTCGCGGGTATAGCCCAGCCGCTCCATTGCGGGAATCAGGGTATGATAATCGTTCGGGGCAAAGCCAATGCCGAATTTCACGACAGTCGGCCAGTCCATGCCGCGCTTGACCAGATAGGCGCGGGCTTCTGTTCCGATCTCGGCGCGAAGGGTTTCGTGATAGAATCTCGCAGCATCGCGGCACAGCCGCCAGAGGCGCTCCTGTTCTTTGTACTGACTTTGATACTGCGTGTCCTCCGGAACCTCCAAATTGGCGCGTTTGGCAAGAAAGCGCACGGCGTCCGGATAGGACAGGCCCTCAATTTCCATGATGAAGTTGACGACGCCGCCACCCTTATGACAGCCGAAGCAGTAATACATCTGTTTATTGGGAGTGACGGAGAAGGAGGCCGTCTTCTCCCCATGGAAGGGACAGAGGCCGAAGTAATTCGAGCCGCTGCGCTTGAGCTGGACGTATTGCCCCACCACCTCGTCAATCGGATTGCGGGCAACCAGCTCGTCAAGAAATGCGGCTGGAAAGGCCACAGGGCTCACCTCCTGAAGCACGTCCGACCGGCGCGGTTTTATCCGTTCGACCACGCGGTTGGGACGAAAATCTCTTCAAATTTATAGACGGCGTATTTATCCGTCATGCCCGCCACATAGTCGCAGACCACGCGGGGCATGCCCTCCAGATCGAGCTGTGGCTGAAAATCCTCGGGCAGCTTTTCCGGATGGGCGATGTAATATTTGTACAGCTCCTGAATGATGCGTCGGGCCTTGGATTCCTCGCCCTTGGCAACCGGATTGCGATAGACGCGTTCAAACATAAAGGCCCGCAGCTCCAGCATGGCGTTCTCGATTTCCGGGGTCATGGCAATCACCGGGCGTCCCATCGAGGTCTGCACCACGTCGGAGACAAGGGTATTGATCCGCTGCGAATGGGTGCTGCCCAGCGCAGCGGCAATCGGCTGAGGAATATCCTCATTGCGAAGGATGCCTGCGCGCACCGCGTCGTCAATATCGTGGTTGATATAGGCGATCCGATCCGCGAGGCGAACGATCCGACCCTCCAGCGTCTCCGGCAGCTCGTCGCCGCTGTGACATACGATGCCGCGCCGCACCTCCCACGTCAGATTCAAGCCCTGTCCGTTTTTTTCCAGCTTGTCCACCACGCACAGCGACTGTTCATTGTGGCGAAACGGCGTTCCCATCACCTCAGTCAGCGCAACCTCTCCGGCATGACCGAAGGGCGTGTGCCCGAGATCGTGACCCATTGCGGCGGCCTCGGTCAGATCCTCGTTCAGCCGCAGGGCGCGGGCAATGGTTCGCGCAATGCGGGCCACCTCCAGCGTGTGCGTCATACGGGTGCGGTAGTGGTCGCCCTCCGGTCGGAGAAACACCTGTGTTTTGTGCATCAAACGGCGGAAGCTTCGGCTGTGGAGAATGCGGTCTGCGTCGCGCTGGAAACAGGTACGGTCGTCCCGCTCCGGCTCCGGGCGTCCCCGTCCCCGGCTCTCTGCGGCATGCACCGCGTAGGGCGCGAGGAACTGCGTTTCCTGCTGCTCGATGGTTTCCCGTATCGTCATGCAATCACACCCTTTATCCAATCCGTTCTTTCCAAATCAGCCGTCAACGGCGACGGCGCGGTAGGTTTCCCCGGTTTCTGCGGGCGTCACGCTGCCGCGCGTCAGATCCGTGACGCGGGCGGAGAATTCTTCCTTTCGGTCTGCCGGAAGCAGGACGTGAAGGCAGATATCTGCGCTGTATTCGACCTCTTCCACCACGCCGCCGAAGCGCTCGACCTCCTGCCGAAGCCGCTCGAAACAGGCATAGGGCAGAATCAGATCCAGTCGCTTCCAAAGCTGCTTGCGGCTGATCCCGGCCTCCGTCAGCGCGTCGCGCGCGGCCTTGCCGTAGGCGCGAACCAGCCCGCCCGTTCCAAGCAGCGTCCCGCCGAAGTAGCGGGTTACAACGCAGCAGACGTTCTCGACCCCGCTGCCGCGCAGAACCTCCAGAACCGGCATGCCCGCCGTCCCCTGCGGTTCTCCGTCGTCGGAATAGCGGGTCGCCCCACCGTGAATCACATAGGCATAGACGTTGTGCGTCGCGTCCCAATGCTGCTGACGCATGGCCTTGATGTGCTCAATGGCCTCTTCTTCTGTCTCCGTGACCCAGATTCTGCCGATGAACCGGGATTTTTTCTCTACAAACTCGCTTTCAGCATCCTGAGAAGGAACGCGGTATGTATCCATCTATTTCACCTCATACTGTGCGAGCCTGCCGTACAGAATCTCGTCGCAGTTGACCTCAATCTCAATGCCCGCATCTGTGTAGTCCACACGGAGCACCTCGGCCTTGTCGTGCAGGGCCTCGACCTGGCCGCCCATCGAATAGGGCAGGCGGAAGATTACATGATGGCGATGCTTCGACAGCTCGCGCTCGATCAGCGCAAATAGGGCGTCGATCCCCTGCCCGGTTCTGGCAGAAATCACAGCAACGTCGTTTCCAATCGGAATTGCCTCCGGCTGCACCAGATCCGCCTTGTTGTAGCAGCGGATGATCGGCGTGTTGGGATCGGCAAGCTGCGCGATCAGGCGATCCACCACCTGAATGTGTGCCTCCCGCTCCGGGTCCGCCGCGTCAATCACATGGATCAAAAGATCCGCACAGGCCAGCTCCTCGAGCGTGGCGCGGAACGCATCCACCAGATGATGGGGAAGCTTGGCGATAAAACCGACGGTATCGGAGAGCAGAACCGTCAGGCGCTCGGAAATCTCCAACTGACGGGTCGTGGTGTCGAGGGTGTCGAAGAGGCGGTTGTTGGCAGGAATGTTCGACCCGGTCAGGCGGTTGAGCAGTGTGGATTTCCCGGTGTTCGTATAGCCGACAAGGGCCACGACGGGAATCTCATTCTTCTGCCGTCTTCTGCGCTCCACCGCGCGGAGCTTCCGTACCTGCTCCAGCTCTTCCTCGAGGCGGCTGATGCGCAGACGAATGTGACGTCGATCCGTCTCCAGCTTGGTTTCGCCGGGGCCGCGAGTGCCGATGCCGCCGCCGAGCCGGGACATGGATTGTCCCATGCCGGAAAGCTTGGGCAGAAGATACTTGTACTGGGCCAGCTCGACCTGCAGGCGTCCCTCTGCGGTGTGGGCGCGCTGGGCGAAGATGTCCAGAATCAGGGCGCTGCGATCCAGCACGGTCACGCCGGTGATTTCTTCCAGCGAGCGAATCTGGCTGGGAGAGAGGTCGTTGTCAAAGACGACCATGCCGGCGCCATGATGCTCGACCAGAGAACGAATTTCCTCGGCCTTGCCCTCGCCGACAAAGCTGTGGGCGTCGGGCGCGTGCCGGTTTTGCAAAACCTTCGCCACGCAAACGCCGCCCGCCGTGTTCAACAGGGTTTCCAGCTCGTCAAGGGTCTGCTCGGTGGCCTGTTCTTCCTTCTGAAAGCAGTCGGCGCAAAGGCCTGCCAGAACTGCGCGTTCAATGATGTGTTCTTCCATAGATTCCTCCAATCGAGGGGTTCCAAATAGAGAAAAGCCCGCACCAAATTCAGGTGCGGGCGATTGGTTCTTACTTCAGGCCGTATTTCTTGTTGAAACGATCAACACGTCCACCGGTGTCAACCAGCTTTTGCTTGCCGGTGTAGAAAGGGTGGCACTTGGAGCAGATTTCAACCTTGATGTCCTTCTTGGTGGAACCGGTCTCAATGATCTCGCCGCATGCGCATCTGATTGTGGTCTGTTCGTACTTGGGATGGATACCTTCCTTCATTTCAGTTCACCTCTTTCTTTTATGGTAAAGGGGCTTTTTGCCCCCGGTTTTCAATCAGCCTGATTATATTAGCACAAACGATCTGAAAAAGCAAGTGTTTTTTCGTTTTTTTCTTTATTTCTTTTTTGGCAGGGTGTAACAGTTCAGCCAATCCGTAGTGGCCGCTGACCACAGCGGCCTTGCATCGCGTCAACGAAACGCGCCCGTTCTCTGCAACGTGCGGGTCGTCGAGGACGCCGACCCCTACGAGGTAACGCGGATCACGGAACGCCCCCACGGGGGTATGCGGATTGCGTAACGACCCCGCCGTAGAGTGCGGCGTCCTCGACGCACCGTGCCAGCGGAACGACACGCCCCACCGGGTCGTCGAGGACGCCGACCCCTACGAGGTAACGCGGATCACGGAACGCCCCCACGGGGGTATGCGGATCGCGTAACGATCCCGCCGTAGGGTGCGGCGTCCCCGACGCACCGTGCCAGCGGAACGATAC
>JAFYGM010000067.1 GCA_017543225.1 Oscillospiraceae bacterium
ATGGCTGTTGTGCGTCATATGGCGTTGAATATCCTCAAAAACCACCCCGCAAAAATCAGTCTTGCACGAAAACGCCGCCGTTGCGCCTATGACGACGATTTCTTTGCCGAAGTCATGTATAGCGTTCATGCGTAAGCCGTGCTTTTAGCGTTTTTTGTCCTTTACAAATAAACAAAGATGTGCTATATTGCATCTGCGCTGTATTCAACGATAGGGTGAAACAGCAGCAGAAAGGAAAAAAATGGAAAAAACCAACTCTCTTTTTCGTACGCGCAACATCACGTTTGGCGCCATGCTGACTGCGCTGGTCGTTGTTTTGCAAATTGTGGCAAACAACATCCAGCCGATTCCCGGTGTGTCCATAACGCTTGTTTTGGTGCCGATCGTAGTCGGCGCTGCACTGCTCGGCCCTGTTTGGGGCGGCTGGCTGGGCTTGGCGTTTGCGTTGACCGTTTTGCTTACCGGTGGCGCTGCTGCTTTCCTGCCGATCTCTCCCTTTGGTACGATTGCAACCGTAATCGTCAAGGGCGTCTGCGCCGGACTGTTTGCCGGACTTGTCTATCGGTGGCTCCAAGCCAAGAATCCATACCTGGCAATTTTCTGTGCCGCCATCGTTGCGCCGATTGTCAACACCGGTATTTTCTTCATTGGATGCCGGCTGTTCTTCTGGGAAACCATCCAGAAGTGGGGAAGTGAAAGTGCTTATGAGAACCCGTTTGTATTTATGGTGCTTGGTCTGGCCGGCGTCAATTTCCTGATCGAGCTTGGAATCAACTGTGTGCTCGCCCCTGTGTGCCTTCGCTTGATTCGCATTGGTAAGAAATTCTAAGGCAACACCGAAATTCCGACGGCGCAATCTGAACGCCGGAATTGTGCGGTGCTGCCCTGCGAACAATTCACAACAGACGGGCGTCTTCAACGTCTGTCTGTTGTGAATATCGTGAGAAAAATGGCGTATCATGCCGTCTTTTCTCAATGCTGTAAGCATTTTTCCCTTCTTCCCGGTCTTATCATTGACGGGAGAAATCAAAATCGCTCTTCGTGATCGTTCTGCAAACCGCCGCAATCTCACAGGAGGAGAACAACATGCGCAGAAAGCTGTTTTGTGAATTTGGTCCAATCGCCTATGAGATTTCCCTCCGAAAGGAAGCTCTGAGAAAGGACTTTGAAGATCGAATTCTCAAGGGGTATCGGATTGCAAGGACAAAAAGCAAAGAAAACCTGCCGTATCTTTGGAAGGGGGACGCAAAGATCCTGTTCCGCAAGCTGCACGGGGTCGATATGCAGCTTCAATACAACAAAGCGACAAATCTGAAACTGGCTGGTGAGAAAATCGACGGTATCGTGATCCGGCCCGGCGAGGTCTTTTCCCTGTGGAATCTCGTTGGACGAACCTCAAAACGAAAGGGCTATCTGGAAGGCCTGACGATCAGTGACAGCGCACTGGGAAAAGGACGCGGAGGCGGCCTCTGCCAACTCGGGAACTTGATTCACTACCTTGTTTTGCACACCGATTTGGAGGTTGTGGAAAAGCATCATCACTCAGACGCCCTATTCCCGGACGAAAAACGCAGAGTGCCGTTCGGGACCGGTACGTCGATCGCCTACAAGCGGCTGGACTATAAGTTTCGAAACACATCTGACGGCCCGGTTCAGCTTCGGATCTGGCAGGATGAGAAAATGCTCTACGGAGAGATTCGCGGAACAAAGCCGCTCTCCTACCGATACCGCCTGGTGGAAGAAGACCAGCATTATGCAAAGGAAGACGGAATCTTCTACCGCAACAGCAAGGTTTACCGCATTAAGACCGACAAGGAAACGGGGCAGGAGCTGACGAAAGAGATGGTGCTCGACAACCATTCCCGTGTAATGTACGACGATTCACTGATCCCCCAAGATCAGATCAGGGAAAGCGCCGATGCTACATAGAATCATTCACAATCTCAGGACATTTCCGCAGGATGTGTGCTATGAATGGAATGGGACGGCCTACCGAAACTCGGAGCTGTATCGCCTGATTTGCAGAATCACGCGATATCTGCGAAAGCACAATCCTTCCAAACAGCCGGTCGCCGTGTGCGGGCAGAAGGAATTCTTCATGCTCGCGTCCTTCCTGGCCTGCGCCTGTGCAGGCATGGCCTACGTTCCCATCGACGCTTCAATTCCCGAGGAACGAAAAAAGCGCATCCTTGCGCAGATTCGCCCTGTTGTTACAATCGACAAGACCATCGAGCTGCTTGCAGAGGACGGAGAGCCCTTGGACCTTCCGGAAATCTGTATGGCGGATGAGGACGTTGTGTACATCATCTTTACGTCCGGCAGCACAGGGGAACCGAAGGGCGTGCAGATTACCTGCCGAAACCTGAAAAGCTGTATGCGATGGCTGGAGTCCCTTTGCAGGATCGAACACGGCGTGATTCTGAATCAGGCAAGCTATTCCTTCGATTTGTCGGTTGCCGACCTCTACCTGCCGCTGCTCACGCGAAGCAGCCATTTCATTTTGGAGCAGGGGATTCAGAAGGATTACGCCCGCCTGTTCCGCGCGCTCCAAGCGAGCAGGGCGGAGATGGCCGTCTTTACGCCCTCTTTTTTGGATCTGTTGCTGGTCGATTCGTCCTTCAACGCAGAGCTGATGCCGCAATTCAAGACGGTTCTGCTCTGCGGAGAAAAGCTGACGCCGAAGACGGTGGAGCTGCTGTTCCGGCGCTTTCCCGGAATTCGCTTAATCAACTGCTATGGGCCGACAGAGTGCACGTTTGCCGTGACAAGCGCCGAGATTACCGATCCGACGGATATTTCAATCGGTACGCCGAAGGACGATACGGACGTTTATGTTGTGAATGACCGGATGGAGGCGCTGGGCGAGGGCAAGATTGGGGAGCTTTTAATCGTCGGAGAGAGCGTTGGCAAGGGCTATTTGAACCTGACAGGCGACAGCCGCTTTTTCCAATATCAGGGGAGAAATGCCTTTCTGACCGGAGATTACGGCTACCGGAAAAATCAAAAGCTCTATTGTATCGGCAGAAAGGACACGCAGATCAAGCTGAACGGATATCGAATCGAGCTGGCAGAGATTGAAAATACCTTGCATCGGTTCGAGGAGATTGAGCGGGCAGCGGTCGCAGCGAAAAAACGGGACGGAAAGGTGACGCGGATTTACGCCTTTGTAAAAATGAAGCCGGACAGCGGCCTCTCGGCGAGTGACATCAGAGCGTGGCTGAAAACAGAACTACCGGCTTATATGATTCCGAGGATTCAGCTCGTCGAGCAGTTCCCGCTGACAGAAAACGGGAAAGTTGATACGAAGGCACTGTTGGAGGACATGGCATGACCGAAAGAATCATTCAAATTCTGGAGCGATTGACTGATCACAAGGGAATCGGGCGGGACACCGACCTGCTGGAAGAGGATCTTCTGGATTCCCTCGCATTCATTGAGTTGATCAACGAGCTGGAGACCGAATTCCGTGTGGAAATCCAGCCGACGCAGGTTTCGAGCGATACCTGGAAGACGGCGCAAGGAATCGCAGAGCTGGTGAAAACCCTGCGGGAAACGACGTGAAGGCTGCTTTTTTTACCGATTTGTGCAAAAATGAGCGATATGCTTCAATAAATTTCGGACATCCGCCCGGATGTCCGAAATTTTATTTGACGAACGCTGAGAAATGATGTATAATACCGTGGAATCCAATCAGGAGGTAGTGTTTATTTATGAAAAAATCCATTCTCACTCTGGTGATCGTGGTTCTCCTGGTCGGCGGCCTTCTCTTTGCTGCCATCCAGGGAATCGGGAGCTTTATCCAGCCTGTTTCCGAGGGTGTCGTCCTCGGTCTGGATCTGGTCGGCGGCTCAGAAATCACCTACGAAGCTGTCATTCCCGACGACTACGACTACGAAGCGCTTCCCATTGAAGAGGGCATGGAGGTTGCACGTACCATGATGCAGCAGCGTCTTGATGCGCTGGGCTACACCGAGGCTTCGTGCTACATCTCCGGTGAGCGTCGGCTGGTCGTGGAGATCCCCTCTGTTGAGGATCCTGAAAAGGCAGTTCAGCAGCTCGGTGCAACCGCAGTCGTCAGCTTTGTGGACGCTGATGGGAAGGTGTGGCTCACAGGCTCCGAGATTCAGGACGCCGAGTATGAGTACTCTCCCACCGACTCCACTGGCTTGAGCCGCCCCCACGTCAAGCTGGAGCTGACCGACGAAGGACGTGAGAAGCTGCACAGCGCTTCCACTGCTGTTCTTGCCCGCAGCGACGGAAAGAACTATCTGGCCATCCAGATGGACGGCGAGCAGATCAGCGCCCCCTATGTGAACGAGGCGCTGGATACCAATTCCGTCATTATCTCCATTGGTTCGACGGAAGATGCCGAAGCAGAGGCCCGTTACCTTGCCAACATCATTTCGGCAGGTCGTCTGCCCTTTGAGCTGATGACCGCCAAGCAGCAGACCATCGGCGCCAGCCTCGGTGAGAAGAGCCTTTCCACAAGCCTGAAGGCCGGTCTGATCGGCTTGATTCTGGTCATGATCTTTATGATCGCGGTCTACCGTTTCATGGGCCTGATCTCCTGCATCGCGCTGGTTGCCTACAGTGCCCTCTTTGCTGTGGCGATTTCTGTGCTGCATGTCAATCTGAGCCTGCCCGGTATTGCCGGTATCATCCTGACCATCGGTATGGCTGTGGACGCGAACGTCATTATCTTTGAGCGTATCAAGGAAGAGCTTCGGATGGGCAAGACCCTGCGCTTTGCCATTGACTCCGGTTATAAGCGTGCCATGCTTGCAATTATCGACGCCAACGTGACAACCATGATCGCCGGCTTCGTTCTGCTGTGGCAGGGCTCCGGTACGATCATTGGCTTTGCTGTGACCCTGCTCATCGGTGTGGTGCTGTCCATGCTGGTAATGCTGGTTCTCACCAAAGCCCTGCTCAAGACCGCTGTGGGCTTGAAGATCACGAATCTCAAGCTCTACTGCGCGTAAGAAAGGAGGCGCTGACATCATGGAAAAATACAGAGGCTTTAGCTTTACCAAGCATTTCAAGCTCTTCGGGATCATTTCTCTGATTATGATTTCCGTCGGCCTTGTGAGTCTGATTCTTACACTCTGCGGCGTCAATGGCCTGTTCAACTTTGACATTGACTTCGTCGGCGGCACGACGTTTGAATTCCAACTCCCCGTAGGCGTGGACAAGACGGTGACTGACCGTGCGGCTGAGCTCTATCAGGACGCCATCGGCAAGGCACCCTCCTCCGTCACCTCCTCCGGTGAGAACGGCCTGCGCATCAAGGCCCTGGAGCTGTCCGATACCGAGGTGGAGTCCGTGCGCGACGCCATTGCAAACGAGTACAGTGTGGACATTGAAAAGGGCTATCAGGTGGAGCGTGTTTCCGCTTCCGTCGGACGTGACCTTTCCAAGGCTGCTTTCACGGCCTCTCTTGTGGCCGTGGTCCTGATTCTGGTTTACATTGCGTTCCGGTTCGAGTTCAAGTCCGGCATTGCGGCAATCTGCGCTCTGTTGCATGACCTGCTGGTGATGCTGAGCATGTACGTCATTTTCCGCATTCCCTTCAACATCAACTTTATCGCTGCGGCCCTGACCATTCTCGGCTACTCCATCAACGCGACCATCGTTGTGTTTGACCGTGTGCGTGAGAACCGCAAGAATATGCGCACCGGCAATTTCGGCGAGATTGTGGATACCTCAATCTGGGACACCATGACCCGTTCGATTAACACCACGATCACGACTCTGGTTGTGATGGTCATGCTGCTGATTCTGGGTGTCAGCTCCATTCGGAACTTTGCGCTCCCGATTTGCATCGGCATCATCTGCGGCTGCTATTCCTCCGTCTGCATCTCCGGCCCGCTGTGGAACGTCTTCAACAAGGGCAGAGTCCACAAGAGATAATTCTAAGACAATCGGTTCTTTCGCCCCGCGAAATGGATTTCTCCATTTCGCGGGGCATATTTGTTTCCCTCCGGTCATAGCATTTCCCAGGTGATGAAAATGGACGAGCGATTGCAATTAATTCCACAGCTCTTCCCAGAGCCGTTCCGTTCCGGCGTAACCGCTCTTTTGGAAAAAAGCGGAAGGCGGGTGGAGGAACTGCGGTTTCGAACCGGCACTGCGCCAAGCTGGGTGACTGCGGGCAGAGAATTTCTGATACCGTGTCAGAATGGGCCAATTCTTTTGAATCCGGCACATTTGGAGGAAATACTGCGTCGAGCAACAGAAAGCTCTGCCTACGCGGTACAGGAGCAGCTCCGTGCCGGGTTTTTGAATCTTCCTTACGGACATCGGCTTGGACTTTGTGGATGTGCTGTTATGCGCGGTGCGGAGATTCAAACCATACGTGACATTCAGGCACTGAACCTGCGTCTTGCCTGCGAGCGTCCAGGCTGTGCGGCGCCGATTGTAAGTGCGTTGAGGTCCAGCCCGTGTTCGATCCTGATTCTGGGGCCGCCGCGTTCCGGGAAAACCACAATCCTTCGAGACCTGATCCGTCTGTTATCCGACCAGTGCGGCTGGCGCGTGGGGTTGGTGGACGAGCGTGGTGAATTGGCTGCCTGCCGAAGCGGTCGCCCTCAGCTCAGCGTCGGGGGTCGAACGGACGTACTGACTGCCTGCGGCAAGGCCAGCGGGATCGAGCTTCTGATCCGCGCCATGTCCCCGGACTGGATTGCTGTGGATGAGATTACTTCTGTGTCTGACGCGGAGGCAATCAGTCGGGCGGTATGCTGCGGCGTGCGCTTTCTTGCGACGGCTCATGCAGACAGCCCCGAGGATCTGCTTCGTCGCCCGGTCTATCGAGCGTTGTTGGAAACCGGCGTGTTTGACTGCGTTGCAGTCATTCGCCCGGATCGCAGTCTGCATTTGGAAAGGATAAACTATGGATATCGTGAAGCTTGCCGCATCCGGGATGATCCTGACCTCTTCTGCGTGGGTGGGACTTCAGGCGGCCCTGCGGCTTCGTAGAACCGAGGAACAGCTCCGCCTGCTTCGGGCTGCGCTGGAGCGGTTCGCCGGGCAGATGCAGTATTCCGGCACGCACTTCGTGCCACTTTGTGAGCAGACGGCGAAGGCCGTCCGCGGTTCTGTGTGGACGTTTTTTTCCCTTTTGGGACAAGAGGCGGCTCTGCCGGATCGCGCTCCGATTGGACGCACCCGCCGCGCCGCAGAGGAGGCTGGGTTGGTGCTTCCGGATTCGGCACTGGCTGCACTGGAGCGACTGTTTGACGATTTTGGGCAGACCGATCTGGACAGTCAGGTTTCTCAGCTCCGCCTGACTACAGAGGAAATCATCCGTCTGTCTGATGAACTGCGCGTGCAGATGAAGGGAAAATGCCGCAGTTATGCCCTTCTGGGGCTGACGACCGGGGCGGCGGTTCTGGTGTTGGTACTTTAATGGATATTGATCTGATTTTCAAAATTGCCGCTGTCGGGATCATCATTTCCATTTTGAATCAGGTTTTGATTCGATCCGGGCGAGAGGAACAGGCCACCATGACGACCTTGGCGGGGCTGGTTGTTGTGCTGATGCTGGTTGTGGAAAAAATCGCAGATCTTTTCTCTCTGGTCAAGGAGTTGTTTCACTTTTGATGACTTCGCTCACGAAGCTTTCCGCGCTCTCTGTTCTGGCTGCGCTGATGATCCTGGTGATTAAAAAGCAGTCTCCGGAGTTGGCGTTGATCCTGAGTCTCTGTGCCTGTGCGCTGGGCGCTATTCTTGTGTTGGAGAGCGTCTCTCCTGTTTTACAGCTTGCGCATTCGCTGGCGGATCGGGCGGGACTCGAACCGACGCTGGCTGCGCCGCTCTGGAAATGTTTGGGACTTGGTCTCCTGACAGAGCTTTCTTCGGGCATTTGCGCGGACGCGGGTCAGGGTGCGCTTGCGAAGCTCGTTGAGCTGGGGGGCGGTGTGCTTTGCCTCTGCGTCAGTCTTCCGCTGGTACAGGCAGTGCTTGCGCTGATTGAGGGTCTGCTGTGAGATGCGTACATGTTATTGTTTTATTATGGATCGTTCTGGCGTTGGTTTGCGTACCTGTTTCGGCTGAAGATGCCCGCGCCATGTTGGAGAAGGAAATCGACCCGGAGGATGGACTGTCCGGGGAGGTCTTACAGGGAATCGGCGCCTATGACGGGGCTGTGGACGGCTTTGGAGAGAAGCTGCTTCGCCTGCTCGGTGCGACGTTGGGGCAGATCAAGGAGCTTCATCTGAGAGAAGGACTGGCCAGCATGGGAATGATTCTCGCGGCAGCCCTGTTTTGCGCACTTCTGGAGGATTGGGAACGGGGAAAAGGACTCGTTCCGCTGGTTGGTGCGCTGACGGTGACCGCCGCCTGTACACACAGCTTTGGCGCGATGATTTCCCTCGGGACGAAGACGATTGAAAGCCTTCACCAGTATTCAAGTCTGCTGTTTCCAACAATGGCCTCCCTGATGACCGCATCAGGAGACATTGCTGCTTCTGCGGTTTCCACGCTGGGGGTTCTGCTTCTGAACGGGCTGCTTGCCATTGTAAACGGCCTGCTGGTTCCGCTTCTGATTCTCCTGCTCCTGCTCGCCACAGCGGAATCCGCACTTGAGATGAAAAACCTGTCCCAGCTTCAAGGCTTCGTCAAGTGGGTTTTGGTAACGTCGATCAAGGGTGTGATGTATGGGTATTCTGCCGTGCTGGTGTTTACAGGTGTTGTTTCCGGCAGTCTGGATGCGCAGCGGCTTCGCACGGTACGCTCTGTTGTTGCTGGAATGGTTCCAGTTGTCGGCGGAATTGTATCAGAGGCCTCCAGCTCTCTGCTCGCAGCGGCCTCTTTGCTCAAAACCGGAGTGGGACTCTACGGAATGCTGGCCGTGTTCGGAATCTGTCTGGGGCCGTTTCTCCAGATCGGGCTGCAATATGTGCTTTTGAAGCTGACTGCTGCCCTGTGCGGCCTATTCGGAAAGGGCAGTCAGGCCCCGCTTGTGGAAAAGCTTGCACAGGGGATGGGACTGTTGTTGGCCTTGACGGGAATTGCCTGCCTGATTTCCTTGATGATACTTGTACTCTGTATTCGGACGGTGATTCCATGAACGGCGTCAAAGCATATCTGCTTCGTTTGGTGCTATGCGGATTCTTAATCAGCCTTGGCACAGCCTTGCTGCGCGGGAAGCGAGCCGGAAAGATTGTTGCGCTCTGCGGCGGCTGCTTGATGATTCTGACGGCGCTGCGCCCTTTGCTGCAAGTGGATTTGTCTGCGCTGCCCGACCTGATTACCGGCCTGACGCAAAGCGAGCGGCAGGAGCTGGCGCGGGAGAAAAACGAAGCCATTCTGCGCCGACTGGTCGAGGAGCAGACGGTTCGCTGGCTCGAACAGCAGGCGGCCGAATTGAAGCTTTCGGCAACCTTTACGGTGACGGCAGAGGAGACCGAAGACGGGCTCTGGGTACCGACGCGGATTGCTGTCTCGGGACGGTGGACGCAGGAACAGCGCGAGGCGCTGCAGGAGAAGATCGAACGCGAGCTTGCGCTGCCTCCGATACGGCAGCAGTGGGAGGGAGGATGAAGCAGAAATGGAGTCTGCCGGGAAAGCTTCCGGCAGTGCTGGATCGATGTAAGCTTCCGCTGATGATTCTGCTGCTGGGCGTTGGACTGATGCTCTGGCCCTCCAAGGAGGAACCTGCCGTTTCACCCGAACCGACGCAGGAGCTTTCTGCGCTCATTTCAGAGGACGAGGGCGAGGCGTACCGGCTCAAAACGGAACGGGAGCTGGAGTCCCTTTTGACACAGGTGGACGGCGCTGGAAAGGTTCGCGTGATGCTGACGCTTCGTTCCGGTCCGTCCTCCAATTATCTGACAGACAGGACACAAAGCAGCGCCGCAGAGTCGGAGCGGCATTCAGAATCGTTTGAAGAAAAAACAGTGATTCTCAATCGAGGCAGCGCATACAATGAACCAGCCGTTGTGAGCAGGGCCTATCCGGTCTTCCAAGGCGCTTTAATCGTGGCAGAGGGCGGTGCGGATGCACAGGTGCGTTTTCAGCTTTCTGCGGCGGTTGCCGGTCTGCTGGGACTCGGAACTGATCAAATCACTGTTGTGAAAATGAAGTAATGGAGGATTCAATATGAAAATCTGGAAACGAAATGCGATTGTTGCGGCTGTTCTGGTCTTCGTTTGCGGGGGCATTTATTTGAACTGGCGCTATGAATCGCAGAAACCTGCCGATCTGGTGTCCACCCTTGACCAGCAAAAGCTGATGGATGATGCCGCGCTGGTAATGCAAAAAGAAACCGACAGTCTGGAAGCGCTTGCGAATCAGCCGTCCGAAGCAGAGGACGCCCCGGCTGCCGAGGTCTTTGCAAAGATGCGGCTGAGCCGTCAGCAGAACCGAGACAGCGCGGTGCACTTGCTGCAGGAGACCATCTCTTATGCAGGAGAAAACGAGGATGTGAGCGCAAGTACCTTGAAGCTGGAGTCCATTGTGAACATGGCGCTTTCCGAAGCCTCCATCGAAAGTCTGGTGATTTCGAAGGGCTATTCGGAATGTGTGGCCTATATGACAGGGGAGGGAATCGACCTTGCCGTGGCCTCGGATGGGCTGTCTGAAACCGACGTCGCCATTTTGACCGACATCGTTCTTGCCCAAACCGACTATGATCTTTCGCAGATCCGGATTATTGAAGTAAAAACCTGAAAATTTCGGTTGTATTTTTTACAATTTGTGATACAATGAGAAAAAGCCTATACAAAGGAGGATGTTACCGTGGCTGAAAACAAGAGCTACATGACCAAGAATCTGGAAAACGGCAGTGTGAATATCAATGAGGACGTGATTGTGACAATTGCCGTTGCTGCTTTTCGTGATGTGGAAGGCGTTGTTTCCGTCAAGGGCGTTCGTGTGACGATGGGAGAGAGCAACGTAGATCTGGATTGCAGCATCGTTGTCGTCTACGGTCATTCCGTGGTCGAGATTGCAAAGAATGTCCAGAGCGCCGTGACGAACGCGGTAGAGTCCATGGCCGGAATCAAGGTGACCAGCGTGGATGTGAATGTCACAGGCGTTTCCATGGGCAAGGCCTGAGAACGGAGCGAAGCGTATGACCAGATCGGCTGCCAGAGAAATCGCTGTTCACCTGATTTATGCCGTGCAGTGTACGGATGAAACGGTGGAATCCGTGATGAAGGACCGCTTTGAAGAGACTTATTACGCACTTCTTTCCGGTGAAAACGAGGTCTATGCCGACAAGCCCAGTGACAAACAGCGCACCTATATTACCTCCGTCGTGGAGGGCGTCACGGCTCGCCGCGAGGAGCTGGAGTCCTATCTCTCTCAGTATTCGATCGGCTGGAATGTCAATCGAATCTCGCGTCTGGCACGGGCAATGATGGAGCTTGCCATGTATGAGGCCCTTTATGTGGAGGATGTTCCGATGAACGTTGCCATCCATGAGGCTGTCAAGCTGGCGCAAAAGTATGAAGAGCCGGAGACAGTTGCATTTGTCAACGGCATCCTGGGCGCCTTCTCCCGCGATCGGAAGCCGGAAGCATGAGAACGGTCGGCTTTGATACCAGCAACTATACCACCTCCATCGCCGCTTTTGACGGGGAAGGAGGGGAGTCCGTTTCCCGGCTTTTGCCGGTGAAAACCGGAGAATTGGGCCTTCGCCAATCGGAGGCCCTGTTTTCTCATGTGAAGCGCCTGCCGGAGCTTTCCGACAGGCTCTTTGCGCGACTTCCGGCAGGATCGGTGGATACCATCGGCGTCAGCACCCGTCCGCGTGCTGTGGAAGGCTCCTATATGCCATGTTTTTTGGCCGGGGAGTCTCAGGCACGCGTCCTCGGTGCTGTGCTCCATGTGCCGGTGTTTTCTTTCTCTCATCAACAGGGACACATTGCCGCCGTCCTCTGGTCTGCCGGACGTCTTGACCTGCTTGGGACTGACTTTCTGGCCTGGCATCTTTCGGGCGGGACGACGGAGCTTCTTCTGGTACACACAACCTCCGACGGAGAGATTTCCTGTGAAAAAATCGGCGGCACGACGGATATCTCCGCCGGGCAGCTCATTGACCGGACAGGACAACTCCTGCACTTTGACTTTCCTGCCGGAAAGGCCCTCGACGCAGCCTGTGCGGATTGTGCGAACGGGGACTGGTTCCGCGTTAAAGTTCGGAATTGTGAGTTTTCTTTGTCCGGAGTGGAAAATCAGGTACAGCGCTTCCGTCAGCTTGGCGGATCGGATGCTGAGACCGCCTGGTTTGCCCTTCGCTCCGTTGTCGAGGCTGTGCGGGCAGCGACAAAAAACGCGCAAAAGGCCTATCCGCTTCCGGTCGTCTTTTCCGGCGGCGTCGCATCCAATTCCATGCTGCGCCGCATGATGTCGGAGGCTGTTTTCGGTGCGCCGCAGTATTCTACCGACAACGCAATGGGAATTGCCGTTTTGACGTGGCTTCGTCTGCAAAACAATTGACATGATGAATCAACCTGCTTCCATCTATTCTGTGACGCAGCTCAACTCGCTGATTAAAGCTGCGTTTGATCACGTCCCTGCGCTTCAAAATGTTTGCGTCCGCGGAGAGATCAGCAACTATAAGCTCTATCCTTCCGGTCACCATTATTTTTCCCTGAAGGACGCGGATTCGACGCTCAAATGTGTGTTGTTCAAGGGAAATGCGCTTGCGCTTCGATTTCGCCCGGAGAACGGCCTGTCCGTTTTGGCAATCGGTCGCGTTACTGTGTACCCGCGCGACGGCGCCTATCAGCTCTACTGTACACGACTGATCCCGGACGGGGCCGGCGATCTTCAGCTCGCCTTTGAACAGTGCAAGCAGAGACTTGCGGAGCGTGGGTTGTTTTCCGAGTCTCACAAGCTTCCGCTGCCGCATTTTCCGCACAGAATCGGAATCGTCACCTCGCCTGCAGGCGCTGCGATCCACGATATGCTCCGCATTTTGGGAAAGCGTTACCCGCTTTGCAAGGTGATTCTTCTTCCTGTCCGTGTGCAGGGAGAGGCAGCGGCAGGAGAAATCGCACGCGCAATTGCCTATGCGAATCAAACGAACTTGTGTGACCTGTTGATTGTCGGGCGCGGCGGTGGTTCCATCGAGGATCTCTGGGCGTTCAATGAGGAGGTTGTCGCACAGGCAATCTACGAATCCAAGATTCCGGTGATCTCTGCCGTCGGGCATGAGCCGGATGTGACCATCTCCGATTATGTCGCAGATTTGCGAGCTGCGACGCCTTCCAATGCGGCGGAGCTTGCAGTCCCAGACCAGACGGAGCTGCAAGCGCGTCTGCTTGCATTGGAGAAGGAAATGGCAGCGGCGCTTCACCGTCAGACGTCGTTGGCGCGGGCCAGACTGACAGCGCTGAACGCCAGTTCTGCGCTGCGTGATCCGATGTCGATGATTCTTGAACGCCGCCAGTCGCTGGATCGGATGGAGGAACGTCTCTGTGCCGCCCTGTCCGCTGCGGTGACAGCAGACAGACAGCGACTGACCCACCTTGCTGCGTCGCTGGATGCGATGAGTCCGCTGAAGGTGCTTGCACGCGGCTATGCAACGGTTTCCGACGCATCCGGGTCTCTTGTGACACGCGCTTCACAGACCCGACCGGGAATGGGCCTTACCATAACCTTCCGGGATGGAACTGTTTCCGCGAAAACTGTGAATGAATGAGATGGAGGTCTGTATGCCAAAAACAAAATCTCAAAGCTTTGAGGCGTCCTTGGAGCGTCTGGAGCAGATCGTCCACCGTCTGGAGGACGGCGCTGTTCCGCTTGAGGAGGCAATGAAGCTGTTTCAGGAGGGAACCGCGCTTGCTGCAAGCTGCGGAAAGCTGCTCGATCAAGCCGAGCTTGAGGTCGTGAAGCTTACAAGAGATTCCAACGGAAGGCTCGAGGAGGTGCCGTTTGCACATGAAGACATTGAATGAGGCATGGGCCGCCGTGAATCGGCGGTTTGAAAGAAAGCTTTCGTCCTGTTATCAACAGGCTGACGTTGAGCCGCAGGCGCGGCTGTTTGAGGCCATGAATTACAGCCTGCTTGCAGGCGGAAAACGTCTGCGGCCTTTCTTGACGTATTTATTCTGCGTGGCCTGCGGCGGCAGTGTGGCGGACGCCGATCCTGCCGCCCTCGCAATTGAGATGATTCATACCTACAGTCTGATCCATGATGATCTTCCAGCGATGGACAACGACGACTACCGGCGCGGCAGACTGACCAATCATAAGGTGTACGGGGATGCGCTTGCGATTCTGGCAGGCGACGGTCTGCTGACAGATGCGTTTCGGATTCTGGTTGAGGGGCTTGCCCCGGAAAAGGCCGCAGCCTGTGTGAAGGTACTCTCCGAAAACGCCGGACCGTACGGCATGGTGGGCGGACAGGTATTGGATATGGAGAGTGAGGAACGCGCCCTGACGGAGCAGGAGGTGCTCGATATTCAGAGCAGAAAAACCGGTTGCCTGATTCGAGCTGCCTGCGAGATGGGCGTTCTTTGTGCCGATGGAAGCGACGAACAGCGTGCAGCCGCCCGCAGCTATGCCGACGGAATCGGGCTCGCGTTTCAAATTCGAGATGATATGCTCGACGTGACAGGCGATGCAGCAAAGCTTGGCAAGGCTGTGGGCGTCGATGCGAACAAAAACACCTTCGTCCGGCTGTACGGGCTGTCCAAATGTGCGGAACTGGTGAACAAGTATACCGCAACAGCGGCTGCGGCCCTTGCGCCAATGAAAAAAACGGAACTCCTGTATGCCCTTGCCTGGCTGTTGGCAGAACGGGATCACTAAGGTTCCGCTTCTTTTTCATCTTCATCCCTGAAATGAATGCAAAATCTGCAAAAAATGAAAAAATGTTATTATTTCTGCGGATTTTATCTTGTATATTTATTTAGAATATGTTATAATCCTCATGGTGGCGCTGTATCCTAGTCGGAACTGTCGATTACCAGGAAGGGCCTAAAAATCCTTTGAAGGGCATATCGGTGAAGTCCCTGGTGCTTGCTTGTTTCGCCCAGATTCGGGTGGGTGCTGGGGGTTAAGGTTTCCGGGCGGCCATCAATGGCATGATGGTTACGACCCAGTTACCGTGGAGACCTGCTTTCGTGCGGCCGCCGCACTTTCCCGTGGACAAGGACGGCGTACGGTGCAGGAGATGAACCTGCAATGCGGTGCGGTTAGCGTGCTGTGTGCAGTGTAGCCTGCCTTGCGTGGATACGATGGGGAAAGAGGAGTCACGCGCACAAACCTGTGGCCACAGGCAAATGCGATATTCTCTGGAAACCGTATCTGCAAAAGAGGCTAAGAATCGACGGCATCCGGGGTGGAAAACACCTAGGCAGTCTGGAAAGGGTATGCAGCGGATTACGGTGCGGACTAAGTGGCAATCGGGTACTGTGTCCGGCAACGTCACAGCACAGGCATAAAAAGGGAACTGCCCGTTCGGCGACGGCGGGTTGCCTGTGGGGAAAGCCAACCCGACCTATGCCGCAAGATTTACGCTGTGTATTGCCACCAATCAGAAAGAGTATTCAGAGGGAATCATTTTTGAAGACCAAACAAGAATTGAACGAGGCTCATAGGGAGAAACGGGGCGAAAGACATCGAAAAGGCGGCGCATGCGGAAAAACAAACTCCCGGATTCGCTGGCTCATTACCATTTTTGTGTTGGCGTTGGGGATTTCCGCTGCGTTCTCAATTCTGTCGCAGGAGCTCCTGAGTAAGACCACGCTGATCGGAGCCTTTGCTGTCCTCCTGATGATTATTGCGATCGGCATATTTTTCGATTTGCTCGGTGTGGCGGTGACTGCCGCTGAGGAAACGCCCTTTCATTCCATGGCGGCCCGAAAGGTTCCGGGCGGTATTGAGGGAATCTGGCTGCTGCGCAATGCGAGTAAGGTTTCTTCCGTCTGCAACGACGTGGTCGGCGACATCTGTGGGATTATCTCCGGTACTGCCGCTGCGGTAATCGCCATTGAAGCCTGGAACAGCACGCAGGCTCTTTCTCAGCGGGTAATTCAGCTTTTGCTGTCCGCTCTTGTTGCAGCCTTGACGATCCTCGGAAAGGCGTTCTGCAAGCAGCTCGCGCTGGACAATTCTACGGCAATCGTTTACCGAACTGCCAGGCTGATTTGGCGCTGTAAGCGAATACTAACAAGAAAGCATCAGAGAAAGAAATGAATGAACAATTCCAATTTCCGAGTCCGGAGGAGCTTCGGAGCCTTGGAGAGTCAGAACTGAAAACCCTATGTCAGCAAATTCGGGAGTTTTTGATCACAAGTGTTTCACAAACGGGAGGCCATTTGGCTTCCAACCTCGGTGTGGTGGAACTGACGGTTGCCATTCATCGAGTGTTTGACACGACACAAGACCGGATCGTTTTTGACGTGGGACATCAGTCTTATGTCCATAAGCTCCTGACCGGTCGTGCTGACCGCTTTCCGACGCTCCGCAAGCTGGACGGTTTGGCGGGGTTTCCAAAACCCTCCGAGAGCGTCCACGACGCATTCATTGCCGGACATGCGTCAAACTCGGTCTCCGTTGCGCTGGGAATGGCGCGCGCAAGAACGCTGGCAGGAGAGAACTACAGCGTGCTGGCGCTGATGGGCGACGGCGCGCTGACGGGCGGCCTGGCCTATGAGGGGCTGAACGACGCAGGATCCAGCGGCGAACCGCTGATTGTGATTCTCAATGACAACGGCATGTCAATTATGCCGAACGTCGGCGGGATGGCAAAGCACCTGTCGAATATTCGCAGCAAGCCAAGCTACTACCAGATCAAAAAGGTCTGGCGTGACGCGACAAAGCGTACTGCAATCGGCAGATGCCTTTATCGCGGCGTCCACCGCATCAAGGAAGGGCTCAAAAAGAGACTGATCAGCGCCAACACCTTCAACGACATGGGCTTCGAGTATTTTGGGCCTGTGGACGGACATGATGTGCAGAAACTGACATGGCAGCTTCAGCAGGCAAAGGAACTGCAAAGGCCGGTGATTCTGCATGTGATTACGCAGAAGGGGAGAGGCTATGCCCCTGCGGAGCAGAATCCGGATCTCTTTCACGGTGTCAGTGCCTTTGACCCGGCCATTGGCGTGGTGAAGTCGGATAAGGTCACGTTCTCAGACACCTTTGGAAAGGAGCTTGTTGCCCTTGCCGCGCAGGATGACCGTCTGTGTGCGATTACGGCTGCCATGCAAAGCGGTACCGGTCTGGATCAGTTTGCCGCATCCTATCCGGAGCGCTTCTTTGACGTTGGCATTGCCGAGGGCCATGCGGTAGCAATGGCTGCGGGGCTTGCCAAGCAGGGAATGCGTCCGGTTGTTGCGCTCTACTCCACCTTTCTGCAACGTGCATTCGACATGCTGATCCATGACGTTGCCATTCTCGGCCTGCATGTCGTGTTCGCCGTGGACCGTGCCGGTCTTGTCGGTGCTGACGGAGAGACCCACCACGGCGTGTTCGACGTGGGATTTCTGCGTCAGGTACCCGGTATGCAGATCCTCTGCCCATCGAATCAGAAAGAGCTTGCCGTGATGCTGAAGCAGGCAATCTATGAGATCAAGGGGCCGGTGGCGATTCGCTATCCCCGCGGTGGCGATGAAGCATTCACGGAAGTCGCCGAAACGCCGATTCTCCGTTCCGGAGATGACGTGACGCTCTGCGGCTACGGGATCACGGTCAACGCGCTGTGCAGGGCGGCGGAGCTGCTGCATCAGCAGGGAATCGAGGCAGAGGTCGTCAAGCTGAACCGGGTTTATCCGCCAGAGCCCGCTTGGGAGGCGTCTGTTCGGAAAACCGGGGCCTTTCTAATGGTCGAGGAGTGTCCTGCGCACGGAGGTGTTTTCGACCTGTTGGCCGCCAGTCCTGCGATGGCCGGTGTTCGCTGTCGAGAGTTAAATCTCGGGCAGGGATTCATTTCGCACGGCGGCTGCGCTGAGCTGCGCCGCAGGGCGGGAATTGATCCGCAGAGTATTTTCGAGGCAGCCGCTTCGCTGACAAAGGGGGAATGCGTATGAAGCAGAAAGAGCGACTGGATCTGCTTTTGACAGAACGCGGACTTGCAGAGACCCGCTCCAAAGCGCAGGCCATGATTATGGCCGGGCTTGTCTATGTTGACGGGCAGAAGGTTGATAAACCCGGCTTTTCCGTCGAAGGTTCGCAGAACGTAGAGGTACGCGGTACGGTATGTCCCTACGTCAGCCGCGGCGGTTTGAAGCTGGAAAAGGCCCTTCGCGATTTCGGAGTGGATGTCACGGGCTTTGTATGCTCCGATTCCGGCGCATCCACCGGAGGATTTACAGACTGTCTGCTCCAGCAGGGAGCTGCCAAGGTCTTTGCGATTGACGTTGGCTACGGGCAGCTTGCATGGAAGCTCCGCAGCGATCCCCGTGTGGTTTGCATGGAGCGCACGAATATTCGCAATTTGACGCCTGCAGACCTTGGCGAAGCGCTGGATCTGTCTGTCATTGACGTTTCTTTTATCTCGTTGAAGCTTGTACTTCCCGTAATTGATACCCTGCTCAAACCGGACGGACAGGTGCTTTGCCTGATTAAGCCGCAATTTGAGGCGGGAAAAGAAAAAGTTGGAAAGAAGGGCGTCGTCCGCGATCCTGCCGTGCATCGGGAGGTTTTGGAAGCTTTTATGGATATGGCCGCTTCCGTTGGCTTTACGCTGAAAAACCTGACCTTTTCTCCGGTCAAAGGACCGGAGGGCAACATTGAATTTCTGGCACATCTGAGCAAGGCACCCGGCGAGCCTGTCCGTCCGGATGCCGCAGAGCTTGTTCGGCAGGCACATTCCGCACTGGACGCAGGAAAGGAGAGTAAGGAATGAAGAAGGTCGTGATGACCCCGAATCCCTATCGGGATCGAGATTTCTCCTGCGTTCGTGAGGCCAAACGGATTCTGGAATCTGTCGGCGTTGAGGTCAAGGTCTGTCTGGCCTTCGAGGTTGACAGCAGCTTTTCCCTTCCCCCTACGGTTCCGCTGAGTGACCTTCAAGAGGAATTGAAAACTGCCGAGGCGGTGATTTGCTTTGGCGGAGACGGCACGATCCTCCATACTTCAAAATTTGCCATGCGGCGGAATCTTCCGATTCTGGGCGTCAATATTGGAACGGTCGGGTTTATGGCGGAGCTGGAGGCCGGAGAAATGGCACAGCTTTCCCGTCTCGCGACAGACGACTACGCAATTGACGAGCGCATGAACATTTTTGTCCGCCTGATTCATGAGGGCCGTGTGATTTACCGCGACAATGCGCTGAACGACGCGGTTGTTACCAAAGGCGCTGTGGCAAGAGTCATTCAAACCGCCGTATTTCTGGACGGCGTAGAGGCAATGAACTTTTCCGGCGACGGCCTGATTGCAGCTACTCCCACAGGCTCTACCGCCTATTCGATGTCCGCAGGCGGCCCGATTGTCGAGCCGCAGGCCGACAACATCATCCTGACGCCGATCTGCGCGCACAATCTTCGTTCGCGAAGTCTGATTGCCTCTCCGCACCGTCGGATCGAAATTCAAATCGGACGCGTCAACCGCCGCAACGCATTTTTGTCTGTTGACGGAGGAAAGTCGCTCCGCGTTTACGGCGGCGATCGGATTCTTCTGGAAGCGGGCAATCAAAAAACAAAACTTCTAAAGCTTAAGGACACTACGTTCTTTGATATTATCAATTCAAAACTCAACCAATAAACAGAATGAGAGGGAGCCTTATGAAATCTCAAAGACAAACAAAAATTTTGGAGATCATCGCGTCCAAGGACATCGAGACACAGGAGCAGCTTCTGGAGGAGCTGCGTCAGGCCGGATTCCGCAGCACACAGGCAACCATCTCCCGCGACATCAAGGAGCTTCGCATTCTCAAGGATCTCACCGCAATGGGAACCTACCGCTATTCGATCGGCAATAAAGAGACTTCCGGCGCATTTTCCAATCGCCTGAACTCCATTTTCAAGGAGAGCGTCATCAGTTACGATTATGCGCAGAACATCGTTGTGGTGAAGACGCTTCCCACGCTGGCTCCCGCTGCCGGACGTGCCATTGACGCGATGAATATGTCCGTCGTTGTCGGTACGCTGGCAGGCGACGATACCCTGCTGATTATCATGCGCGACGTGCAGGCTGCCATCGGATTCTGCATCGAGATCAAGAAGCTTTTGGATTAATACATGCTGACCCTTTTACATATTGAGAACATCGCAGTCATTGAAGCGGCCGACATCACCTTTGACCGGGGCTTTAATGTCCTGACCGGTGAGACCGGCGCCGGCAAATCCATCATCATTGACGCGATTTCGGCAATTCTGGGGGAACGAGCCTACCGTGAGGGAATTCGCA
Organism: Oscillospiraceae bacterium; assembly: GCA_017543225.1. Classification (GTDB taxonomy): domain Bacteria; phylum Bacillota; class Clostridia; order Oscillospirales; family Oscillospiraceae; genus JAFRPC01. The sequence continues at coordinate 20,308 of JAFYGM010000067.1, forward strand.
CCGGCGCGGATCACGCCTTTGTCTCCGCAGTTTTCGATGGGGTTCCTGCGTTGGAATGGTTTTCCGACTATCAGGTTCCATATGAACCGGAGCTTCTGATCCAGCGAGAGATCTATCTGGACGGGCGCAATCTCTGCCGTGTCAACGGCAGAGGCGTCACGGTCAGTCAGCTCCGTGCTCTGGGGCGTAAATTGATCTCGATTCACGGACAGCACGACTCGCAGCAGCTTTTCGATGAACAGACCCACCTTGCGCTTCTGGATGCTTTTGCGGCGGATAATGAACTTCTGACTACATACAAAGCAGCGTGGGAGCGTGTGCGGGAATGTCGAGCGGCCTTGGAGCGCCTGTCCATGGACGAGAGTGAGAAGGCCCGACGGCAGGAAATGCTGCAATACCAGATCAAGGAACTGGAGAAGGCCAATCTCCAACCCGGCGAGGACGAGGCGCTGGAGCAGCGGCAGAAGCTTCTGATGAACGGAGAAAAGCTCACTGTTGCCTTGAATGAAGCTGTAAACGCCCTGTTTGGCGACGAGGACAGCCGCGGAGCTGCAGAGCTTGTGGATGAGGCACTGTCTCGCTTGGGGAGCGCTTTGCGCTATGACGAATCCCTGCGCAGCCAGCAGGAGAAGCTGCGGGAGCTTTCGTTCGCCCTCTCCGACGCGGGAGAGGAGCTGCGCGATTACCGCGACAGCTTGGGAGATGCGGAGGAGGAGCTGGATGAAATCGGGGCGCGTCTGGATCTGATCCATCGGCTGCGCCGCAAGTACGGTGCAAGCTGTGCGGACATGCTCGACTTTCTGGCGCGTGCAAAGGCGGAGCTGGACGATATCATTTTTGCCGATGAAAAAATGAAGCAGGCGGAAAAGGCCCATGCTGCGGCTGTCGCCGCAGCCGAGGAGGTTGCCGGACGCCTTCGCGATGTTCGATACAGCGCTGCAAGGGAACTGGAGCGACGCGTATGCGCGGAGCTTGCGGATCTGAACATGCCGCGCGTGCAGTTCCTCTGTTCGTTTTCCGAGACAGAGCTCGGTCCGGACGGAGTGGATGCGCTGCGGTTTTTGATGAGTGCAAATGTGGGCGAGGCAGTCAAGCCCCTGTCGAAGGTTGCTTCCGGCGGCGAGCTGGCGCGGATCATGCTTGCAATGAAAAACGTTATGGCGGCGCACGATCAAATCGCAACCTTGATTTTTGATGAGGTGGACGCCGGCGTGTCCGGGCGTGCCGCGCAAAAGGTTGCGGAGAAACTCCGCCATGCTGCAGGGGGGCGTCAGGTGCTTTGCGTCACCCACCTGCCACAGATTGCTGCGCTGGCAGAGCATCACCTGCTGATCTCCAAGAGCGAACGGCAGGGAAGAACCTATACAGAGGTTACTGCGTTGGATCGAGCGGGCCGCATTCTGGAGCTGGCTCGGATGATCGGCGGCGCGGAAATCACCGAAACCACACGGAAAAGTGCAGAAGAAATGCTGTTTTTTGCGTGATTTCGGGCATACTACGAAAAGGATTATTACGTTGGAGGAGAACGATTCATGGGAGTTTACGAGGAATTGAGGGCCCGCGGTCTTCTTGCGCAGGTCACAAATGAAGAAGTCATCCGTGAAATGATTAACGCCGGAAAGGCCACCTTCTACATCGGCTTTGACTGCACGGCGGACAGCTTGACCGCAGGACATTTCATGGCGTTGACGCTGATGAAGCGTCTGCAAATGGCTGGGAACAAGCCCATCGCTCTGATTGGGGGCGGAACCACCATGATTGGCGACCCCTCGGGGCGAACCGACATGCGAAAAATGCTGACCAGAGAAGATATTGAGCACAACGCGGCTTGCTTCAAAAAGCAGATGGAGCGTTTTATTGAGTTCGGTGAGGGGAAAGCCCAAATGGTCAATAATGCGGACTGGCTGTTGAAGCTGAACTATGTGGACATGCTCCGGGAGGTCGGCGCTTGCTTCTCTGTAAACAATATGCTGCGCGCCGAGTGCTACAAGCAGCGAATGGAGAAAGGCCTGTCCTTCCTCGAATTCAACTACATGATCATGCAGTCCTACGACTTCTACTACCTCTTCCAGCACTACGGCTGCAACATGCAGTTCGGCGGCGATGATCAGTGGTCGAATATGCTCGGCGGCACCGAGCTGATTCGTCGAAAGCTGGGCAAGGACGCGCATTGCATGACCATCACGCTTCTGACAGACTCGCAGGGCAAGAAGATGGGAAAGACCGCCGGCAACGCCGTTTGGCTCGATCCCAATAAGACCAGCCCCTTTGAATTTTATCAGTACTGGCGCAATGTCGGAGACGATGATGTACTCAAATGTATCCGGCTGTTGACCTTCCTGCCGCTGGAGCAGATCGATGAGATGGACAAGTGGGAAGGCGAACAGTTGAACCGCGCCAAGGAAATCCTTGCCTGGGAGATCACAAAGATGGTGCACGGTGAAGAAGAGGCAAACAAGGCACAGACCGCAGCCAGAGCCCTCTTTGCAGGCGGTGCGGATGATTCCAATATGCCTACGACGGAATTGACGGCCGACCGGCTAACGGACGGAGCAATCGACGTGATTTCTCTTCTGGTTGCCTGCAAGCTGGTTGCCACCCGTTCCGAGGGCAGACGCCTGATCCAAGGCGGCGGCGTTCTGGTCAATGAGGAGAAAATCGACTCCCTTGACCGCAGCTTCACGCAGGAGGATCTGAAGGCCGGCTTAAAGATCCGAAAGGGAAAGAAAGTCTATCACAAAGCCATTCTTACATAAAAGAATCAAACGCGCAAAACAGCGCGACATAGCATATTTGACGCAATGCTCCAAAAGAGAAAAAGGAGGCCCACCATGCCTGAACAGACAACACAATTTCGTACTGCGCTGAACGGCTATCATCGGGAGGACGTTGTTGCCTATATTGACCGAATGATCCGCGAACATGAAGAAATCAAAGCACAGCTCCAGGACAGAATCATGCACCTTCAGGAACAGCTTGACGCCGCAAATGAGGCGCTTGCCGCCGCTGAAGAAGACGTGGAAACCAAGCAGGCGCTTGCCGATGCCACCGATGTGATTACCGATCTGCGGGAAAGAAATCAGACCTTGGAGGCGCGTGTGCAGGAGTTGGAGGAGGCGCTGCAAGCAAAGGAGGAAGCAGCCGTCAATGCTCCGCAGCCGGAGACGGTCAACCCTCCCGTTTCGCAGGATCTGGAGGATCCGATCCCGCCGGTGGCGAACGTGCTTCCTGTGGAGCTGGCCGCGTCCAGAGATTATACCGAGCTGGAGCTGGCTGCCTATCGCCGTGCAGAGCTGGCTGAACGTATGGCGCGTGAGCGAGCGGGAGACGTGTACCGGCAGATTCAGTCCATTTTCAGTCAGGCCAATACGAAGCTTGGAACGGGCAAGTCTGATTTGGAGCAGCTCGTCAAGGCTCTGAGTTCCGATGCTACGCAGCTTTTGATTCTTCTGACCAATTTGAACAATTCTTACCAGAATGCGGAAACCAGCTTTGCAGAGCTTGGAGAGCAGAACCGCAGGATTTTAGAGGGAGAGTTTTAATCATGGATCAAATTCGCAATATGACGATGCTCTGCGACTTTTATGAGCTGACGATGGCAAACGGCTATTTCCTCTCCGGCAAGAAGGAAACCATTTCCTATTTTGACGTATTCTTCCGCACGATTCCGGATCAGGGCGGTTTTGCCATTGCTGCAGGTCTTCAGGAGGTTGTGGAGTACTTGCAAAATCTCCACTTTACCGAGGAGGACATCTCCTACCTCCGTTCCAAGAACCTCTTTGACGAGGGATTTCTGGATTATCTCCGCAATTTCCGTTTCACCGGTGATGTGTGGGCGATTCCGGAGGGCACGCCGATTTTCCCCGGCGAGCCGATTCTGACGGTTCGCGCGCCGTCCATCGAGGCGCAGTTTATTGAGACCTATGTTCTGCTCGCGCTGAACCACCAGAGCCTGATCGCAACGAAGGCAAACCGTATCGTCCGTTCCGCCGAAGGGCGCGTTGTCCTGGAGTTCGGCTCCCGCCGTGCACAGGGCGCCAGCGGCGCGATTAACGGTGCGCGCGCCTGCTACATCGGCGGCGTTCATGGAACGGCCTGCACAATCTCCGACGAGCTCTACGGCGTTCCCGCAGGCGGTACGATGGCACACTCCTGGGTTCAGATGTTCGACTCTCAGTATGAAGCCTTCAAACGCTACTGCGAAATCTACCCCCATAACGCAACTTTGCTCGTCGATACCTACAACACGCTGAAATCCGGCATTCCCGACGCTATTCGTGCCTTCAACGAGGTGCTGCGTCCGCAGGGGATTACAAGCTGCGGCATCCGCATTGACTCCGGCGACATGGCCTATCTGACCCGCAAGGCCCGTGAAATGTTGGATGAGGCTGGCTGGCCCGGCTGCAAGATTTCGGTTTCCAACTCGATGGACGAGTATATCATCAAGGATATCTTGGCGCAGGGCGCACAGATCGACCTCTTTGGCGTGGGCGAGCGCATGATTACCGCAAAGTCCGACCCTGTGTTTGGAGGCGTATATAAGGTCTGTGCCGTAGAGGATGAAAACGGCGTCATTGTTCCCAAGATTAAAGTCAGCGAGAACGTGGGCAAGATCACAAATCCCCATTACAAGAAGGTCTGGCGCTTCTTCGGGCGTGATACCGGCAAGGCAATTGCCGACTATATCTCCGTCTACGACGAGACGGTGGACGATTCCGGCGACTTTGAAATCTTTGATCCCGAGGCAACCTGGAAGCGGAAGAACGTCTACAACTTTGAAGCAAAGGAGCTTCAGGTTCCGATTTTCCGCCACGGCGAGTTGGTTTACGATCTGCCCGATTTGCAGGCAATTCGCGCCTACTGCGCCCAGCAGGTCGATACCCTCTGGGACGAGGTGAAGCGCTTCGACAATCCGCATAACTACTATGTCGATCTTTCTCAGAAGCTCTGGGATATCAAACAGGAGATGCTCCGCGACGCTGGAAAGCAGCTCTAACAGCGACCCTCTCCGCAGTCGATCACGGGTGCAGAGAGGGTTTTTTCTTCACATGTATGCAAAGCACCGTCAAATCTGGCATGTACAATTCTCACGAAATCACACAGGCACAGGGATTGCTCATGTTGGATCGAAGCGGCAAGACAGACCGTGTGAAATACAAACGCACAGCAGAGTACGCAGGCATTTCCGCTGCAATCGAACACTTTGCAGCCATTTGATTGGAGGGGTCCACATGGCAAGCTTTATGAAGAAGGAAATCAAAGCGACCTTTCTGCGGTTGCTGGAAGGGCGGCCATATAATCAAATCACGGTAAAAGAAATCGTCAAAGAATGCGGAATCAATCGAAATTCCTTCTATTATCACTATGCGGACCTTCCTGCGTTGGTGGAAGAGATCATTGATGAAGAAATAGGCCGTTTTGTACGGGAGCAAAGCTCGTTTTCCTCCATTGAGGAGAGCCTGACGGAAGCGCTTTCCTTTTTCCGCGAACATAAACGTGCCGCCTATCACGTTTACAACTCAGTCAATCGGGAGCTCTTTGACCACTATCTGATGAAGAACTGTGAATCCGTCAGCATTGGATATGTCAATTCGATTCTGGCGAACACCCCGCTCTCGGAGGAAGACCTCCAGGCAATCATCCACTTCAACGCCTATGTATGCTACGGCGCTGTGACCAGATGGCTCGACAGCGGCATGACCTATGACATCCATGAGGATTTTCGCCGCATTTTCCAATTGATGATCGAGCCAGCCATGAAGCAGCAGGGCATGACGGTAGATCCGTTGTAATTGCTGCCCTTGTCCTCCAATAGTCAAAAACAGTCCCGTGCCTAAAATTTAGACACGGGACTGTTTTTGACTCTTCTTTTTTTGCAATGGCTGTGTATACTGTGCATGAAGCGATGAAAGGAGTGCGTTTCGCAATGAAGCTTGCGAGAAAGATCGTTCGGCTGCGGGTGCCGCTGCTGGTACTCGCAATTTTGCTGCTCATTCCGTCTGTATTCGGAATGGTGAACACAAGGATCAATTATGACATGTTGACCTATCTGCCTGAGGACATGGAAACGGTTGTAGGGCAGAATGCGTTGATGGAGGATTTCGGCAAGGGTGCCTTTTCTTTGATTGTCATAGAAAATATGCAGCCGACGGAGGTTTCCAAACTTCGTCGGAGCATTGAGGGCGTCAACCATGTGGACTCCGTAATCTGGTATGACAGTTTGATGGACGTGTCGATTCCCATGGAGATGCTGCCCGAGAAGGTTTACAGGATTTTCAATGAGGGAGACGCCACCTTGATGGCGGTCTTTTTTGACAGCTCCACTTCCGCCGATGTCACCATAGACGCCATATCGGAGATCCGGGTAATCTGCGGGAAGCAGTGTTTCGTCGCCGGAATGTCTGCACTGGTGCTGGATCTGAAGAATCTGTGCGAGAGAGAAGAACCCGTTTATGTGGCGCTGGCTGTCGTACTGGCTGCGGCTGCGATGACGCTTCTGCTCAACAGCTGGCTTGCCCCGCTGGTCTTTCTGGTCAGCATTGGTATGACGGTATTGCTGAACCTTGGAACCAATGTGTTTCTGGGAGAGATTTCTTACATCACAAAGGCTCTGGCGGCCGTTTTGCAGTTGGCCGTTACCATGGACTATTCTATTTTCCTGTGGCACAGCTATAACGAACAACTGCAAAGTCACGCGGAGGATCACAGAGAGGCAATGGCCTGCGCGATTCATCAGACCTTCACCAGCGTTGTGGGCAGCTCCGTCACGACAGTTGCCGGCTTTGTTGCCCTTTGCTTTATGTCCTTCACCATGGGACGGGATCTTGGCATCGTGATGGCAAAGGGCGTCATCCTCGGCGTCCTCGGCTGCGTGAGCGTTCTTCCGGCCATGATTCTGCTGCTCGATAAGCCGCTGCAGAAGACAAAGCATCGCAGCTTGATTCCAAATATGACAAAAGCTTCAAAGGGACTGCTGAGAATTGCACCCGTACTTCTTGTACTGTTCGTTCTGAGCGCGATTCCCGCATGGTACGGCTATCAGAAAACCGACGATGAGGTTTACTACGATATGGGCGAGTGTCTGCCGGAGGATATGGAATACGTCATCGCCAACTCGAAGCTTCGTGATCGGTTCGATATTGCCTCCACCCACATGATTCTGGCGGATGCATCGACGCCGGAGAAGGATCTGCGCGCCATGTGCCGCGAGATGGAAACGATTGAGGGCGTAAAAACAGTGTTCGGTCTGGAAACGCTGGTGGGTGAGGACGTTCCACTGGAGATTGTCCCGAACCGCCTGCGACAGATCATGGAGAGCGATCACTGGAAGCTCCTGCTGGTCATCTCGGAATACAGAGCGGCAAGCGACGAGGTCAACGCGCAGATTACCGCACTCAACAGCGTTCTGAAGAAATACGACGAGGGCGGAATGCTGATCGGTGAGGCTCCGTGTATGAAGGATTTGATTGAAACGACCGTCCGCGACTTCTCCGTGGTGAACACCGTCTCGGTCGTGCTGGTCTTTCTCATCATCTTCTTCGTGGAAAAGAGCGTCACCCTGCCCGTCCTGTTGATTGCGGTGATTGAGGTTGGAATTTTTATCAATTTGGGCCTGCCGCATTATCTGGGCAGTACGCTTCCCTTTATCGCTCCCATAGCCATCTCCACAATCCAACTCGGCGCAACGGTGGACTACGCGATTCTGATGACGACCCGCTACAAAAACGAGCGGATTACAGGGGCAGATCGGAAGGAAGCGGTTCTGACTGCGCTCTCTACCTCAATCCCATCCATTCTTGTTTCCGGAATGGGCTTGTTCGCAGCGACCTTCGGCGTTGCGGTTTACTCGAATATTGATATTGTCAGCTCCATGTGTATGCTCATGGCCCGTGGCGCGCTGATCAGCGCGATCTGCGTGATTCTTGTTTTGCCGGCGCTTCTGCTGATTTTTGATCGGCTGATCTGCGCGACGACCCTCGGAATGCGGAATTTGAACCGGAAATAACCGTTCCAGCCGGAACGATCAAGAAAGCTCATAAGGAGGCTATTGGTATGAAATCCATAAAAAACCGCGCTTTGGCGCTGATCTTATGCCTAACGCTGGTGTTAGGCTGTGTCGACCTTGTCCATGCTGACAATGAGAGTCAACAGACTGCGGATGCAGCAGAAGCTTCTGCGGAAACGGAGCTGCCGTCCGATTCGGTTTCCGACAACGAAGCAGTATACATCCTGACGGATGCTGTCGGCGCAGTGCAGAAGCTCATTGTCAGCGACCGATACAAGGACGCGGACGGACAAGAAAGCTCGAAGCAGACGCAGGAAGAAAAAGAACTGCCTGTGGATGTGCGCATCACCTACCGTCTGGACGGGAAGGAGATTGCCCCGGAAGACCTGGCCGGAAAGAGTGGCCGGGTCGAGATTCGCATTGATTACACAAACAACGTCTGGGCTGTGAAAGAAATTGACGGCAAGGAGGAAAAGCTTTGCGCTCCTTTCCTGATGCTCTCTGCCATGCTGCTTGACAATCAGCGTTTTTCCAACGTGGCCGTAGAAAACGGCAAGCTGGTGAACGATGGAAGCCGTACCATTGTAGTCGGCTATGCCCTGCCCGGCATGAACGAAAGCCTGGCGCTCCCGGAGGACCTGGAGCTGGAGATCCCAGATCATGTGACGGTGACGGCAGATGCCGAGGAGTTTGCCCTTGGCGCAATTTACACCTTGGCTGCAAACAATCTTTTACAGGATTATGACGAAACGGACCCCGACGCACTGGGAAAGCTTGTTTCCTCGATGGGCGAACTGACCGATGCTATGGATCAGCTCTTAGACGGCGCACAGGCGCTGGATGAGGGATTGGATACGTTGCTGGATCGATCCGATGAACTCACAGACGGCGTCCATGCGCTGTGCGACGGCGCGGATCAGTTGGCCAATGGAGCAAGTGCGCTGAAAGGCGGCGCGGGTCAGATTGCTTCCGGTGCGAGGGAGGTCAAAAACGGCGCGGAGCGTTTGGCGTCCGGTGCCGGGGAGCTGCTTTCCGGCACGAATCAGTTGGCCGGCGGCGCCGCACAGTTGAGCGCGGGTCTGGATCAGCTCAGTGCAAACTCCGCTGCAATCAATGATGGCGCGGAAACTGTATTCAACTCCCTTCTGTCGGCGGCAGAAACTCAGCTCAAGGCCAACGGACTGCGCGTTTCCGCGTTGACGGTTTCCAATTATCAGACCCAGCTCAGTCAGGTGATCGCATCGTTGGATCCTGACGCGATCTACGCGCAGGCTCTTGCACAGGTCAAGGAGGCTGTGGAAGCGAAGCGACCGGAAATCGAGGCGCTTGTCACCGCTGCGGTTCGGGCGCAGGTCACGGAGGCTGTGACTGCGGCAGTCCGGCAGAGTGTCTCCGAACAGGTCCTTGCCGCAGTGACTGCCAAGCTTCAGGCCGCGGTGGAGGAAAACCGTCCCATGATTTCGTCTGAGGTCACGGCGGCTGTGGAAGCTGAGATAAAAGAGCAGGTTACCGCGGCGGTCACTGCCAATGTGCGCGCCGAGGTGATTCAAGCCCTGACTGGGATGAGCGTAGAAGACTATGAAGCGGCTGTCGCCGCCGGTGAGATTCGTGAAGAGATGCAGACGCAGGTGGATACGGCCATTCAGACGCAGATGCTCTCGGATTCCGTCGTGGCAGCCATCGAAGCACAGACGGCGGAACAGATGAAATCGAATGAAGTTCAGGCCTTGATTGCTTCTACCATAGAGCAAAAGTGTGAACAAATCGTTCAGGAAAAGCTGGCTTCCACAGAGATCCAGGAACAGATGGAAGCGACAATCGAGCAAAAAATGGCCTCCGACGAGGTTCAGGCGTTGATAGCACAGAAGATCGACGCACAAATGGCCACAAAAGAAATGCAGGCAGTCATTGCCGAAAACACGGAAGCGCAAGTGCAGAAGGCAATTGCCGACGCTATGGCTGGATCAGAGGTGCAGGAAAAGCTGGCTGCAGCCACAAAAGGTGCAAAAACCGTGATTGCTTTGAAGACCTCTCTGGATCAGTATAACGCCTTCTATCTCGGAATTCAAAGCTATACTGCCGGGGTGGACGCTGCTGCCAAGGGTGCGGAGAAGCTCAGCTCCGGTGCGGTGCAGTTGAAGACTGGAGCGGCGAAGCTTTCTGACGGGAGCGCAACGCTGGTTTCTGGAACCAAGACACTCTCCAAAGGAACCGATTCGCTTGCAAGCGGCGCTGCGGAGCTATCGGACGGTACAAGACGGCTGGCCTCCGGAACACATACGATGCAGGACAATCTTCCCGCGTTCATTGAAGGAATCCGGAAGCTGCGCGACGGTTCCGACACCCTTCACAGCGGAATGGAGCAGTTCAACAAAGAAGGAATCCAGAAGCTTTCTCGGCTTGTCACCGTAGACGCCAAAGGTCTTGCGGACCGGGTGAAAGCGATTGCTGCGCTTGGGAAAGCATTTCGTTCCGCGTACACCGGCCTTTCTGACGACGTGGAAGGGGAGCTGCGATTCCTCTACCGTACTGCGGCCATTGGCGAATAAGAGCTTCCCGTTTTCTCGAATGGGTTCCGGCAATTCCGGAAAAGAAAAAAACAGCGAGCCGCCCTGCTTTCAGGGCAGCTCGCTGTTTTGGATGTGCGCCCGGTGAGCGCACGTTCTATAGGGTGAAAGTCCCGAACGCGCCCGGCAGCGGGAAGCGTTAGCCAAAGGCAAGGGTGTCCGTCGCGAGGCGGAATCTGAAGAAAGCCGGATTTGGAGGGTTGAAAGGTCCCTTCAAGGGCAAAACCCTGGCCCGACGAACAGAAATCTTGTCAGGCCGCAAGCGAGGCTAACGTCCCGTACCGCCGCAACGCAGGGAGATCGCCCTGCCGGGCGATTGTTTGCTCCGCAAACGCGGACGAGCGGTGCTCGTCCCTACAGTCTTCCCGTGATGCTGCGTCGGGACGAGCATTGCGCGTCCGGCAGTCGGAACGAATGCAATTTGCCGGAGGCAAATCTAAC
>JAFYGM010000068.1 GCA_017543225.1 Oscillospiraceae bacterium
AAAGTTGTATTAGCTGCAAGCAGGGTTTCGCCAGACGAGGCGGAGGACGCAGGCGGGCTGACGCCCGGCAAGGACGACAACGAAGTATGGCGGAATCCTGCGCCGCAGATCATGCCATTTTTAGGCTTAACGGAACACTAGCTTCATTTTACAAAGGCAAGGCTATCTCGTGACACCCAGCGCCACGTAGATGATACAGCATTCTTTCAATCTTGAAAAGCCCCTTTTTCCGGGGGCTTGTGCTTTTGCGCCCTTTTTCGGGATCGTGCTCAAATTACAATGTTTCAACCTTTGCGCTCCTTGCCTCCTCATCCGGCTTATGCTGTTCCAGAAGGCATTGCGCTTTATTTCGATCTCTATCGATTCAGGCAGAACACCGCAGCCACCGCTCCGATCATGCAGATCGAGACATAAATGGCACCGAAGAGGTATTTTTTCTTCCGCGTGACAATGTAATTGTTCCACAGTAGCCCAGAAAAGAATCCAAGGGCAATTGCGGTATACTGAAAGGGTCGCCTTCCCCCGCGTATTACTTCGACAACAGTGAACAACCCGCACAGGACCAAGACAACGATCCCGCCGATGCCGAAGGAATTGCCTAACTCCTGCTGCTCCCGTTCGTCCATCCTCCGGTTTTCCTCCCGGCTTTTTGCCAGTATTTCCTCTTTGTCCATATTCGTTCTCCCTTTCCGGCATCTTTGCCAAGTTTTCTTGACTATATTGTACATTTGCCAAGTGTACTTGTCAAGCATTTTTTTGCCCTTTCGGAGACGAAATTCTTCTTTAGCGTCCTGCTATGCGATGAATTGATCTGTTTTGCTCATGCGGACAATGAGACGGTAGGAAACAAGGAACAGGACAGCAATGAAGGCAACAAAGGTCCAAGTGGAAGCCGCGACTGTTGCAATATAGTCGTAGGCCCCGTGCAGCGCCATTGGGACAAGGATGGACAGCACGCGATAGGTCTTGGCTTCGCTGAACCGTTTTTGATTCTCCGCCCGCCGTGCCAAGCCGTAAAACACGCCCATGAAAACGCCGAAGCAGGTATGGCCCGGAATCGCCGTCACTGCACGGATCAGCGCAGTGGACAGTCCGTAGTGCAGGACGTAGGAAATATTCTCCCAGAGGGCAAACCCAAGCGAAATGAACACTGCATACACTACGCCATCGTACTGACAGTTGAATTCTTCCGATTTCCACGTGCGAATATGGAGCAGCAAATACTTCGCACCTTCCTCAGAAAAAGCAACCACGACAAAATAAAGCAGAATTTGATACAGGGTTTCGTTTTGCACCGTCTTCTCCAGAAGCAAACCGAGGATTCGTTCCGAAACGATTGCAAGCAGGGCGGCGCTCACGCCTGCCCGTGCCAGCCTCCAGAGCAGGGCAACACTTTCCGCTTCCAGACGGTCGGAGCGATACACCCGCAACATCAAAAACAGGGCGGGAATGACCGCTGCGGCGATCAGAAACAAATTGAACGGCAGAATGGACGAGCGTTGAAAATAGAACATCTCGTTTCGCCTCCTTCCTTTTTGGTCGATTGTACCACATTGCAGGACGGTTTTCAATCGTTTTCCGGCGCTTTCGGCGGAGGAAACAGAAAGCTTGCTTCATTCTTCTTGACATTTCCAATCGAAACGGGTATGATCGTGTCAAAACTGCATGCTCACGGGTATGCACTTCACCGCCAAGGAGAATTGACCATGGGCTTTACCAAACGACATCCCCAATCCGCCGCGCAAACAGCATCCGACACACCGGAGCGCTCTTTGATCCTGCCCACCGCTCTGCCTTCGGATTTCAAACCGACGCCCGAGACCGGGCTTTCCGCAGAAGAAGCCGCCGCACGCGCCGCGCAGGGAAAGGCCAACCGTGCAACTGCCGAGCCGGGGAAAACCGTGGCGCAGATCGTGGGCGAAAACCTCTTTACCCTGTTCAATCTGCTGAACTTCGCGCTGGCCCTTTGTCTGGCGCTGGTCGGTTCCTGGAGAAATATGCTCTTTCTGGGCGTCGTCTTTTCCAACACGCTGATCGGCACGGTGCAGTCTCTGCGCGCCAGAGCGATGCTGAACAAGCTTCGCCTGCTTCAGGAGAAGCCCTGTCACCCGATCCGCGGCGGCGAGGAAACCGACTGTCCCCCCTCGGAGCTGGTGCTGGGTGATCTGGTGATCTTCCGAGCGGGCGACCAGATCCCGGCGGACGCCATCGTTCGCAGCGGGTCCTGCGCCGCCGACGAATCCCTGCTCACCGGTGAAAGTGATCCCATATCCCGGCGTGAAGGCGACTGGTTAATGTCTGGCTCCTTCCTGACAGAGGGCCGCGTCGTTGCCCAGCTTGCCGCCGTGGGCGACGACTGCTATGCAGCCCGGCTCATGGGAGAAGCCCGGCAGATCCGCTCACCCCGCTCCGAGCTGATGACCGACCTCAACCGTCTTGTCGCGTGGATCAGCCGCCTGCTTGTCCCGCTCGGCCTCCTGCTTTTCTGTAAGTCGTTCTTTCTGCTCCACAGTCCCATTGATCTCGCCGTGCCAGAGACCGTTGCCGCCATGATCGGCATGATCCCCGAGGGGTTGATCCTCTTAACCTCCGTGGCGCTGATGGCCGGCGTCGTCAAGCTAGGCCGCCGCCAGACCCTCGTGCAGGAGCTGTTCGGCATTGAAACGCTGGCACGCGCCGACGTGCTGTGTCTGGATAAAACCGGCACGCTCACCACCGGCGAGATGACGCTGGAACGCGCAGTTCCCATCGAGGCCACGGAGCAGGAGCTGCATGCCGCCGCTTCCCGTTTCCTCGGCGCGTTTGAAGCCTCATCCGGAACGCTCAAGGCGCTTGCTGCGGCAGTCCCGGCAGGAAAAGAGGCGCCGACTGCTACCCTTCCCTTCTCCTCGGCGCGCAAAAAATCCGCCGCAGCGTTTGCGGACGGAACAGTGCTGATCCTTGGCGCCCCCTCCTTTGTGCTGGAGTCGGTTCCCGCTCTGGTCGGCGAGGCCGCAGAACAGGGCTTCCGCGTTCTGGCACTGGCAGAGGGCGAGGTTGAAACGGACGATCTGGCACTGACGCCGGTACGTAAATTGCTGGGATTCTTCCTGCTGCGCGATACGCTGCGGCCTGCCGCCGCCGACACGCTGGCCTGGTTCCGGCAGGAGGGCGTCAGCGTCCGGATTATGTCGGGCGACGATCCCAGAACCGTTGCCGCAGTCGCCCGACGTCTGGGGCTTCCCGATGCAGACAAGACGGTGGACTGCGGGGCTCTGACGGATGAGGAACTGGCGCAGGCAAGAGATCAGGTCATCTTCGGACGGCTGACGCCGGATCGAAAGCGACTGCTGGTTCGGGCGCTGAAGGCCGACGGACACAGCGTGGCCATGACCGGCGACGGCGTGAACGACATTCCGGCGCTCAAGACTGCCGATTGCTCCATTGCCATTGCAGGCGGCGCAGAGGCGACGGAGCACGCCGCACAGCTTGTTCTGTTGGACGGGGACTTCAATTCCCTGCCCGCCGTGGTAGCGGAGGGCCGCCGGGTTATCGGCAACATCACACGGACCGCCGCCCTGTTTTTGGTCAAAACGCTCTACTCCGCCGCGCTGGCGGTGCTTCTGCTGTTTCTGCAACAGCGCTATCCGTTCCAGCCGATCCAGCTCACGCTGATCAGTGCGCTTTCGGTGGGCTGTCCCTCCTTCTTCCTTGCGCTGGAGCCCTCGCATGAACGTGCTGCGCGACGATTCCTCCGGCGGGTCGTACTCCAAGCCGCACCCGGCGCAATCGCCGTCACCTGCTGTGCAATCGCGTCTATGGTCACGCATTCCAGTGGAGCGCCCCATGAACTGACCTCCACAATGGCCGCCCTTTCCGCGGGCATTATCGGTCTTGTAAACCTGATTCTCACCTGCCGTCCCTTCACGCGACTTCGCGTCGCGGTCTGCACCGTGATGTGCGCTGCATACGTCGGCGCGGTCGCCTGCTTCCATGACGTTTTTTTCCTCCAGACGCGCCTGTTTTCCGGCAGCGACTGGCTGACGCTGGCCGCTATCACCGCCGCAGGTATCGCGCTTCTGATCGGAGGAACACGGCTGAGCCGCCGCCTGGAAGCTTCCGCGAAGAAGCCATAAGTGAAAAGCTCGCCCCGCACCGATCGGTGCGGGGCGAGTTCATTTCTGACGTGAACATCAGGTTCCGAAAAATGAATAGTGCATGTAATCCTTAAATCCGCTCTCCCAGTTGATGCCGCGGATAAACCCATATTTTGCAAAGATCTGATCCACGCTGCCATTCACAGGAATCGAATAGGGGTCGGAGTCCGGACGAAAGTATTTGCCGCTCAGTAGTTTGCCATTGGGGTCGATGTAATAGTTTTCAGCCGGGTTGAGATCAACTGCCAGCCCAACGGAATGCTCGGACTTAAAGCACCAGCGGAAACCGCCCAGCGAATGCACCACAGGCTTTTCGTCCAGCGCATAGATTTCGCCAAACATGGACGCAACCGTGGAGGCGATTCGCTCATGGACAGTCAGGGTCCAGGTTCTGGTATACTTCTCTCCCTGACTGTTGATGTCCCATGCTTTGACTGTTACGCAGGTCATGTGCGATTCGGCCTCAGTCTCGGATTGATAGACCAAGCGTGGATCCTCAATCTCCGTCGTGCCAAAGATCATGCGAAGCTTTTCTTCCTCGGTCATCCGTCCGCTTGCCACATGGAAGGTGTTTCCGGTGCTGCCTGTATTTTCATAGGGCGCCTCAAGCATCGTCACCAGATCGGAGCGAACGTAACCAAGCTGCCCGTTGTAGCTGACTTTATACCAGCCACGATTGAAGCCGATGATGAAGCAGGTGTCCCCCCGCAGAGGCTTCCCGATCGAAGGAGAATCCACACTGTTTCGAAGACGCACGTTGGAGGAATAATCAAAGCGGGCGTATCCCAGCTTAATGTTCTTGACCTCATCGAGCTCCAGATAATCGCTGTGCATATAGCCGGTCTTCAGGTTGAACACAACCCGATACCAGTCTCCTTCCCGTCCAACGACAACGACCTTGTCGTGATAGGCCGCCACGCCGAGCACCTCGCTGGAGAAGGTCGGCCCGGAACGGAGACGGAGCGCGCTGGCCGTGACGGTGCCAATGGCGGTTTTCATCTCCATCGCCTCGGCCTGCGTTGCAAGCGGGGCAAGCAGAGAGATCGTTAAAACCAGTGCCAGCAACAGGGCGCAGCTCCGATTGTTAGAAAAAGTCATGGATTCTTCCTCTCTTTTCCCAATTTCCTCAGATGATACTAAAATCATACGGCCTTTGGCGTCGGAAGTCAAGCCCTTTTCTGAAAAAACCAGTTGACGCGGTGGTTTTTCGTGATTATAATATAGGTTGGTACGGACGAAACAGTGTGATTTGTCCCGAATAATCGAACAGACTCTATTTCAGATGTCGAAAGGAGATTCTTATGCAAGCCTTCATGGATGCCATTGTGAAACCCATTGCCGGTCCCGGTCTGGAGCTTCGTCAGGTTCCGGTTCCCGAACCCAAGGCAGGGGAGGTTCTGATCAAGATTCACAAAACCGCGATCTGCGGGACGGATGTTCACATCTTTAACTGGGACCCCTGGGCCGCAGAGCACATCAAGCATCCTCCTATGACCATCGGTCATGAATACGTTGGCGAAATCGCCAAGCTGGGCGAGGGCGTGACCGGTCTGCACGTCGGACAGCGCGTTTCCGGCGAGGGCCACATCACCTGCCACCGCTGCCGCAACTGTCACACCGGCAACATCCAGTGGTGCAAGGATACGGTTTCCGTCGGCGTGGACCGTGACGGCGCGTTCGCGGAGTATGTCTGCATCCCTGCGACCAACGTCATCATCATTGACGAGTCCCTGCCCGAGGACGTGGTTGCCTTCTTCGACGCCTTTGGCAACGCCACCCACACCGCTCTGATGTTCCCGCTGGTCGGCGAGGACGTTCTGATCACCGGCGCCGGCCCAATCGGCATCATTGCCGCCGGCATCTGCAAGTTTGCAGGCGCCCGCCGCGTCATTATTACCGACATCAACGACGACCGTTTGGAGCTTGCCCGCAAGATGAAGGTGGACGCCGCTGTGAACACCATGCGGGAGGATCTCACGCAGATCATGAAGCAGCAGAACATTGCAGAGGGCTTCGACGTCGGTCTGGAAATGTCCGGCAGTGAAATTGCCTTCAAGCAGATGATCTCCTGCATGCGCAACGGCGGCAAGATCAGCCTGCTCGGGATTGGCAACAAGCCCTTCACGCTCGATATGAACACCATCATCGGCAAGGGTCTGATGCTGCAGGGCATCTATGGCCGCAAGATGGACAACTGGCACCAGATGTCCTACATGGTACAGGGCGGTCTGGACCTCTCCCCTGTCATTACACACCGCTTCCACTACACCGACTTTGAGAAGGGCTTCGCCGCCATGAATTCCGGCAAGTCCGGCAAGGTCATTCTGGACTGGACTAAGAAATAATCAACATTTTACAGGAGGATCTACTTATGAAGTCCGCATACATTGCGTTTGAAAACGAACTGAACGCCATCCGCGAGGCCGGTACCTGGCGAGACGAGCGCATCATCACCACCCCGCAGTACTCCCGCATCGACACCACCAAGGCCAAGGGCGTCGTCAACTTCTGCGCCAACAACTACCTCGGCCTGTCCACCCGTCCCGAGCTGATCGACGCTGCCAAGAAGAGCTACGACCGCTGGGGCTTCGGTCTGTCCTCCGTCCGCTTCATCTGCGGCACGCAGGAGATCCATAAGGAGCTCGAGAGCCGCATTGCCCGCTTCGTCGGCACCGACGACGCGATCCTCTATTCCTCCTGCTTCGACGCCAACGGCGGTGTCTTCGAGCCACTTCTCACGGCGGAGGATGCCATCATCTCCGACTCCCTGAACCACGCCTCCATCATCGACGGCGTGCGCCTGTGCAAGGCCCAGCGCTTCCGGTATG
>JAFYGM010000069.1 GCA_017543225.1 Oscillospiraceae bacterium
CGGAGCGTCCAATCGTCTTGTATGAATACCGGAAAGGACGCGGGCAGGAGTATCCGAAAGCGTTCCTAAAGGGTTTCCGTGGGTATCTGCAAACGGACGGATACGCCGGATACAACAGTTTTATCGGAATGTTAAAAAAATAGAAGTGCCGCCCGAGAAAACTCGGGCGGCGGTGGTAGACCTTAGGGGGATCGAACCCCTGACCTCAAGATTGCGAACCTTGCGCTCTCCCAGCTGAGCTAAAGGCCCATTTGAAACGGATGCCCAGAGCATTGTTCGCGGCGGCATTTTCGCCACACGTTTGCGCCCCTGACCCGTGCAGACAGTAGTATAGCACAAGCAACCGGAAAATGCAACATAAATTTTGAAGTTTTCACATTTTTTCTGCGAAAAAGCCTTCACAGATACGCTTCGCCGCTCCGTACAGGCCGGAGCGGCGAAGTATCTGAAAAAACAGCTTAGCGGAGGGTGGCGTAAATGACGGCCTTGATGGTGTGCATCCGGTTTTCGGCCTCGTCGAAGACCACAGACTGCTTGGACTCGAAGACCTCATCGGTGACTTCCATCTCATTGATGCCGAACTTCTTGGCAATGTCGGCGCCGATGGTGGTATTGGTGTCGTGGAAGGAGGGCAGGCAGTGCATGAAGATAGCAGTGGGCTTGGCGTTGGACATCAGCTTGGCATTGACCTGGTAGGGAGCCAGCAGCTTGATACGCTCTGCCCAGACGGAGTCGGGCTCGCCCATGGAAACCCAAATGTCGGTGTAGATCACGTCGGCATTGGCGGTACCCTCGTTCACATCCTCGGTCAGGCGGACGGTGCAGCCGTTCTCGGCAGCGATCTTCTTGGCCTCGTCAATGAGCCACTGCTCGGGGAAGAGCTCCTTGGGGGCGCAGGCAGTGAAGTTCAGGCCCATCTTGGCGCAGGCGATCATCAGGGAGTTGCCCATGTTGTTCCGGGCATCGCCCATGTAGGTGAAGTTGACGCCCTTCAGGTGGCCCAGCTTCTCCTCAATGGTCAGCAGGTCGGCCAGCATCTGGGTGGGGTGGAACTGATCGGTCAGGCCGTTCCAGACGGGAACGCCGGCGTAATCAGCCAGAGCCTGCACGGTGTCCTGCGCAAAGCCGCGGTACTCAATGCCGTCATACATACGGCCAAGAACACGGGCGGTATCAGCAATGGATTCCTTCTTGCCCATCTGGGAGCTGCCGGGATCGAGATAGGTCACGCCGCAGCCAAGATCCATGCCGGCCACTTCGAAGGAGCAGCGGGTACGGGTAGAGGTCTTCTCGAACAGCAGAACAATGTTCTTGCCGGCCAGATAGCGGTGGGGCTCCCCAGCGAGCTTCATGCGCTTGAACTCACGGCTCAGGTCGAGCAGATAGCGGATTTCAGCAGGGGTGTAGTCAAGCAGCTTCAAAAAATTGCGTCCTCTGAGATTGACAGGCATGGTTAAGTCTCCTTTTTAATAAATGATTGTAAAAGTATGTGAACGGATTGCCTAAATCCGTTGCTTACAGCATTGCACGGTTCAGCGGCATGGACATGCAGCGCGGGCCGCCGCGTCCGCGGCTGAGCTCGCCGGAGGGAATCTTGAGAACCGTGATTCCGTTCTCTTCAAAGATACGGTTGGTGACCACGTTACGGTTGTAGGCCACCACCTTGCCGGGGGCAACGCAGAGCGTATTGGAGCCGTCGTTCCACTGTTCACGCTGGGCGGCAACATTGTCACCTCCGCCGCAGAAGATCAGTTCGATGCGCTCCTGATGCAGATGATGCTCCAGCGCGGAGCGCAGGTCGCCGCCCATATCGCGGATGTGCAGCTTGCCAGCCGCGCCCGGCGTGATCTCGAAGATGCGCAGGGAGTCCAGCATGTCTGGGAAGACCACAAATTTGTCGTGATCCACCTGCGTCAGAACCGTGTCAAGGTGCATGGTTGCACGCATGCAGGGAATTTCCAGCGCGAGGACCGTGCGAACGGTGGCTTCCTCGTCGGCAAAGAGGCGCTTCGCGATGTTCTCAATCGCCTCGGGCGTCGTGCGCTGGGAAATACCGATGGCGACAACCTCGTCAGAGAGGTTGAGCACGTCGCCGCCTTCGAGGGAATAGTGCTCCGTGCCATTGGCATAGAGGTGCACCTTGCCACCAAACTCAGGATGATACTTGAAGATGTAGCGGGCGAAGATCGTCTCCTGACAGCGGGTAACGGAGTACATCCGATTGATCGCCACGCCCTCGCCGATCGACTCGAACGGGTCGCGGGTGAAATAGAGGTTGGGCATCGGCTCGAGAACGAAGTTGTTCTGACGGTTGAGCATCGCAGGCAGGGCAAATTTCGGAGAGGCCCCCAGCTCGCGGAAGGACACGCCGGCCATGGTCTTCAGGATCAGCTCCTTGTCGTCCGGAATCGCAAGCAGGTATTCATACAGCTCGCCGCGATAGTCCACGTTGGGAGAGAAGGTAACGAATTCGCGCAGAAACTCCTCCCGAAGGCCGGGATTGGCACGAAGCGTTTCTGCGGCGAGATCCTCGAGGTAGACAACCTCGGTTCCGTTCTCGCGCAGAATCTGAGCAAATTGGTCATGCTCCTGCTGCGCTCCGGCAAGGAAGGGAATGTCGTCGAACAGCAGACGATCCAGGGTGCCGGGCGTCAAATGCTCCAGCTCCCGGCCGGGGCGATGCAGCATCACGCGCTTGAGCGGCGCGATTTCGCTCTTAACAAAGATAGGCATAAAAAACTCCTTTGTGTTAGGCCATAAAATGTGATTTTATTATATACTGAAATCGACCAATTGTCAATTGTCGATTGTCGATTCTTGGCCCTTTACGATTGAATAATGCCGTAAAACGAAAGGAGCTGAACACGCTCCTCCCCGATTCGCAGCGTTGCAGTCGGACTGTGTCCACCCGTCTTCTTTGGCTCCTTCAGATACTTCCACACACGCCTGCACCATGCAACCGGAAGCAGAACGGGGTATTTGGTCAGGAACGGATAGTCCCGCTTCATCGCGCTTGCAGGAAGAAACAGCACCTTTCTGAGACTCCCCGAACGTCGTTTCCCGGTCCTGTGATCCGACACGGCTCCGAGCGTAATATTTGCACTGTGCAGTCGGTCAATCTGCGTCCCATGCAGGCCGGAATCTAAAATATCACGAAGCAGCGGCTCAATCTCCACCTGCATTGCTCGAAACAGCTCCGGCTCCGGTATTCCGAGATATTCCGCGCCGATTCGATAGATTGCAGCGGTGAACCGGTCGCATTGCTTCTCCTTGCAGGCATGGAAAACGGTGGAAAAATCAATTTGATCGCAATATGCTCTGGAGAACAGGCAAATATCCGCGACAATCCGCGCACCGAACCCACTGTGAAGAAAATGCTTGAAGGCGTGGAGAATCAGGAACAGCAGATGATCCGTCGGTGCAAGTGTGCGAAGGTCCACATCCTGCACGCGAACCGTGACGCTACGCTCGAACACGCCGTCAAATTCCCGCTGAAAGCCCTCAAACACAGGAGATGACGGATCAAAAAGCTTTTTATGAAGCTCCACATAGAGCGGAGAATCCGGTTTATGATAAGAAATCTCCCACGCGTTCTCCACATCGACGTTTGGAAGGTCAGGCCGGAGCCCAAACTCCAGAAAAGCCGCATGGTACGCCTGTGCAAGCTCTCCGGGAATCAGAAGATCGTCATCGACGGAGGGCCGAAGCAGCGGCTTCGGATAAAGACTTCGGCACACCGGGCCTTTGATCGTCAGTGGCTCCAGTCCCTTTTCACGGAGCATCAGGATCAGGTTTAAGAATTCGTTTTCCTGTTCCACCTGCAGTCCGAACCTTGACAGCGCACGCGCTCTCCAATCCTTTCGGTGTGTTCTTTCGGCTTCCGATCTCTTTTGCGTCTGGACGCGAAGCGCACGAACACAGGAGGGCAGAGAACAGGAGAGATCCAGAATCAGCGGCAGAAGCTGATGCCAATTACTCAGTTGAAAAACCAATTCCCATTCTTCTTCGGAAAGATTGGGATCATGCGGTTTTTCCTGCGCAATTGCGTCACGCAGCAACGTCAAAAACGTAGATTCAATCTGATTCATAGACGCTCTCCTGTTCCAAGCGGACAGATTTGGTTATTCCGGCAACCCTGCACAATTCGGGCGCGCGGACTGCGCCGTGCGGATTTTCGTCTGATCGGTCAAAAGCCGCAGGGAATCCTTTCGGATTTCCGAGGATTCTTAGACGATCAGGAGGAAGATTCCGCAAGCAAGATGTGTGCCGGAAGCTGTGCGCTGTTGCCTTAGTTAAAGTTGATCACACCGTCAAACTTCGCGGCTGCCAGAGATGCACCGCCGATCAGGCCGCCGTCGATCTCAGGCTGGGCCATGAGGTCATGGGCATTGTTGGCGTTCATCGAACCGCCGTACAGAATGCGGACACGGTCTGCAGCATCGCCGCAAACCTCACGAATCGCACTGCGAATCGCGCCGATTGTTGCGTTGGCGTCTTCGGGCGTTGCGGTCAGGCCGGTGCCGATCGCCCAGACAGGCTCATAGGCGATGACCACGTCGTCGATCTTTTCACCGACGCCGAGCAGGGCAACCTTGGTCTGCATGCAGACGATCTCATTCGTGATCCCCTGCTGCTTCTGCTCCAGACTCTCGCCCACGCAAATGATCGGCTTCAGACCGGCTTCCAGTGCCTTCAGCGTGCGCTGATTCACCGTCACGTCTGTCTCACCGAAATACTGGCGGCGCTCGGAGTGACCGATGATCACATACTCCACGCCAAGCTCCTTCAAAGAGGCGGCATTGCACTCGCCGGTATAGGCGCCGTTGTCTGCAAAATGGACGTTCTGTGCGCCGAGATGAATCTTGCTGCCCTGCAGTGCTTCCGCAGCAGCCGCCAGAGAGACGGTCATGGGGCAGACAACGACCTCCGCGCCAGTCCGGTTTTCAATCATCTTCAGATTTTCGATCAGTTTTCTGGTTTCCGAAGGGGTCTTGTTCATTTTCCAGTTGCCAGCAATCATAGGGGTTCTCATAACGGTATTCTCCTTTGCAAGTTGTTTGTTGTGTGAGTAAATCTGTGAAAGGGCGGCGGATTGCTCCGCTGGCCCCAAATCACTTACAGCCTTCGATGATCGCTCTGCCGGCGGAGGCGCCAAGCCGCGTGGCCCCGGCCTCCAGCATTGCGACTGCGTCCTCGTAGGTTCGCACGCCGCCGGACGCCTTGACGCCCATGTTCGGTCCGACGGTTCGGCGCATCAGGCGAACGTCCTCCACGGTTGCTCCGCCCGTGGAAAAGCCGGTAGACGTTTTGACAAAATCGGCCCCAACGCGCTTGGCAGCCTGACAGGAGAGAACCTTCTCTTCCTCTGTCAGAAGGCAGGTCTCGAGAATGACCTTGACCTTCGCCTGTCCGTCTACGGCATTGACAACTGCGGCGATATCCCGCTCAACCAGCGCCCAGTCGGAGGATTTGACTGCGCCGATATTCAGAACCATGTCCACCTCACGCGCACCGTTTGCGACAGCTTCCGCCGCCTCAAACGCCTTGACGTTCGGCGTCGTCGCGCCGAGCGGAAAGCCAACGACGCAGCAGGTTGTCACGCCGGAGCCAGCAAGGGTCTGCGCAGCAAGCTTGACGTAGCTTGGATTCACGCAGACAGAGGCGGTTTTCAGAGTCATCGCCTCTTCACAGAGGGCAAGGATTTCCTTTCGACCGGCCTGCGGCTTCAGATTGGTGTGGTCGATGCAGGCAGCCATTTCTTCCGGGGTCAGACGCATGATACTCCTCCTGTGCGCACCGCCAAAGCTCGTCCGCCCAAGACGTGGGGAAAGCCGATCACAGTTCCGTCTTTACGCGCTTTCTGCGTCGGCGGGCGTGCTTCTTGGGTCTTTTTGCAATTTCTTCGTCAAATTTCTCCGCCAGCGCGGAGGTGCTGTCATAAACCAGACGGCAGACCTTCAGACTGCCCTCGCGTTCGCGTTCGAACCGAATGCGAACAATATAGTCTCCATGCTCGGGACAGGTGTTCCGGGAAAGGTACCGGCGACCCGGCTGGGTATGCCAGCCCTGACAGGTCATCTCCTGTCCGCACACCGGGCAGAGATTTTCCTTTCCGCCCATATCGCCCATTGCGGCGGACTTGTCCTCGTATTCATGGTAGACCCGGCGGCTGACGCAGCCGGGAACCTGAGCTCCGTGCAGGCCGTCCTCGTGCTCACGCAGAGAGCCCCGGTATTCCTCGATTCCCTTTTTCAGATCAAGCTTCGCGCAGATTTGCGCGGTGTGGAAGGCATCGCCCAGCGCGTCGTGCGCCTGACGGGTTGCCGGAATCTCCAGCATCTCCATTGCGGTCGCCAGCGCCTTCTGATTGTTGCCGCACCCGGTTTGCGCATTGAAGATCATCTGGGCATTGTACCAGTGTTGAATCCACACCGGGTCGTAGCCGTTGAGCATCATATTTCCCGAGAGCAGCGGGATATCATCGAAGCCCCAGGTCAAAAACACGCAGTCGTCGCCGCACCAGTTATAAAACTCGTTGATCGCATCGTCAAAGCTCAGACCCTCGGTCTTCAGACGACTTTCACGAATACCGGTCAGCTTGGCAACCCGGCTGTTCAGCCGACGGAAGAACCGGGGCTTGATCAAAACCTGAAACTCATCGGCAATCGTTTGATCCTCCAGCATCCGGACGGCACCGATCTGAATGACCTCTCCGGTGATGTGAATCGGCAGCGGACGCTGGGCCGCATAAGAGCCGGGCCACGGCTGATTCCATTCCATATCCAGAATGATATACTCCACGGAAATCTCTCCTTTTATCTCATCGAAGGCTATCATAGCATAGATTCAGACACAAAGCAAATACAATTTCGCCTGCACAGGAAAAAACTCCCGGCGGAAACAGCAGATGCTTGTTCCACCGGGAGGTTGTGTTAGAATTCCGAGATCGCTTAGATCACATACGCATAGATACAGACGAATTGGAGCACGGAGCCCAAGATCACAAACAGATGAAAGACTGCGTGCATATAGCGCTTATGGACGCCGATCCCATAGAGAATCGCGCCAACTGTATAGGCAATGCCGCCGGTCAGCAGCCAGATCAGCCCCGGCCTTGCAATGGCGTGCAGCGCTACCGGCGCGGCAAACACAATGCACCAGCCGAGTCCGATGTAGCAGATCATGGACAGCACCCTGAATTTCCGCAGGTCAATCGCCGTCAGCGTGACAGCAAGAGCTGTCGTGGCAAGGATCACGCCAAACAGCACCCACGCTGTCACCGGGGACTCTCTGCGGATCGAGCAGAGCAAAATCGGCAGATAGGAGCCGAAGATCAGAAAATAGATCGTACAGTGATCGAGCACCTGCATCACCTTCTTCGCCATTTCCGGGCGAAGGCCGTGATAGACGCTGGAGATCGTATAGACGCTAATCAGGGACAGGCCGTAAACTGAGCTGCCCACGATTGCCCAAGGGTCTGCATGGAGGGCAGCGCGCACCACACAGAGAATCATCATCACAACCGCAAGGCCGCCGCCCACCACATGGGAGACAAAATGAAACAGCTCCTCGCCCTTCGTATAATTCGGCAGCTTTCTCAGCGCCAGAGGGGTACGTCCTGTCATCTCAGCGTTCGCGCCCCACGAAGAACAGCGCAATCGTTCCCGGTCCGGAGTGAGATCCAATCACCGGGCCAATGTAGGAGATCAAGCGCACCTTCACGCCGTAGCGGTCTTTGAGCTGCTCTGCGAGCTGCTTTGCTTCGTCAAGGCAGTCGCCGTGTGAGATGAACACCGTGCCGTTTTGCCGATCCAGCGCCAGCTCGCCGTATTTGTCTGCAAGCACTTTGATGGAAGCCTTGCGGCCACGCGCCTTGATCATGTTGATCAGGTGTCCGTCGTTGTCCACATGCAGAACCGGCTTGATATTCAGCACGCCGCCGAAGAAGGCTGCCGTCGCGCTGACACGACCGCCGCGCTTGAGATACACCAGATCGTCCACCGTGAACCAATGGCAGATCTTCATGCGTGTATCTTCCACGAATTTTGCCGCCTGCTCCAGCGAAGCGCCGTTCTTTTTCTTCTGCACCGTCAGATAGACCAACAGGCCCAGACCTGCGGAGGCCGAAAGGGTATCCGCCGTGACGATCTTGCATTCCGGGAATTCCTCCATCAGCTCCGCCGCAGCCATCGCACCGGAATTGACCGTGGTGCTGAGGCCGGAGGAAAAGCCGATATAGAGGATATCCCTGCCTGCCTTCAGCAGCGGGAGAAACGCCTGCTTAAAGCTCTCGACGTTGACAGCGGAGGTTTTTGCAACGCTCCCCTTGCGCATCCGATCATAGAACTGATTGAACGGCATATCATAGTTTCCAAAGCTCTCCTGATCTTCGTCGAATTTCACGGTCAGCGGAACGCTGATCACGTCGCACTGTGCCAGAAAATCCGGCATGAGATCGCAGGAGGAGTCGGTGACGATGACATAATCCTTCATAACTGCTCCTTTCCATTTTCTGTGTCATTTTCAACAAAATAATCTCTGTCACAATTTCATCTAATCTTATATATCATCTTAGCATATTCCGCACAGGCTGTCAAGTGCGCAGCCACGAAAGATGTACGTTGTATGTGTCAAGCGTTGATTGGCAGGATTTCTTTCAGCGTATGTGTCAAGTGTTGATTGGCAAGATTATTTCCGGCGAAATGCGAGTGGTTGCGTTGCAGTTGTCGAGCGCAAGGTTTGCAGAACGGCACAGCAAAGCGCACCGTCGGTCTGCGGTGCTGCAATGCTGTCATTGCATTCAAAAATGATTGCCGGAGCCCCGGAGCATATTACGGCACAGCGCACTCAAATAGGTGCCTGCACGATTGGCAAAGGAGAGGGTATGGCAGTCGTCGTAACCCCGTCCCTCTCGTTCGGGCACTTTGCCGGCTCCGAACATGGGCAGGGTATCCTTCCACATTTCCTTCGGCTTCGGCGGGCTGGGCAATTCGGCAAACAGGTTTTCAAAGCCGCTGGTATGATAGGCGCGCAGCAGCACGGCAAGATGATTCCCGCCGCGGATGCTCCAACACCTTCGGCGCCCCTTCATCCGGTTTCCGATCACCAGACTCGCACCGACTCGATGGAAGTCTATGGAAGCCTCGCTCTATTCTCTCATATCCGGAGGATTTCTTCAATCCGCCCTCAGGTTTGACGCTTACCTAGTGTTCCGTTAAGCCTAAAAATGGCATGATCTGCGGCGCAGGATTCCGCCATACTTCGTTGTCGTCCTTGCCGGGCGTCAGCCCGCCTGCGTCCTCCGCCTCGTCTGGCGAAACCCTGCTTGCAGCTAATAC
>JAFYGM010000070.1 GCA_017543225.1 Oscillospiraceae bacterium
GCATTGCTCGTCCCTACACATTTTCTGACACGTAGTGGCCGCTGACCACAGCGGCCTCGCCCCCTCCGCCTACGAAACCGAACGTAGGGACAAGCATCGCTCGTCCGGCATTCGGAACGAATGCAATTTGCCGCAGGCAAATCGAAACGTGCCGTACCGCTGCAACGCAGGGAGATCGCCCTTCCGGGCGATTGTTTGCTTCGCAAACGCGGACGAGCATTGCTCGTCCCTACATCCGTTCCCGTCCGGCGTCGTAGGGTGCGGCGTCGGCAACGCACCGCAAAAGCGGAACGATCCGTTCCACCGGGCCGTCGAGGACGCCGGTCCCTACGGAACGCGGGCCCCGTGGCCCGCGCTTCGATTTCTCAAACAAACCACACCTGCATCTCGCTCCGTTGGCATGCCTGCCGGCGGCCTGACTTTCTGATTGCGCAGAAAGTCAGCAAAGACGCACCCGGGAGGGGGAAGATTCCGAATCTCTCCCCCCTCCCGGGACCCTCCCCTCATTCAAACGGCCAAAAGGGGTCATCCCCCTTTTGGATATCCCCGCAGAACCCTCTGCGTGGTTACAGCAATCCGTAGGGGAGGCATTTCGCCGCCCGCGAATCCCGCAGCCGTTTCGTCAATCACCACGATACACCATAATGCTCAAGACATTTTGCTGCAAGCGT
The DNA here is from genome assembly GCA_017543225.1 of Oscillospiraceae bacterium. GTDB lineage: Bacteria > Bacillota > Clostridia > Oscillospirales > Oscillospiraceae > JAFRPC01. Next base: position 672 of record JAFYGM010000070.1, read on the forward strand.
ATCTCCTGCCTGTGCTCTTTTCCAGATATTAACTGAAAGAGACATAACAGCCTCAAGATCCTCTTTCGCATTATTCGCCAGATCAATCTTCAGGGCACGCCAGAAAACACTCTCATCAAACAGCGGATTCTCTTTTGGCTCGGTATTCATAACCCTTGCCATGAGATACGGACTAAAGCATTTGCACACCATAAGGGTACTAAAGGGATATCCCTTTTGTTGACATGCTGCGATTCCATAATTTGACAATCTCTTCAGCGTGTTTTTCTCCCAAGAAGTAAGGCTTTCAACAACTTGATCGAATTCCAAATCACGGGAAGACTCCGCCTCATCCAAGACCATATAATACAAATTGTTCAGGATATACTCGCCCCGGTCAGCAAACAAGTCCGTCCGATAGTCTTCATTCCTTAAACAGTCAAGAAAGCGCATCATCCTGCATCCGCTATTTCTCGCTTTTTCGTAATGATACTCCGCCGTGCCGAGGTCAGCCGCAAGGCTTTCATTGAGTCCGTATTCTTTTATGATTCCGAGCAGAAAGGATGCGTCCGGGTCGTCGCCTCTGTTTTCGACGATTTGCAGAAGGTCTTCAGTGGAAGCTTCATCGTCGATACCCTTCGGAAATCTATGAGCAAATCGATTTTTAAGGCTTGACATCCGATGCTTGCTTATTAAATAACAATGGTTTTCCAATTGAACCATATTGGATCTTCCAAGCTTCGGACTGTAAAAACGCTGCGGGGTACCAACCCTTTTAAAGCCAACTCTCATCATACTGAGAGCATTCGAAAGATGGATATGTGATTCCTCCTGATTCAAAAAGTCGATAATTGTTTGACACGGTTGTGCTTTCGGCTTAAACAGTTGCATAGCGATTCTCCTTTAGCTCATAATCAGGTTTAAAAACGAGTAGAATTCCGCATTTTTTGCAGCGGATTTTGCTTCATTTGCAGCATCCAACGCCTGTTGCTGCAGTTTTTTCGTCTCGTTCAGAACTTCTAACTGTTGCCACGCCAATTCAAGCTGCATTGCCTGGGCCTGCCTTGCTTCCACAAGCTGTTGTTTCGCAATGGATAGCATTTGCATGCGATGCTCTTCTTCATGATACAGGTTCAGTGCCTCGCTCAAAGTCATCGCCCGTCCCTCGAACAAATAAGTCAGCAGTATTTCCGGGATTCTTTCCTTGCGGTATTGTGGCGCAATAATCTGAAGGCAACAAAGCTCTTCATATTTTTTTGCCAGTTTTTTCGCTCTCTCCATTTCCTGCCAACCGTCGTCGATCAATTTGTTCTTACGTTCTTTAACCTCAGCAATGCGCGCACTTTCTTTCTCTTCAAGTCTGCGACGTTCTTCTTCTTGTTGAGGGGCAGAGGCTAACCACGCTTGGTACTCCCGTTTCCTTCTTCTTGAAAGAAGTGACAATCCTTTCGGCTTCTCAACGACAGGCATGTACACCGGTTGTCTCACTTCAAGCGCTTCTAAAGCTTTGATTTCTTTTCGGCCTCTCTCGCCTTTTTGAAGTAGTGTCTGTACTTCCTTTTTTAGATTCGTAATCTCAAACAGATACAGAATCAATTCAGCCCTGGTGATTTGCTTTCCATTATAGCAAACTGACAACATCTGGAATCCATTGGTTAATCCGTTTTCCAAAAAAACACCTCCTTCAGTTCTTCTTGCTGCCTGAATTTGCCTCTGTGTACACTTGAAATGAATCCTTCTTGGTTCTATACATTGGTTAAAAAACAACCTCCATTGCCAATATATCATCTATTACCCAACATGTCAAGCTGAATATTGGTTAAAAACAAATGAAAGGTGGGATTCTATGGGATAGAATAGGATAAATGCAACACAAGGTGGTGAGAGCGCATGGAAGAGAAGGACGTGGCGGCGAGGGTGGCGCGGCTGCGGATGCAGAAGGGCGTTTCGGCGCGGGACATGAGCCTGTCTCTGGGGCAGAATCCCGGCTACGTCAACAACATCGAGACGGGGAAGACCCGCCCCTCCCTGACGGGGATTCTCTACATCTGCGAATACTTTGGGATCACCCCGGCGCAGTTCTTCGACTTTTCGGTAGAAGCCCCGCAGGAATTGGAGCAAACCGTTCAGCTTCTGAAACGGCTGAATCAGAACCAGTTGTCGCATATCCGCGCCGTGATTCAGGATATTCTGGAGCGCCGATAAGCCATACTTCGTACGCAAGCCCCCATCCGGCCTTTGTGTTCCGGATGGGGGCTTGTTCGCAGAAAAAACTTGAGTTTCCGCAGTTTGGAATGGCAGGAAAACGAGAAGATATCCACAGGCGTAAAAACTGGGAAAAAGGGGCGAAAAAGTGAAAAAAAGTGAAGAATTACCTTCTGAAATGTGGTAGAATTAAGGTGTCAAACAAAAGACTGCTAAACAAGAAAGAAGGTAACTCTTCATGACCTATTCTACCACAAATGTTTACAGAATGAAACGGGAAATTATCACTTTTTCAAAGAAAATTTCGTCTTGCCTGCCCAGGACAGAACAGAAGTTCTTTACGGATATGCTTTACGGAATGCTGGGCTCCGGAAGCTGCCTGCTTAGTGCTTGAGTTTCCGCAAATATCATAAATTTTTTCAGGATATTTTGTACAGGTTTTTGCGTACAAGATGTTGTGGCAGGAGCGGGAGGAACCGCAAATGACGGCAGGGAAGCGGAATCGGAAGCAGGGACGGTTCAACGGTCCCCGGTTGCGGAGAGGCCCCGCAGGAGCTGCCAGAACAGCTCGGCGGTGCGGGGGGCGAGGGCGTCGGGATAGTCGTAGTCTGCGGTGTGCAGGGGCGGCGTGGTCTCTCCGGCGCCGATGCCGAAGAAGCAGGTGGGAACATAGCTGCCGTAGTGTCCGAAATCCTCCGACCAGCGGAAGGGCACTTCGAGGTACTGATGGGCAATGCCGTTTTCCTCGCAGATCCGTTCGAGGCTGTCCTGCATGGCCTCGTCGTTGACGGTGGCAGGGAAGACGTCCAGCCGCTCGACGGCACAGGTCAGGCCGTCGGCCTCCGCCGCGCTGCGCACAGCCTGATCGACAGCGGCGTTCAGGGCGGCAAAGGTTTCCGCCTTCTCTGCGCGAAGCGTGGCCCAGAGGACGCCCTGCGAGGCCGCGACGCCGAAGGCGCGCTCGCCGGTGCGCATGCCGACAATCGTGGCAAGGGCCATGCAGCCGTCGGAGCGTGCCGCCCGATCCGCCAGCTCCGGCAGAAGCAGGGCCAGCCTTGCGACGGCGGCAGTCGGATTCACGCCGTTTTCGGGATAGGCCGCGTGCGTGGGGCTGCCGGTCAGGGAAATCTCCACGCCGCAGGAGGCGCAGGCAAAGGTGCCGCGCCGGAAGAGGACGCGCCCCAGCGGTGCGCCGGGGATGTTGTGACAGCCGATCATCCGGGTATTCTCGCGGGTCAGGCCCTCGCGTGCAAAGAGGGCGCAGCAAGCCGCGCCGCCCTGTCCGGTCTCCTCCGCGTGCTGGAAGAGCAGGATCACGTTGCAGCCGAGCCGTTGCCCCTCCAGCAGCAGCCCCAGCCCCAGCAGGGCGGCGGTATGTCCGTCATGCCCGCAGAGATGCCGCGCGCCGCAGGCCGTCGGCACGGCGTCGTGGTCAGCCCGGACGACCACGGTGCGCTTCGCGCCCTCGTCGTGTCTGGCATAGAGCCAGCAGCCGCAGTCAACGACCGTCAGACTGGTGTGCTCGCGCAGAAAGGTTTTCAGAAAGTCCCGCGTTCTGCGCTCCTCCCCCGAACGCTCCGCCAGCGCAGAAAGCGTATGCCGCGCTTCAATGATTTTTTCCATAACGGTTTGTTCCAAGTAAATCTCTCCCTTTTTATTTTGTAAGGCAATCTGTTGCTTTGTAACGCTATCCTACCACACGGAGCCGGAAAATACAATCCGTTTCTTCCGTCGGAAGCCTTCGCACGCGGCACACCCCCGCCGAAGCGGACAGCTTCCCCGTCCCGTGGCGACGTAACCGTTCAGCCGATCCCGCAGCGGCAATGCGGGCTGAACGGCTGCAACCAAACGGTTGACAACCGCCAAATGCAAACGTATAATTGAGGTTGGGCTTTCAACAGACAGGTATGAACTGTCAACTTTCAATTTCCTGCATCTGGGAGGAATCCACATGAATCGTTGTGTCATCGTCGGCGGGGCCGACATTCGGGATTATGCGCGGGTGCGCGGGTATCTGCGCGATTCGGACGTGCTGGTGTTCTGCGACAGCGGGCTGAAGCATCGGCCCGGCCTGCGGCGGGCGCCGGCGCTGATTGTCGGGGACTTCGATTCCCACGAAAATCCTCTGCTGGACGTGGAAACCATTGTCCTGCCCTGCGAAAAGGACGACACGGACACGGTCTACGCAGTCAAGGAGATGGTGCGCCGCGGCTATGACGACTTTCTGCTCCTCGGCGTGATCGGCGGTCGCTTCGACCACAGCCTCGGCAACGTGTCGATCCTGCTCTATCTGGATGCGCTCGGCAGGCGGGGCCGGATTGTGGACGACTTCGGAGAAATGGAGATCGTTTCCGGCCAGACCGCAGCCGTCGGCCCGGAATTTGCTTTTTTCTCCACGCTGAATCTCACCGGATGCGCGCGAGGCATTACGATCCGGCACGCCAAATACCCGCTTCTCGACGCGGAGATTCGATGCGACTACCAGTACGGCATCAGCAACGAGGTTTTGCCCGGACAGACTGCCACAGTGTCCGTCCGCGACGGAAAGCTCCTGCTGATCAAGGTGCTTTCAAATGAATAGGAGACCTCCGGAATGAAAGCAGTATTGCGGTTTTTGAAAAAAGAGATGATGCTGACCCTCTCCCTGCTGGCGGCGGGGGTGGCGATGCTGATTACCCCGCCGACGGCGCGGCTGCTCGAGGACATCGACTGGCACACCCTCGGCACCCTGCTGATGATGCTCTGCGTGCTCGAGGGCTTCAAGCAGGAGAACGTCCTGCGTCCGCTGGTGCGTCTGGCAGGCGGCTGCGGGCGTATGACGACCCTCTCCCTGTTTCTGATCTTCGGCGTATTCTTCACCTCGATGTTCGTGACGAACGACGTGTCCCTGATCATCTTCGTTCCGCTGACGATTCTGCTCTTCCGCAGCGGCGGCAAGGAGAAGTACATCCTGCCGGTCATCTCGATGGAGAACATCGCCGCCATTCGCGGCAGTCTGCTCATGCCCTTCGGCAGTCCGCAGAATCTCTTTCTCTACGGGCAGGCCAAGGTCAGCGTCTGGCACTTTATGCTCCACATGCTCCCGCTGTGCGCAATGTCTGCGGTGCTGCTGGTGGGCTTCGTCTTCTTCCTCTACCGGAAGAATCCGCGTGAGACCATCTCCGCCGCCGGCGCCGAGACCGCGTGGAAGCCGGAGCGCAAAAAACAGCGCCTTGCCTACGCTCTGCTCTTTGTTCTGATTCTGGGCGTCATTGTCACGCGCACGCCCTATTGGTACGTCGCCGTGGCGGTGGTGCTGGGCGTGATCCTCGCGGTCGATCCCAAGCTCTTCGGCAAGGTGGACTATGTGCTGCTGGTGACCTTCCTCTGCTTCTTCATCTTCTCGTCCTCGATTGCGGCGAATGCGAAGATTGCCGCCGTGCTCCAGAAGGCCGTTGCGGGTCGGGAATACTGGTGGGCCATCGGCCTGAGCCAGCTCATCTCCAACGTCCCTGCCTCGATTGTCCTCTATCCGTTCACGGAGAACTTCGCCGGGCTGATCTACGGCGCGGACACCGCGGGCCTTTGCTCCCTGATCGGCTCGCTGGCCTCGGTCATCAACTATCGTATCTACGTCCGCGAATACCCCGGTCAGGGCGGACGCTTCATCAAAACCTTCACACTGGTGAGCTGGGCCTTCTTCCTGATTGTCGTGATCCCCGGCCTCCTCCTCAGCCGCTGGGCGTTCTTCTGAGTATCCATCCACGCCGCCCCCTGCGGCCCGTGGGACGTTTCGGGGCGTCGGCACGGGGCGTCGGGGACGCCGACACACCTCCGTAGGGGCCGGCGTCCTCGACGGCCCGGTAGGGCTTTTCGATACGTTGGCACGGGGCGTTGTGCGCTGCACGCCCGTAGGGGTCGGCGTCCTCGACGACCCGGTAGGGCGTTTCGATACGTCGGCACGGGGCGTCGGGGACGCCGCCCCCTACGACCGGGGGGTCGTTACGTCGGCGCGGGGCGTCGGGGACGCCGCCCCGTGCGATGGCGGAGCAAAAACCGTCCGGCAGCGGTGCACGGTGTGCGCCGCTGCCGGACGGTTCTTTCTGATTCTCACTTATTCTTGTTGTCATTGTGCCGCCAAAGGCGGATGCAGAGCCAGATTGCGGCGGCGAGGCTGACGGCGAGCGCAATGGCGCCGAGGGCCGGGCCGGTGTAGAGACCCACCCAGCCGCCGGTCAGGAAGGCCAGCGCAAGCAGTGCGGTCAGGTCTGCGAAGGTGCGGGCGTAGGCCCTTGCGTCCTTCATGTTCACGAAGGAGGAGCGCGGAATCAGCCGCACGTCCAGCGTCAGCCGCAGCGGCCCCGCGTAGAGCAGCAGCATCCCGCCAAAGCCCAGTGTGATGAAAGAAAATGCGTATTCCATGCGAAAGCCTCCTTGGAGTGTGCCTGACGGCGCAGCCAGGTGATGAAGTGTGCCTGCGGCATGTGAAGGTATGAAGTGTGCCTGCGGCACATGAAGTCTGTGCTGCGCACAGATTGTGGAATCGTTTTATTTGCCAATAAAACGATGAAAATGAATCAAATGCGCGAAGCGCGCTTCATGTGGCGAAGCCATACTTCATGTGCGCAGCATACTTCACACGCGCAGCGTACTTCATACGCGAAGCGTACCTTCCCCGCGCAGCGCTCTGCGGAGCAGCCAGAGCGCGAAGACGGCGGCGATTCCTTCGCCGGCGGGCAGGGCGGCGGCGAGGCCCATCTGCCCGAAGAGGCGGTCCAGCAGGAACATCAGCGGGATGTAAATGCCGAGCTCCCGGACGCAGGCATGGAGCATCGTCGCCCGACCGTTGCCAATGGCTTGCAGGCTGAACGAGGTGTGGTAATTGATAAGCTGCACCGGAGCTGCCAGACAGCGCACCCGCAGGAAGGCCGCCGCCAGCGTCACGGTGGTCAGGGCCCCGGCGGTGTCTCCCGCCGAGGTGCTCAAAAAGAGGTTTGTCACAGGCCGGGCCAGCAGCTCCAGCAGCAGAATGCTTCCCAGAGAGACCAGCAGGCCGTAGGTGCGGGCCGTGCGGATTGCGGCATTCATCCGCGTCCGGTTCCCGGCGGCGTAGTTGTAGGCCACAATCGGCATCATGCCCTGACAGATCCCGATGTTGACGGCGTTCGGGATGCGCTCAACCTTCATCACAATGCCGAAGGCTGCCAGCACGAAATCACCGTGGGCGGCGGCCAGGACGTTGACGCAGACGCTCGCCACGTCAAACAGGCCGGTCAGCACCGCAGAGGGAATGCCGACGGCATAGAAGCTCTTGCGCAGGGGCTTCTCCAGCCCGCGCGCCTGCGTCAGCTTCAGCGTCAGCGGGGCGTTGGCAGAGGCCTTCCGAAGCGCAATAAGCAGATATCCGCAGGCAAAGAGGTTGGAGATCAGGGTCGCCAGCGCCGCGCCGAGCACCTCGTCCCCCTTGGGCAGAAGGACGAACATGAACAGGGGGTCGAGCGCCATATTGAGGACGCCGCCCATCGACAGGCCGAGGCTGGCCTGCGTGGAGTAGCCGGTGTTGCGCAGCAGGTGGGACAAGGTGAGGGCGAGGATCATCGGCGTGGAGCCGACGACAATGACCCAGAGGGTGTACTGCTCGGCAAAGCGCAGCGAGAAGTCCGACGCGCCGAGGAAGCGGAGAATCGGCCCCATGAAGAGGCCAACAATCAGCGAATAGGCCAGACCGAGCAGAATCGCGCCGCGCACCGCGTAGGCGCTGACGCTGCGGCCCGCCTCGTCGCGCTTCTGGCCCATGAGCCGGGCAATCAGACTGCCGCCGCCCACGCCGAAGAGGTTCGCAAAGGCCACGTTCAGCATCATCAGCGTCAGGGTGACGGTGGTGGCCGCCATCATGTAGGGATTGCCGGTTCGTCCGATGAAGAAGGCGTCCACCATATTGTAGAGCAGGTTGATGAGCTGGCTGATGATCGTGGGGATTCCCATCGCGGCAAGGGCGCGCGGAATCGACACCCGCTCAAAGAGATCGGTTTTGGAAAGCTGTGAGGATCGCATGTCGTTTTTTCGTCCTTTTTGATTGATATTCCCATTATAACACAGTCTTCGCAAAATGACAATGTAAATTAAGGCAACACCGCACAATTCCCGGCGCACTTCTTGCTTGCGGAAGCTTCCGTCCGATCGTCCAAAAAACCTCGAAAGCCCGAAAAGCTTCCCGGCGGCGTTTGACCGATCCGACAAAAACCCGACAGCGCAATCTGCACGCAGGAATTGGTAACAGTTCAGCCGATCCCATAGGGGAGTAGCGAACATCCTGATCGTTGATAATTGACAGTTGACAGTTTCGGTGCGTCGTCGCACGCCCGCCGAAACGCACCCACGCTGACCGCGTGACGAACCGGATGTAGGGACGAGCATCGCTCGTCCGCGGCTGCGTTTCAGCAATCCGGCACGTTGGATTTGCCTGCGGCCCACGATGGAAACGTCCTGCGACCTTCCTGCGTGGAGGGGAACGCGACGTTAGATTTGCCTCCGGCAAATTGCATTCGTTCCGAATGCCGGACGAGCAATGCTCGTCCC
>JAFYGM010000071.1 GCA_017543225.1 Oscillospiraceae bacterium
CTTCCTGTGACGCTGCGTAGGGACGAGCATCGCTCGTCCGGAATTCGGAACGAATGCAATTTGCCGCAGGCAAATCCAACGTACCGGATTGCTGAAACGCAGGGAGATCGCCCTGCCGGGCGATTGTTTGCTTCGCAAACGCGGACGCGCAATGCGCGTCCCTACATTCTTTCCGTGACGCTGCGTAGGGACGAGCATCGCTCGTCCGGCATTCGGAACGAATGCAATTTGCCGGAGGCAAATCTAACGTAACGAATCGGGCAGACGCAAGGGGGATCGCCCTGCCGGGCGATTGTTTGCTTCGCAAACGCGGACGCGCGATGCGCGTCCCTACATTTTCTGCTGAAAGTATCTTGTAAACATGATTTTCTATTGCTTTTTTCCTTGTTTTGTGGTATAATATAAGACAGGGTGCGGAAGGATTCTTTTTTTCTGGATATGGTATCTTTGAAAGATTATTTCAAAAGAATACCGGAAAGGAGCAAACGATATGGCAATCATCCGAGCGGAGCTCAAGGGGGAGGGGCGTTTGATGCACACGCCGCAGGCGGGGAACACGGTGTGCAGCCGTGTTTGCGGAACCTACGAGGCGGTTGTGGAGCTGGCATCCGACCTGTCTCTCCCCCGGACGGCAGACTTCGATCCCGGCAGCGTCGCGTACTGTCTGGAAAACCACAGCTTCTACGTCAAGAACAGCCAGAAGCAATGGGAGACCATAACGGCGTGAGCCTCATAACAAATCAAATCGGGAAGCCAATCGGCTTCCCGATTTGATTTGTGACAGGGCGCTTGCGATGCAGCGCTTACTTGATGCCGACCTCGACGCCGTTCAGATCATCGGAGTTCGTGAGCAGAACTGCGGTGACGGGGCTGTAGCCCGCTCTCCTGATCTTCTCAATGTCGAACTCGATCAGCTTCTGACCGGCTTTGACCTGATCGCCGTCATGGACGAAGCCGCGGAAGCCGTCGCCCTTCATGTTGACGGTATCCACGCCGACGTGGATCAGCAGCTCCATGCCCTTGCCCTCGATGGAGACAGCATGGTTGGTGTCGAAGATGTTGGTGATTTCGCCGTCGAAGGGGGCGTAGACCACGCCTTCGCTGGGATCAATGCCAACGCCGTCACCGAGCACGCCGGTGGCGAAGGTCTCATCCGGAATGCTCTCGCGGGCAATGACCTTGCCGGGGACAGGCTGAATCACGCTTGCGCCGGGAATGCGGATCACGGAGGCGGTGGGAATGGGCTTGGCAGGTGCGTTGACCGCCACCTTCTCCTCAGGCTTTTCTTCCTTCCAGAGCACGAAGGTCAAAACGAAAGCCACGCCGCAGGCAATCAGCATTTGAATGGCGTACATGGGGATGTTGTTGATGATCAGCAGGCCGGGAATGCCGGTGACGCCGTAGGCCGTCGCACCGAGCGCCTTGGTCGCGCCGTTCACATCCACCTTAATCAGCGAGCCGAAGAGGGAGGCAACCGCGCCGCCGATGACCGCCGCGATGAAGGGCTTCATGAAGCGGAAGTTGATACCGAAGATGGCGGGCTCGGTAATGCCCAGAGAGGCGGAGAGGGAAGCGGGCAGGGCGACCGCCTTGGTCTTGCGGTTCTTTGCAACGAAGAAGCAGGCAAGGCAGGCGCCGAACTGGGCGAAGTTGGCGGAGGAGGCGATGGGCATCCAGATGTTCAGACCGTCCTTGGCAATCATGCCGGCCTCGATGACGTTGTACATGTGGTGCAGGCCCATAACGACAGTCCAGGGATAGAGGGCGCCCATGACCAGCGCGCCAATGCCGCCGGTCTCGGTGACCAGCCACTCCGCGCCGGTCAGCACCCAAGACTCGAGGATGGAGAAGATGGGGCCGATGACGGAGAAGGTCACGAAGGCAGTGACCATGACCGTGACCAGAGGCGTCACGAAGAGGTCGATCATCTCGGGGACGATCTTGTGGAGCTTCTTCTCCACGGTGCTCATCAGCAGGACGGACAGGATAATCGGGATCACATGGCCTTGATAGCCTTGCTGTTTGATATCAAAGAAGAAGGCCAGAACCGGATACTTGCTCAGATCTCCGAACAGGTTCCAGACGGCAGGCTGATTGTCCGGGGTGATGCTCCAGGCATTCATCAGCGAGGGGTGGATCATCATAAAGCCAATGACGGCGCCGAGGAAGATGTTGCCGCCGAAGACGCGGGCGGCGGAAATCGCAACGAGAACGGGCAGACAGACAAATGCGGTGTTGGCAATCAGATCGAGGAAGCTGAACCAGGGGGTATTGCCGAAGCTGGGGATGGCCTTGCCGAGGGCTTCGACGAGACCCATCATCAGGCCGGAGGCCACGATGGCGGGCAGGATGGGAACGAAGATATCGCCGGGGGTCTTGAGGATTTTCTTCCACCAGGGCATCTTGGCAGCAGCAGCCGCCTTGACATCCGCCTTGGTGGCGGCGGTCAGCCCGGTGACGGCAAGGAATTCGTCATACACCTTGTTGACGGTTCCTGTGCCGATGATCAGTTGGAGCTGACCGTTGGATTCAAACATGCCCTTGACGCCTTCCACGTCCTCGAGCGCCTTGGAGTTGACCTTGCTGTTGTCGGCAATGACCAGACGCAGACGGGTAGCACAGTGGGCCGCGCTGATGATGTTATCCTTGCCTCCGAGGTTGGCAAAGATCTCTTCCGCGCATTTACGGTAGTTAAGTGCCATAAGTAACTCTCCTTTTCATTCTATTTTTCCAGCCGAAGCTGAAAATTACAACTTGCTGGGACGGCGCAGGGCCGCTTCGCGATCCGCACCCCCCGTAGGGGGCGGCGTCCCCGACGCCCCGCCGTAGGGGGCGGCGTCCGCGACGCCCCGTGCCAACGTACCGAAACGCCCTACCGGGCCGTCGAGGACGCCGGCCCCTACGGGGAATGCGCCGACGTAGGGGGCGGCGTCCGCGACGCCCCGCCGTAGGGGGCGGC
>JAFYGM010000072.1 GCA_017543225.1 Oscillospiraceae bacterium
AAATGGCATGATCTGCGGCGCAGGATTCCGCCATACTTCGTTGTCGTCCTTGCCGGGCGTCAGCCCGCCTGCGTCCTCCGCCTCGTCTGGCGAAACCCTGCTTGCAGCTAATACAACTTTTAGACTTTCCGGAACACTGGCTGAAAGTCGCCTCAGACGAAAAGCAGGCAATCGGAGCCGAAACAGCGCCGATTGCCTGCTTTTTCAGAGATGATCCAGAACTCAGAACGCCCACTTGCCCTGACGGAAGATGGGAACGGTCTTGCCGTCGCGGGTGACGGCGTCAATGTCCAGACCCTCATAGCCGATCATGAAATCGACGTGGATCATGGACTCGTTGATGCCGAGCTTGCGGCACTCCTCAAGGCTCTTGTGCTCGAAGTCCCTGATCGTGTCCGCGAAGCCTTTGCCCATTGCCAGATGGCAGGCGGCGTTTTCGTCAAACAGGGTTTCAAAAAACAGCAGGCCGGACTCGGAGATCGGGGAATTGACGGGAACCAGCGCACACTCGCCCAGATAGGCCGCGCCCTCGTCCATTGTCACCATCTTTTCCAGAAGGGCCTGATTCTTCTCGGCCTTGACCTCGACGGCCTTGCCGTTCTCAAAGCGGATGGAGAAATTCTCAATGAGCTGACCCTGATAGGACAGCGGCTTGGTGGCGTAGACAATGCCCTCGGCCTTGCCGCGCATCGGGGAGATGAAGCACTCCTCGGTGGGAATGTTGGGATTGAAGTAGATGCCCTGCAGGCTGGTGTCGCCGCCGCCCTTGAACTCGCCCTCGGGAATCATGCCGACAGTGAAATCGGTGCCGTTGTCACCCTTGTAGCGCAGCTCGGCAATGCCCAGCGCGTTGAGGTAGGCGCAGCGGTCATGCAGATCCTTGTTGTGGGCTTCCCATGCCGCCACAGGATCCTCGGTGACGCGGGAGGTGAAGAGAATGGCCTCCCACAGCTTCTCAATGGCCTTGCCCTTGGGCAGCTCGGGGAAGAGCTTCTTGGCCCACGCCGCGCCGGGAACGGCGGCAATGCACCACTGATACTTGTTGTCCATCGCATCGCGGTAGGGCTTGATGATGGGGAAACGGTTCTTGCTGGCCTTCGCCATCTTCTCCTGATTGATGCCCTTCAGACCGTCGGGATCCTCGGAGGTCAGGTAGATGCGGCAGGGGAGCACATCCACATAGTGCTGCATCCGGGCCTTCTCCCACTCCTCGACCTTGGACATGGTGGTGACGCTGCGGTGCCGGACGTGGAGCTTCGTCAAAGGCTGATAGTTGAATTCCACGATGACCTTTTTCGCGCCGGCCTTGTAGCACTCGTCCACCAGCAGCTCGACGAATTTGGGCTGATCGAGGTCGCAGTTGATCAGAACCTCCTGCCCCTTCTGAATGTTGACGCCAACGCGGGCAATCAGGCGGGCATACTTGCGAAGAACAGTTTGTTTCATGTTGTTTTCTCCTTTATATCAATGGTGTTTCCAAACGAAAAAAGCGGGAAGCCTGCGTTCAAAGCGTTTCTGTCCCCCAGCGAAGCGCCTGCGCGCCGTTGTCGCGCAGGAAGCTGTTGATCCGGGAAAAGGGGCGGCTTCCGAAGAAGCCCCGGTAGGCGGACAGGGGACTCGGGTGCGGAGCGGTCAGAACCAGACGCGGCGGCCCGTTCTCCGCCCTTCCGAGCGGAGCGGGGAATCCGTCCCTCCCGTCCCCGGTTCTCCGCCGACCGCTGCCCACGGCCTCTTCATAGGTCTTTTGGGCCGGTGCGCCCCAGAGGACGAAGACCACGGGCTGGGGCAGGGCGGCGACGGCGGCAAGCACCTCGCGGGTGAAGGCCTGCCAGCCAAGCTGCCTGTGGCTGTTGGCTCGCCCTGCGGCGACGGTCAGCACGGTGTTCAGCAGCAGAACGCCCTGTGCGGCCCACGCGGTCAAATCGCCGGTCGGCGGGGCAGGGCAGCCCAGATCGGCCTCCAGCTCGCGGTAGATGTTCCGCAGCGAGGGCGGCAGCCTGACGCCGGGGCGAACGGAGAAGGCAAGTCCCATTGCCTGACCCGGCTCGTGATAGGGGTCCTGCCCCAGAATCACGACCCGTACCTGCTCGGGCGGCGTCAGCCGGAAGGCGGCGAACCAATCCGCTCTGGGCGGATAGACCGTCTCCTGTGCGTCGGCGGCCTCGGCAGCCAGCAGAGTCTCGCGGTGGGGGCTGCGATCAAAGGGATGCGCCAGCAGCGCGTCCCAGGCATGGCTCAGGCCGGTCATTTCATTTCCATCCCGGCGGCTGTCGCGGCGGCGGCAATGATTTCGTCTTCCTTCAGGCCGTCCTTCTGGAGCATCTTTCGCATCACGTCGATATCCGCCGTAATGTCCACCACGTCGTCCTCAAAAAGCTTGTCGAGCTGCTTTTCGTAGCCGTCCGCCAGCTCGTCGAGGGCGTGGTTGATCTTCTGCTTCGCCACGCGAATCGCGGCGGTCTCCACCCCCTGTGCCTCCAGACGGGCGTAGCTCTCCAGCGCCTTGAGGGTCGTGGGCAGGTAGTAGTTCATAAAGTTATAGAGCTGGGCTTCCTTTTCCGGGCGCTCGTCGAGAATGGCAAAAATCTTGCGCGTCAGATCCTCGATGCGGTCGATCTTGGCGCTAACCTCCTGATCGGCAATCAGATCGTTGTCGGCGCGAATCTGCCGCAGGATGCGGTCGTTGCGGGAGACGGCCTCTTCCTTTTTCTCTGCGGGCCGCGTGGCCTGGGCCTCGCTGTACTCGGTCATCATCAGGCGGTAGGTTTGCAGATCGAGCCACGCGGGATGGAGAATGCCGCGCGAGATCATCTCGCGCAGATCCTTGATGACCCGGTGGTAGTCAATGCCGACCACGTCGGCCAGATAGTGAATCGGAACGGCCTGCTTGTCCCCAATCAGCTTGAGATAGTTCTGGAAGCGCAGGGCCTTCTTCTTGCGGATGTTGCCGTAAATGCCGGTGACAATGCCGATGGCTGCCACGCACAGGCTCAAAACCGGCTGCACCAGTCCAGAGAAGGAGAAGCCCTGATCGAGCAGCTCGAGCCCGCCGCCAATGGCACTCAGGACGCCGACGGCGGTGACAATCGCGCCGATGGCGGTCAGCAGAGCGCCATGCTTCGGCATGCCGCCGGAAGCCTTCTTCTGCTCGGGCACCTCGGCAACGGGCTTCTGGTTGACCGGGCCGCACAGGTTGGTCAGCTCCTGAATGGACTGCTTCAGCTCCACCTTGCCGCCGATTGTCGGCAGAATGTCGAGCTTGTTTGCAATAAAAACGCCGACTGCGGCAGGGGGCAAGATGAAAAACAGGCCGAAGGCAATCATGTTCCAGATCGTTTTACTCCGGGCCTTCTGCTCCTTGTATGTTCGATAATCCATCAAAAAACCTCCGTTGTGTCAGGAAAACGCTCAGGCGAATCGCTTTTTATTGTATCGCAAAAACCGTCATCTGTAAAGGGATAGTTCGAGATTTTGCCCGGAAATTTTTGCACAGATGGCGACAGTTCAGCCCTCACCCCGTAGGGCAGGCTCATGCCCCGCCGGAAGGCGGGGACGAGCCTGCCGGTCGCTCGCAGAGCGACAACAATAGTGGCCGCTGACCACAGCGGCCTCACCCTCCGTTTACGGAATGTGTCCGATCTGTGCGACGTTCTGATCGTTGATAATTGACAGTTGACAGTTGACAGTTTCGGAGTTTTCCAATTCTGACGAATTGGAAAAGAAACATTTGCGCCGTCACACGCCCGCCGAAGCGCACCCACCCCGTAGGGGCCGGCGTCCTCGACGGCCCGGTGGAAGGTATCGTTCCGCTTTTGCGGTGCGTCGCCGACGCCGCACCCTACGATGCCGGACGGAGACGGATTCTTCGCTGCCCCTTCGGCTTCGCTCAGGGCAAGGCAGAATGACGCGCAGGGAAACGGATGTAGGGACGAGCATTGTCTCGTCCGCGTTTGCGAAGCAAACAATCGC
>JAFYGM010000073.1 GCA_017543225.1 Oscillospiraceae bacterium
AAAGTTGTATTAGCTGCAAGCAGGGTTTCGCCAGACGAGGCGGAGGACGCAGGCGGGCTGACGCCCGGCAAGGACGACAACGAAGTATGGCGGAATCCTGCGCCGCAGATCATGCCATTTTTAGGCTTAACGGAACACTAGTGCAAAGCTGCCTTGCAAATCGTTTTGAAGCGTTTGATCAGAGAATCGTATCAAATCTCCGATGACGGCAGCCAGACCGACCGGAACGCCGTCCGTCAGCAGATCATCCTCCCGGTTCGCGGTTCAGTCGAACAGGACTTGCGCAAGCTTTTCGGGGTCTGTGCATGCAAGGACGCAGTTGGATTCCATAAAGGCGCGAATCTCCGGCACGTCGTAGGCCCAGCAGGCGGCGGCGAAGGGAACGCCGACGGCTTGGGCCATGTCGTAGCCCGGCTTAAGATCGTCCACCACCAGCGCGTCCTCGCGGCGCAGACCGAAGCGGGCAAGCACCTGCTCCAGCGGCCACGGTGCGGGCTTTCGCCGGTCGGGACTTTGCTCCCAGCCGTAGACCGCGTCGGGCTGGGGAATGCCGTTGGCCTTGTAATCCCGGCGGATATTGTGTTCAAAGGAGTGGGAAATCACGCAGATCAGCCCGCCTGCCTCCTTCTGGCGGCGGATGATGCGCGCCACGGCGGGGAAGACCGCAGGGATGCGCTCCTTGACAAAGCCCTTCCAGATTTCCAGCTCCCGATCCAACTCCTCGGGTGTAAAGGAAAGCACGTCGGTCAGATAGGGCAGAAAGCCGGGGTCGAAATTCACGCGGAAGTAGTCGTCCAGAGAGATCGTCGTCCCCGGACGCAGCTCGTTCAGCGAGGACAGAAAGGCCGGATAGTGGATAGAAGCCGTCGAATCCATCACCGTATCGTCGTGATCCAGAATCAGACATTTGTAGTTCAGCTTGGGTTCCATATGATAACGCGACGCGGGCCGGTTCTCGGCCCGCGTCTTGCTCCTTCAATCGGTTATAGCGGCAGAAAGAGATTAGCGACGCCAAAGTACACCAGCAGGGAGAGGGCGTCCACGATGGTCGTGATAAAGGGACTTGCCATCACCGCCGGGTCAAAGCCGAGCTTCTTCGCAAACAGCGGCAGAGAGCAGCCGACGATCTTGGCAAAGAGCACGGTGATTGCCAGCGTAATGCAGATCACACTGATGATGATAAAGGGACTGGACACAGTCACCTCAGCAAAGCTGCCGAGGATCACATAGTCCACCAGTAGAATCTTGCCGAAGCAGGCCACGGCAAGGCTCAGACCGCAGAGGACAGCAACGCGGGCTTCCTTCCAGATGATCTGCCAGATATCCTTGAATTCAATCTCGTTCAGGCTCAGGCCGCGGATGATCGTCACGGAGGCCTGGGAGCCGGAATTGCCGGCGGTGTCCATCAGCATGGGAATGAAGGCGGTCAGAATGACCAGCTTGGACAGGGCGGATTCAAAGTGGGAGATGATAATGCCGGTAAAGGTGGCGGAGACCATGAGCAGCATCAGCCAGGGAATGCGGTTTTTCCAGATCTCGAAGGGGGTCATGCTCATGTAGGGCTTCTCTGAGGGAATGATAGCGGCCATCTTTTCGATATCCTCGGTGGCCTCCTCTTCCATGACATCCATCGCGTCGTCGAAGGTGACGATACCGACCAACCGGTTCTCGGTGTCCACAACGGGAAGGGCCATGAAGTTGTATTTGGAGAACATCTGGGCGACTTCTTCCTGATCGTCGTGGGTGTTGACCGAAATGACCTTTTCGATCATCATATCTCCGATCTGGCGGTCGTCATCGTCACAGAGCAGCAGATCCTTGACCGTGACCACGCCGATCAGCGTGCGGTCCTTGGTGACGTAGCAGGTGTAGATGGTCTCCTTGTCAATGCCGGTGCGGCGGATGCGGGTAATCGCCTCTGCGACGGTCATCTGAGGCCGCAGAGAGATATACTCCGTGGTCATGATGGAGCCGGCAGAGCTTTCGGGGTAACGCAGAATTTCGTTGATGGATTTGCGCATCTCGGGATCGGCCTGACTCAAAATGCGGCGAACAACGGTTGCAGGCATCTCCTCGATGATGTCTACCGCATCGTCCACGAACAGCTCATCCAGAACTTCCTTCAGCTCGGAGTCCGAGAAGCCGCGAATCAGCAGCTCCTGCGCCTCCTGATCCATCTCAACGAAGGTGTCCGCTGCCAGCTCCTTGGGCAGCAGACGGTAGAGCAGCGGAAGACGGTCTTCCTCCAGCTCGTTGAAGATGGCGGCAATATCCGCCGGGTTCATTGTAATCAGGATCTCCCGCAGCGTCGCATATTTTTTTTCTGCGAGCAGCTTGCGCAGGGTGTTTTCCATAATTACAGTATGTTCTGCCATGTGGGTTCCTCCTTTTCAGTTAGTCATTCTGCCGTTTTCGGCACACAGGGTGCGCCTTGCAGACCGCCAAAGCAAATGCCTTCGCAGCGGCTGCCGGTCAGGGAACTGGAAAAGCAGGCACGCAGGCCGGAGAATCAGAGATTCCGGGTACGCAAGGGAATCTCTGCGACAGGACTTCGGCCCGGTACGGTGCCGCTTTTACTCCCCGCGTCCATAAAATCTCACTTCCTTTGCGATTGGTTTTTCTGGCGCTTTGCCGTTTCCTATGATACCTGAGAAGCAGAGAAAAGTCAAGGGCAAGCCGGTTCTTTTTCACGGCTTACGCATGAACGCTATACATGACTTCGGCAAAGAAATCGTCGTCATAGGCGCAACGGCGGCGTTTTCGTGCAAGACTGATTTTTGCGGGGTGGTTTTTGAGGATATTCAACGCCATATGACGCACAACA
>JAFYGM010000074.1 GCA_017543225.1 Oscillospiraceae bacterium
ATGGCATGATCTGCGGCGCAGGATTCCGCCATACTTCGTTGTCGTCCTTGCCGGGCGTCAGCCCGCCTGCGTCCTCCGCCTCGTCTGGCGAAACCCTGCTTGCAGCTAATACAACTTTTAGACTTTCCGGAACACTAGACGAAGCGGCGTGCGCAGGCGGGCTTGACGCCGGCACCGGGCAAGACCGCTATGAATTCGAGCTGCTTTCCCTGTTCGACGGGAAGAAAGCGCCTGACAGAACGCCTGCCGCAAGACGGAACTGTCAAAAAACCGAAAACCGGAGCTGCCAACAGGAGCTGCCTCGCGAAGAGGCAGCTCCTGTTGATTATCCCTTGTATTTCTTCATATGTGCCTTAATTGCGTTGAAGGTTTCTTCGCTGATATAATGCTCCATGCGGCAGGCATCTTCGGTGGCAGTCTTCTCGTCCACGCCGAGATTCATCAGCAGCGTGGAAAGGACGGTGTGGCGCTCGTAGATGCGCTTGGCCTTTTCTTCTCCCTCCGCCGTGAGCTTCAGGCCGCCTGTCTCATCCATCAGAAGCAGACCGTCTTTTTTCAGCAGACCGACTGCGCGACTGACGGAAGGCTTGGAATAGTTCATGTATTCCGCAACGTCAATGCTGCGGACTTTTGAGGACTTCTGCGAGAGGACGTAGATTGTTTCAAGGTACATTTCTCCGGATTCCTGCATTGCCATAACGGAGCCCCCCTTTCTTTTCCGCGTTATTCTACCACAGATTATCCAAAAAAGCAACGGAAGGAAAAATTTTTTACAATGCCACTTGACAAATAAGCACTCGCTAACTATAATATGATTAGTTAGGTTCGACTAACTATTATTTTCATTCACAGATTAGCTTTTGCTAATTGTCAGGAGATTGGAGGGAGATTATGATGCCTCTCAGTTTTGCGGAAACCGGTCGGACGCAGATCATCAAACGGATCGGCGGGAGTCCCGAGGTCAAAAAGCATTTGGAGGATCTCGGCTTCCACGTCGGCGGCGAGGTCTGCGTCGTCAATGCCCTGAACGGAAACCTGATCGTAAGCGTCAAGGACTGCCGTGTTGCCGTCAGCAGGGAGCTGGCAAGCAAGATTATGATTTGAAGGAGGAAGCTGCGTTGAGAACACTCAGAGATGTCAAGGTCGGACAGACCGCTGTTGTGGTCAGACTGCATGGGGAAGGCGCTGTCAAGCGCCGCATCATGGACATGGGAATCACAAAGAACGTGGAGATCTATGTGCGCAAGGTCGCCCCGCTGGGCGATCCTCTGGAGTTGACCGTGCGCGGGTATGAGCTGAGTCTGCGCAAGGCGGACGCAGAGTTGATTGAAGTCCGATAAAACACATGCTTACAAGGTGAAAGGACTTGAAGAAAGGAAGTAGGTTATGAGCATTCGCATCGCCCTTGCGGGCAACCCGAACAGCGGCAAAACAACCCTGTTCAACGCGCTGACCGGCTCGAATCAGTTCGTTGGCAACTGGCCGGGCGTCACGGTGGAGAAAAAGGAAGGAAGGCTGAAAAAGCACGCGGATGTCACAGTGACGGACCTGCCCGGCATTTACTCGCTCTCCCCGTATACGCTGGAGGAGGTCGTCGCCCGGAATTATCTGATCGGGGAACGCCCCGACGCCATTTTGAACATTGTAGACGGCTCCAATCTGGAGCGAAATCTGTACTTAACGACCCAGCTCACAGAGCTTGGCATTCCCGTCGTCGTAGCCATCAACATGATGGACGTGGTGAAAAAGAGCGGCGATAAGATTGATGCCGCGCAGCTCAGCAAGCAGCTTGGGTGCAGGGTGGTGGAAATCTCCGCCCTGAAGGGCACCGGCGTGCAGGAGGCGGCTGAGGCCGCCATTCAGGCCGCGAAGGACGGAAGATGCGTTCCGGGGCACACCTTCTCCGGCCCTGTGGAACACACGCTGGCCCACATTGAGGAGCATGCGGTTGCAAATCTGCCCGAGGCGCAGCAGCGCTGGTATGCCGTTAAGCTCTTTGAGCGCGACAGCAAGGCCGTGGAAGGGCTGAACCTGTCGGCCTCCGTGGTCGCAGATGTGGAGCAGCACATCGCGGATGTGGAGAAGGAGCTGGACGACGATGCGGAATCCATTATCACCAACGAACGGTATCTCTGGATTGCAAGCATTCTGAAGTCTGTTTATAAGAAAAAGAGCGTCGGCAAGCTGTCCGCCTCGGATAAGATCGACCGGATTGTGACCAACCGCTGGCTGGGCCTGCCGATCTTTGCCATCGTCATGCTTGCCATCTACTGGATCGCCATGGTGGGCGTCGGCGCTCCCGCCACCGACTGGGCCAACGACGGCCTGTTCGGAGACGGTTGGCACCTGCTCGGCATCGGCTCCTCCGCTGCGGAAGAAGCCGCCGACGATTACACTGCTGCCGTCAACGCGGTGGACGCCTTCATGGACGTAGACTGGGAAGACGAAGCGCTGGACACCGACGCGCTGCTTGCGCAGATGAAGTCCTTCACCAGCGAAGAAGCGTCCGCCCCCGTCACTGTGGAAGACGAGGAAACGCTGGAGGAGTCCGAGCTGACGGTCTATTTTGACACCGTTCCCGACGACGCGGACAAGGATTCCACCAACGCCATGAGCTTTGCCGATGCGCGGGCTTATTTCGAGGAAAAGGGCTTCGACGAGCCGGACCCCGCCGACTACGGCGTGTGGGTTCCCGGCATTCCGGTGCTGATCGGCAAGCTGCTCGATGCACTGAATGTGTCTGAGGACGGCTGGCTGCGCGGTCTGATTCTCGACGGCATTGTGGCCGGTGTCGGCGCGGTGCTGGGCTTTGTGCCGCAGATGCTGGTGCTGTTCTTCCTGCTGGCCTTTGTAGAGGCCTGCGGCTACATGGCCCGAATTGCCTTCGTGCTGGACCGTGTGTTCCGCCGCTTCGGCCTGTCCGGCAAGTCCTTTATTCCCATTCTGATCGGCACGGGCTGCGGCATTCCCGGCATTATGGCCTCCCGTACCATCGAAAACGAACGCGACCGCCGCATGACGATTATGACCACAACCTTCATCCCCTGCGGCGCAAAGGTTCCCTTTATTGGCATGATCGCGGGCGCGATTTTCGGCGGCTCTGCGTGGATTTCCACCTCCGCCTACTTCCTCGGCATGGCCGCAATCATTGTCTCCGGCATTATCCTGAAGAAGACCAAGGTGTTTGCCGGCGATCCCGCTCCCTTCGTCATGGAGCTTCCCGCCTATCACTGGCCCACCCTGTCCAACGTGCTTCGCTCCATGTGGGAGCGCGGCTGGTCCTTCATCAAGAAGGCCGGTACGATCATCCTTCTGTCCACCATCCTGATTTGGTTCCTCACCTTCTTCGGCTGGGTGGACGGCAGCTTCCGGATGCTGGCGGAGGATGAGATTGAGTTCTCCATCCTTGCCCGCGTGGGCAGCGCGATTGCGTGGATCTTCGCCCCCCTCGGCTGGGGCAACTGGCAGGCGACCGTCGCCTCTATCACCGGCTTGGTGGCAAAGGAGAACATTGTCGGCACGATGGGCATTCTCTACGGCGGCGGAGAGGGTGGCGCATGGGCAAGCCTGTCGCGCGCCTTCACGGGTCTGGCCGGCTTCAGCTTCCTGACCTTCAACCTCCTGTGCGCTCCCTGCTTCGCGGCAATGGGCGCCATCAAGCGCGAGATGAACAACCGCAAGTGGACATGGTTTGCCATTGCCTATGAGTGCGTCTTCGCCTACCTTGTGGCGCTGGCCATCTATCAGATCAGCGCGATCTTTGCCGCCGACGTTGCGGTGAACGTCATTGGCCTGATCGTGGCGATTGCGGTGGTGGTCCTTGGCGTTTACATGCTGGTGCGTCCCTACAAGGAGGCCACAACCCTGACCAAGAAGGTCAAGGTCAAGTAATCCCGCTGCTGCGTACCCTTGTTTCATAATTCTTTCAAAGGAGCTGGTTTCCATGATGGCATGGCTGCAATCAAATCTTGGTTCCATCATCGCTGCGCTCATCCTTTTCGCGGTGGTCGTCCTGGCGATTCGACGGTTGATTCTGGATAAAAAAGCGGGCAAGCACATTTGCGGAGGCTCCTGCGGCTCCTGCGGGGGCGGCTGTGGAAGCTGCCCCATGCAGGGGCAGTGCCACGAAAAATAGGCGAAGCCGGGCCCACGGGAGCTTCCGTGAGTCCGGTTTCGCTTACCGCAAAACCCAAAAATCAAGAAAAAATCCAAAAAAACAGAAAATGGAGGAATTGTTATGTTAACCGGAAAGATTGGAATGTTTGTCTATGGCGCACTCTTTGGCTCGGCTGGCCTGAAGCTTCTGGCAAGCAGGGACGCCCGGAAGGTCTACACCCACGTCACCGCGGCCGCTCTGCGCTGCAAGAAGGAGATCATGCGCAGCGTGGATGAGGTGCAGGCTGCCTGCTCCGACATTCTGGCGGACGCCAAGCAGTTCAATGTCGAGCGGGAGGCTGCGGAGGAAGCCGTTTATATTGAGGACGCCGCAGAGGAAGCGACGCAGGCATGAGATTTCAAATTCTGCACCGTTCTCCCGGCAGGCTTCGTCTGCGCGCCTGCGTGAAGAACATGGAAGCGAGGCAGGCGGATCTTCTGGAGGCGTGGCTTCTGGCACAGCCGGAGGTGGAGCGCGTCAGCGTACAGGAGAGCATCTGCTCCGTGACGGTGGTTTTTCACGGGCCGGAAGCCTCGGTCATTCAACGGCTGTCCGCGTTTTCCGACGCGACGGCGGAAGCTGCCCTGCCACCGTTGCACCACAGCAGCCGCGCCATGAACCGGGAATACAAGGAAAAGCTTGTGATGCTGGTGCTTCGCCACTACTTCAAAAAGTGGTTTCTTCCGGCCCCGCTTCGGATTGCGCTCGGCATTTGTCAGTCTGCGCCGCGCATCCTTCATGCGGCGAAAACGCTGCTGAGCGGGCGTCTGACCGTGGACGTGCTCGACGGCACGGCCATCGGCGTCTCCCAGCTCACCGGCGACTTTGCCACCGCCGCCTCGGTGCAGTTCCTGCTCCGTCTGGGCGAGACGCTGGAGGAATGGACGCACAAACGCTCCGTGGATGATCTGGCCCGCAGCATGACGCTTCAGGTAGACACGGTCTGGAAGCTGGAGGAGAGCGGACGGCAAACGCTGGTTCCGCTTGGCGCGGTCGCGCCCGGAGACCGGGTCGTTGTTCACACGGGGAACGTCCTGCCGCTGGATGGAATTCTGGAAAGCGGCGAGGTCATGCTCAATCAGGCCTCTCTGACCGGCGAATCGGTCCCCGTGGCAAAGCGGCCTGGGGCGGCGGTATACGCCGGCTCTGTCGTAGAAGAGGGCAACTGCGTCGTGCGCGTGACCGGGGCGGCGGGGGAAAACCGCTATGACCGAATCGTGCGCATGATCGAGGACTCGGAACGTCTGAAATCCGGCGTGGAGCAGCAGGCCGCGAATCTGGCGGATCGGCTGGTTCCGTGGTGTCTGGGCGGCAGTTTGCTGACGTGGCTTTTGACGCGTAACGTGGCGCGGGCGGTCTCTGTGCTGATGGTCGATTTTTCCTGCGCGCTCAAGCTTTCCATGCCGCTGAGCGTCCTGTCCGCCATGCGCGAAGCCGGAAACAGGAAGATCACCGTCAAGGGCGGCAAGTTTTTAGAGCGGGTCAGTGAGGCGGATACCGTCATCTTCGACAAGACCGGCACCTTGACCAGAGCCTGCCCGACGGTGGTACGGATTGTGCCCTTCCGGGGGCAGGAGGAAGCGGAGATGCTGCGTTTGGCTGCGTGCTTGGAAGAGCATTTCCCGCATTCCGTGGCGAACGCCGTGGTACGCGCGGCACATGAGCGCGGCTTGGCCCACGAAGAAATGCACTCCGAGGTGGAATATGTGGTCGCCCACGGAATCGCTACCCGAGTGGACGGCAAGCGCACCGTAATTGGCAGCTATCATTTTGTGTTCGAGGACGAGGGAGCGGTCATTCTCCCGAAGGATCAGCCAATCTTTGACGGCTTGGAACAGGGCTGCTCCTGGCTGTATCTGGCGGTAGACGGCGTTCTGTCGGCAGCCATTGGGATTCTCGATCCCCTGCGGCCCGAAGCGGAGGAGGCCCTTGCCGCGCTCCACGAGGCGGGAATCGGAAAAACGGTCATGCTGACCGGCGACAATCAGAATACTGCGGCGGCCATTGCGCAGGCATTGGGGGTAGATGAATTCCGCGCCGAGGTGCTGCCGGAGGACAAGGCAGCCTACATTCAAAACGAACAGGCGGCAGGGCGAACCGTTGTGATGATCGGAGACGGCATTAACGACACCCCGGCACTGTCTCTGGCTGACGTGGGCATTGCCGTCGGCGGCGGTGCGACCATTGCCCGGGAGGTGGCGGACGTGGTGATTGCTGCAGAGGATCTGCGGGAGCTGGTCTTCCTGAAGCAGCTCTCCGACGCCCTGATGCGCCGCATTCGGCAAAACTATCATTTCGTCATGGGGTTCAACGGCGGGTTGATTCTGCTCGGTGCGTTTGGAATTCTCAGTCCGGCGCTTAGCGCCCTGCTGCACAACTCCTCCACACTGTTGCTGAGTATGCACAGTCTGACCAATTTGCTGGAGGAACCCAAAGAAACAAGGAGGGAGCATCTATGAAACAGCATCGCTTTTTCGCATGGGCAACCGTGATCTGTTTTCTTTTCACCCTGATCAGCGGCTATCAGAAAAAATAGACTGAGAAAACCTGCAACGAAAAGCCTGACGGCAAGGCAGAAGGTCTTGTTTGGCGTATGGGCCGTGCTTCTTGTAATTCCGGATCTGGAATCCATGCACTTCGGTTTTCAGATGCGTCGCAGGCATACAAGGGCATGTGCTTTGCGCCTGTGCCGGATTGGAGACGCGCGCTGTCCGCCCTGCTTGGCGCTGCCTCGGCTGCTCTGTTTGCAGTTGGCGCGGTGGAGTTGCTGCGGGTGAGGGAGCGGAAAAACAGCATGGGCAGCATGTATTTCAACGGATATGAATCTCTAAGCTGGCTTTTGATGGCTCTTGTGTGCGCCATGAAGCCGGCGGAAGAAAGAGAATGATACCCTTCGATTTGAGAAAGGCAGATATTATGTTCAGATATATGTTAAAGATTGACGGTATGCAGTGTGCGATGTGCGAAGCACATATCAAGGAAGTGATTCGGAGAGAACTGCCTTTCGCAAAAAAGGTCACTGCCTCCCACGTCAAAGGCAATGCGTCATTCTTATCAGAGGAAAATGTGAATGAGGAACAATTGAAAAAAGCGATTGCCTCTACGGGTTATTCCTGCACTGGAATATCATCAGAGCTCCACAAAAAAAGAGGCTGGTTCTGGCGGAAATGAATGAGATTGTTTTGGGGCTGCTGATTCCTTTCGTGGGGACGGCGGCAGGTGCGGCTTGCGTTTTGGGCATGAAGAGCGCCTTGAGTCAGGGCGTTCAAAAGGCTCTTTCCGGCTTTGCAGCAGGGGTTATGGTGGCGGCCTCCATCTGGAGCCTTCTGCTTCCCGCGCTCGAGCAGTGCAGCCACCTGAAAAAATGGGCGTTTTTGCCTGCCTTTACAGGTTTTTGGTTGGGAATCCTGTTTTTGCTTCTGCTGGATCATGTGATTCCCCATCTGCATCGAAACGCAAAAACCGCCGAGGGGCCGAAGAGCAGACTTGCCCGCACAACGATGCTTGTACTGGCTGTGACCCTGCATAACATCCCCGAGGGAATGGCTGTGGGTGTGGTCTATGCCGGTCTGCGCTGCGGCTCGGCGGAGATTACAACAGGCGCCGCGCTGGCGCTGGCACTGGGAATTGCGATTCAGAACTTTCCCGAGGGCGCTATCATTTCCATGCCGCTGCACGCCGAAGGCACAGGCAAGCGGAAAGCCTTCTGTTACGGCGTCCTCTCCGGCGCGGTGGAGCCGCTGTTCGGCTTGTTGACGGTGCTGGCGGCGGGCATGATCGTCCCGATCATGCCGTATCTGCTGAGCTTTGCCGCAGGAGCCATGCTCTATGTGGTGGTAGAGGAGTTGATCCCGGATATGGCGGCGGGAGAGCATTCCCATGTGGGGGTGCTGCTCTTCGCGCTGGGCTTTACAATCATGATGGCGCTGGACGTGGCGCTGAGTTAGGCGTTTTCTCCATGACAAGCAAAACGAAGAAAACCGGATAAAGGAGCCAAGTCACGCATGGAAACCACAAGAAAGCTATGTCCCGGAGTCGCAATGCAAATCGTTCGGCAGGAAAAGCCGGAAAAAATGGCGTTCTGCCTGTCGCAGGGAGCGCTTCTGCTGTTCGGCATCGGCGGGAAACTGCGTTTTACGTCAAGTGGGAGAAGCGTCACGCTGAATCCGGGCTGCTTTTTCCTTCTGAGCGACGCGGTGCGGCGCGGGGGCCTGTTCTCAGAGCTGCCACAGGGACATTTTGAGGGCTTTTGGCTCGCGTTGGAGACGGACGCGGCGGACGCCTGGAGCCGGTGCAGCTTGGGAATCTTTGCGCCGAGCTTCTCTGCGGTGCTGGAGCGGGTCACCCGCTTTGATCCGGAGACAGCGCTCAGTGCGGGAATCCACGGAGAACACGTCTTCCGAGAGCTGTACGAGGCCGCAGAGGAGGCGGAGCTGATCTTCGCGCGGCTGAAGCTGGCAGAGCTGTTTTTGCTTCTGGCCCGCGGACTGATCCAGCCTGCGGAGGAGGGCTATCTTCCGCGGGGGAAGGAACGCTTGATTCGTCATCTGCGCGATCATATTGTCAGCGACGAGCTGCATTACAGCTCTCTGGAGGAATTGGCGGAAACGCATGGCATTTCCGTCAGTTCCCTGCAAAAGAGCTTTAAGCAGGTCTATGGGATGCCGGTCTATCAATATCTGAAAACCTATCGACTGGAAAAGGCCGCAACCGCCCTGCACAACAGCGACCGAAGTGTGACCAAAATTGCGCTGGATGCGGGTTATACAAATCCAGCCAAATTCTCCGAGGCATTTCGAAGACAGTTCGGCCTTCCGCCATCGGATTACCGAAGAAACAGGCAAAACCAAAACGGATAAGAAAAACGAAAACGGGGTGGACGATCCATCCCGTTTTGCGTATACTATCCGAGGTTAGCAAATGCTAATCAAAAACACAGAAAGAGGAATTGCAGCGATGTCTGAACAAACCTTCATTCGCAACGCAGCCCCAACGCTGGCTGGGATTAAAACCGGCAGCCTCTTTCCGTTTCATTTCGCGTCCCGCTCTCAGGCAACGCGGGAGTTGTGCGGCTGGAACCGACGCCTGACTCCAAAAGGGCTTCGACTGCTGCCCCTGCGGATGACGGATCATTTTGCCACGCTCTATCTCTACCGCCCGTCGATGCTCCGGGCAGATTTGCAAAACCGGGAAACCGTCTGTCTGCTCAAGGAAGCCGGCTACGGTGCATACGATGAGAAGACCTGCCTGCGGGAGTTGTACCGACGCTTTCACCGGGGCGACGGCTTTCCCCATGAGGTCGGGCTTTTTCTCAGCTATCCGCCGGAGGATGTGCGGGGCTTTATCGAGCATCGGAATCAGGGCTGCAAATGTGTCGGCTGCTGGCGGGTCTATGGAGACGAGCGGGCGGCAAAATGCAGATTCGCGCAGTATCAACGCTGTATCAACTGCTATCTGCGGCAGCACGCGCAGGGACAATCTCTGGAGCAGCTTGCCGTAAAAATATGAATGATGGAGGATCGAAAATGAAAGTTGCTGTTGTTTATTGGAGTGGTACGGGCAACACCGAGGCGATGGCCAAGGCTGTGCTGCAAGGCGTCAAAGAAGCCGGTGCGGAGGGCACGCTGATGAGCGCCGTGGAATTTGCACCCGTTTTGGCCGAAGTCTATGACGCGATTGCCTTTGGCTGTCCGTCCATGGGCGTCGAATCTCTGGAGGACGGAGAATTTGAGCCGATGTTCAAAGCCTGTGAGCCGTCCCTTGCCGGGAAAAAGCTGGCCCTGTTCGGTTCCTATGGCTGGGGGGACGGAGAGTGGATGCGCAACTGGGAAGACGTGTGCCGCGCCGATGGCGCCGAGCTCGTCTGCGAGAGCGTGATTTGCTGCGAAGCCCCGGACGACGATGTGCTGGCAGCCTGCGCAGCGCTGGGCGCAGCGCTGGCAAAATAATCTGGTAACTCCCGATTTGTCCGCCAACAGATCGGTAGTACATATCCTTTCAATTGATTCCGGGCTGCGGATTTACCTCCCCGCGCCCCGGACACAGACGCCGGATGGGCGTGGCGCTGTGAAAAGGTTTGACAAACCATGGGAGTAAAACGAATCTCCTCCATAGAAGCTTCGAATGCTGTGCCACATGCTCCCGATTGCCCACAGGCGCGGGTATCGCGGCCTCCGCGGTACCCGCGCAATATCTGATTGAAAGAAGGAATCATCTATGAAAAAGAGAGCGCTTTCCCTGTTGGTGATTGCGCTGTTGCTGCTGAGTGTTCTGAGCGGCTGTAAGCAGACAGCAATGACCGATCCTCCAAGCAGTGTCGCGACGGAGGTTGCCTCAGATTCAGCACACAGCACTGAGGCCGTTGTCCGCTTTGCCGGCGGCGCAGGAACGGCAGAAGACCCGTGGCAGATTGCAACAGCCGAGCAGCTTGACCTCGTTCGCAGCGATCTGACCGCGCATTACGTTTTGACGAAGGATATCGACCTCTCCGGCTATGAAAACTGGATGCCGCTCGGCACGTTTCAGCCCTTGTCTGACGCGCCGGAAGACGCCGAGGTTCCGCATCCCGATTATGCCTTTTCCGGGACGTTTGACGGAGCCGGTCACACAATCTCCAACCTGACGGTTTCCGGGCAAGCACCGATGGGCGTGGGGCTTTTCGGCTGCGCGTCCGGTACGGAGAACGGCGCGGCATATATCGGTCATTTCACACTGAAGGATGTGAATGTTTCCGGGTCTTATCTGGTTGGCGGCGCAGTCGGTTTGCAGTTTAAGAACTGCCCCGTTTCCGATATTCACCTCACCGGAAATAATCATTTGACCGGCCTGCAGGGGATTGGCGGGATCGTCGGAACCGGATTTGACCTGATCTCGGACTGCAATGCCACTGCTGAGATCACGGTGCTGGGAGATGACGGAGCCTGTGCAGGACTGATTGCAGGCGGCACCACAATGAGTGCCATCCAAAACTGCGAAGCAATCAACGGAAGCCTTACGGCAGAGGGCAATGCGACTTGGGGCATCGGCGGGCTCTGCGGAGCTCCCTGGGGTGCGGCGGAAATCTCCAACTGTAAGGTCAGCGGCACGGTTCTGACGGTGTCCGGAGAAAACAACCGTCTGGTTGGCGGTCTCGTCGGATTCGGTGGAACTTATGACGCCACAGCGCCGGCTGAAATCACCGGCTGCACCGTTGAGAACGTGACGATCCTTGTCTCGGAAACGACCACCTCAGTCGGCGGACTGATCGGCGCAGGAAAAGAAAAGACGGAAGGCAGTGATGAAATGTCCTCCTTCGCAGTCAGGAATTGCAGTGTGTCCGGCAGCATCACGGGCGGCGGAGAATTCGTGGGTGCAGTCGTCGGAGACCCTGCCTGTGCAGTTTCCATTGAATGCGAGGGTGGAATGACGGTTTCCGCCGGAGACAGTTTTGGCGTTCTCCCTGCCATTGCGGGGGAAAACGGCACTACCTACGTCAGCCTCTTTGATGTCATTATCAGTACACAATGGACGCCGGTTTGGCAGGATTATATCGCTGCAGTCGTCGGAGAGGACACCGCTGCCGATCTGACTGCCGGTTTGCAAAGCTCTATTACCTCCGAGCTCTACGGTGAGGCCGCTGCGAACGCATTTGCCGACGGCGAGTATGCCTTCGACTGCGATTTCATCCACGAGGCCCAGCGAATCACCTTCCGGAACGATACGGTGACCATCCAGAAAACAGACGGTGAAAGCGAAACCCACACCTATGAATACTTGGGGCAATACCAAATCGGCGAAGGCGAGACCATGCAATATCAAGGGGCGGAAATCCCTCTGGCGTTCCCGGTGGATGTGTACAAGAGCACCGACGAAGCAGGCGAGTTCAACTATTTTCTCCTGCGGGAGGACACCATGGCGGAGACCTATCACATTGAGTTTCGCTACGGCAGCGATCTGGAAGAATTGCAGGGCTATCTGGTTGGCTCCTATGCCTACTGGCTGGCAGCGGGAATTGATGAAAACGCAGACGAAGAAACGATTCGCCGCGTGATTGCCCTGTTCTGCCTGGAAAACATGGATTATTCCGCCCATACCGAGGTTGCGCTGCGCCAGCTCGCAGAGCTCGGCTTCGTGGGCGATTGGAGCGCAGATCTCTCCAGCTTCGGAGAAGAATACGCTTCCGTTGATTTGCGGATGTCGATTGACGAAAACGGTCACGGCTTCACAACAATGAACGGCGAACAAACCGCCGACTTTGAAGCCTACGCGGTGGACAACGGCACAAAGGGAGACGGCACTGGCGTCTATGTTGCCTACAGCAATCTGGAATCTGAGGCAGAAGCCGCTCCTTATACGATGACTGTAAACGACGCCGGACAGACCGTTCTGACGCTGACGGCGGATGACGGAACAATCTGTTGGATCCGGCAGTAAGATCACCCGCCGAAAAAGCTGGCCGTATGGGAAAGAACGAGAAAAGCGGAACAGAGCAAAAAGAACTTGACAATCGCAGCTTTGTGTGTGATAAACAGGTTGTAGTTAGTACACGCTAACCTCTGCCGCATCCCTTCCCTGCATCATGCAAACACGCGCAAGGGAAGGCCCCCCAATCCGTCTTCTTGCAAGCCGAACGACCACCCGGTTTGTATAGTAAGAGCATGTCATTTCCTTTTTCGCGTTTCCCCCGCTGCTTCGGAGCCTCATTCCGATGCAGCGCCGCAGCGATTGTTGTTTCGCTGTGGCAGGTACAATCATTCGATTCGTACCAAAAACGAACACGGGTACTGTCCGCAGCAGTATCCGTGTTTTATTCAACTTTTTGGTTTTTTGAAAAAACGCAGTATTGACAACCTGACTTTTTCTGTCAGAGGGTATTAAGGAGATACACATTCAAACAATTACGGGCATATCCGGGACGCGGAAAGGTCCCGAACATGCCCGAAGCAGTGATACGCAGCACAGCTTTGTCAGAGCAGACCGAACAGGTCGGTGAGATCGGCGTCCCGGAGGATGCGATCACTGGGGCGGTCGGCGTTAAGGTTGATTGTACTTGGTGAATCATTCGTATTGGCAAACGACGAAAAAAGAGGAAAGGCCGAAGCCCCTCCTCTTGCCATCCTGTGGGATCGTGTTCGTTGTCCAGACAAACACGAAACGGGGTGGCAAGAGGAATATAACAGGAAATCTGGACTTTGACAAGAGGGAATTGGAGCATCCGCGGCGGGAATCATCTTGCCAATCAACACTTGACACATACATGGATCGGAGAAAGAAAATTGCAGATTGAAACTTCCGGGCATCTATGATATAATACATCAGGATTGTGGATTTTTCCGGATTTCCGGTTTTTTCTTGAGAGGTGAACACCATGATGATACAATCTCTGGGTCGGGGGAGCCGCAGCAGAGTGGACGCTGCCGGGGATTTTCTCAGTCGTCCCCGGAAGCCGCGCACCCTCTATCTGACTGCATTTTTCCTTCCCTTCCTGCTGATGGCTGTAATGTGGGCGGTCTCCGGCGTCATTCCCTTTGGGAGCAAGATGATCCTCGCCCATGACCAGTGGCATCAATACTACCCCTTCTTCCTGGATCTGCGTTCCCGGCTCCAGAACGGGCAATCCCTCTTCCACTCCTGGACGACGGGAATGGGAACCAATTACCTTTCGCTGTTTGCCTATTATCTGGCAAGCCCGCTGAACCTCCCTGCGGTCATTCTCCCCGAAAGTCTGCTTCTGCCCTACTATACCCTGACGGTGCTGGTCCGACTCGGTCTTGCGGGGCTGTTCTGCGCGGTCTTCCTGCGCAAGGTCTTCGGACGCGAGGAGCTGGTCGTGGTCTTCTTTTCCACGGCCTATGCGTTCTGCGCCTTCTTTATGGGTTATTACTGGAACGCCATCTGGCTGGACACCGTGGCCCTGCTGCCGCTGGTGACGCTCGGCACCTTCAGCCTGCTCAAGGAACGGCGCTGTGTCCTGTATGTGGCAAGTCTGGCCCTGTCCGTCTATTGCAGCTACTACATCGGTCTCTTTATCTGCGTTTTCGTTCTGTTGCTTTTCATTGGCTGGCACGTCGTCCGTTGGGACGATCTGGCCGGCTTCTGGACGCGCTTCTGGCGGATTGCTCTTTGCTCGCTGATCGCCATCGGCATGACGGCTGCGCTGACAATCCCGGCCTATATCGGCTTGCAATCCACCTCCTCCGCCGTCAACAACTTCCCGGAAGACAACGCCATGAACATTGTGCGCATCCCCGCCCTTGCCAAAAGCGCCGGAATGGAGCTGGTCAACCGTGGAGAGCTTCATAAGCTGTTTACCTTCTTCGGCACGGAGGCCCCTTCCTTTGTGGAGGATACGACCTTTACGCCGGGGTGGATCGGGCTGCATGCGTCGCTGCTGACCCTGCGCTATGGCTATATCGGCTCCTTCCTTGCCGGTTTCCGCATCCCTCTGCTCGGCTTGCGCGACGTGATTTCCAACACCGGGACGCTGACCGAGCCGACCACGATGGAGGGCCTGCCAAATATCTTCTGCGGCTTCTTCACGCTGATTCTGGCGACGGCCTATCTGTTCTGCAAGCGGATTCCGCGCCGCGAGCGGATTTTTACCGTGCTTTTGCTCCTCTTCTTTGCCAACAGCTTCCTGTTCCGCACGCTGGACTATGTTTGGCACGGGATGCACTTTCCCAATATGCTGCCCTATCGCTTCAGCTTCCTCTGGTCGTTTACGGTTATCTTTATGGCTTTCCGCGCCTATACCCAGATTGAGCATCTGTCCCGCTGGCGGGCCACGGGGCTGATTGTTGCGGTGACGATTCTGGTCTGCTGTGTGGTTGCGGGCGGCAAGCCGCTGGCATATCTGGCAACGACGGCTGTGGGCCTGATTGCGATGGGCCTGCTGCTGTTCTATGTGTTCCGCGTGATCCACAAGCAGGCGCTGGTGCTCGGCCTCTGCATTGTGATGCTGGCGGAGTCTCTCGGCTGCGCGATTCTCGGCATCAGCAAGATCGGATTTACGGATTCCGCCTACTATCCCTCGAAAAAAGACGATACCCGCGCCGCGATTGAAGCAATGCAGGAGCGCGAGGCCGACAACGTCGATCTCTGGCGCGCTGAGGTTGCCATGAAGCAGACCCTGAACGACGGCACTCTGCTGGGTTACAATGGAATCTCCGTGTTCTCCTCGGCTGCCAACAGCCGGGTATCCGCCTTCCTGCAAAGCATCGGCCTCGCGGCCTCGGTCGCGGGAAATCGCTATGTCTATCAGGAGGCCGATCCCTTCACCAACCTGCTGCTCGGCCTGAAATATGTGATTGACCGCACAGACCGCAAGGTGGACAATCCCTATCTGCATGAGGTTGCCTGGGAGGGCGATGTGACTCTGCTGGAGAATCTGTCCCATCTTTCTCTGGGCTTCATGGTCGGAGACAAAGCGCTCGAATACGACGCTTCCCAAAATGCCGGCCTGCCCTTTGACCGGCTCAACCGCCTGTTCCGGGAGATGACCGGAATCGAAACCGAGCTCTACAGCCAGATTCCCTCCTACGATGTCAAGGCAGTGGGCAATGCAGAATTGAGCGCCCGCACCTCCACCTCCTTCCGGGTGAAGGGGGACTGTGACGACAGCAACTATGTGGAAGCCTCCATCGAAATCCCGGAGGACGGGATGCTTTGCATCTATTCCAAGAGCTCCAACATGAGCGACTTGATTTGCTATCTCGACGGGGAGCGCCAGTATACCTGGTCAGATTCCTACGGTTATAACCGCTGTATGGGCGTCTTCTCCAAGGGCGACGTGGTCAGTCTCCGCTTCCGGGCCAAGCAGGACAAGGACGGCAGCGTGACGCTCGGCGCAGCGATGTTCCGCTCTGAGGTGTTCGACGAGGCATATAAAGCCCTGTCTGACAGCTCAATGGTGCCGCTGCTGGTCAGTGATACCCGAATCGAGGGTGCGGTTCGCGTCCGGAAAGCGGGGCTTCTGTACCTCTCGATTCCGAACGACAACGGCTGGACGCTGACGGTGGACGGCGAGCCTGCCCGGATTACGCCGGTCGGCAGCGCGATGATTGCCGCACATCTGGAGCCCGGAATGCACGCAATCGTTCTGCGTTATGAAACGCCCGGCTTCTCGCTGGGACTCAAAATCAGCGTCGTCTGTCTGGCGACATTTCTGGCCCTGGTTATCCTCTCCCTGCTGCTGCGCTTCTCCCAGCCTCCCATCGTGAAGGTTCCGGTCTCCCTGTCCGATCCCAGACAGGACGGGCACACGCCGCCCCCGGATGCGCCTCCTTCCGCTGAGCCGATCCCCGCGCCGGACGCCTCCCGGACGACCAGAAGAACCCCGGTTTCCGATGCGCTTTTGACCGCAGATGCCATGTTTGCATCCGAGCCGTCCGACGAAGACGAAGACGCCGACGTGACCGTGTATTCCGGACGTCATGTCGGGCCGGACGCGCCGACTGCGCCGGAGGCAGGGGAGGAATTGACAGAGGCGGACATGCCGACGGAGGCGGAAGCATTCGAGATCACGGCGGAGGCGGGAGCTTCAGAACCGTCCGCCCAGACGGATGGAATGCCTGCGGAGGTTGCCGACCTTGCGGAAACGGCTGCTGCCGACGATCCTCCGCGCGGCGACGAAGCAGGGAAGGGCTGCTTTGAGGATATGCCCTTTCTGGAAGAGCTGGATCGCCTGCTTGAGGAGAAGCTGACGGATTGGAAGAAAGAGTCTGAATAACGGCTCCGCCGCAAGCGCAGAGGAAACCCCGAAGATTCCAAAATTTTACTTGACATTTCCCCCCCGAACAGGATATAATATACGCCGAATGAGCCTTCGGGCTCCGGATTCACTCGCTGCGGCTGTTTCACAGCTGTTGAGCATATTCTACCATAGGAGGTGTACACCATGCTGCGTACCTATCAGCCCAGAAAGCGTCACAGATCCAAAGTCCACGGCTTCAGAAAGAGAATGGCTACCGCCAACGGCCGCAAGGTCCTTGCTCGCCGTCGTGCCAAGGGCAGAGCCGTCATCTCTGCGTAAGCAGATTGGAAAACGGTCAGGCAGTCCGTTGAATTGCCTTTGAAGCGTTCGGGGTGAACGGATGGACCATCTGTTCGCCCCGAAGCCATATCCTGAGGCAAGGCCGAGAAAAACAAGGCAGGAGATGGGTTCCGTGGAATATACGGTTTCGCTGAAACTGAATCATGTGTTCCGCAGACTCTATGCCAAGGGCGAGAGCGCCGTTGGCAGTTTTGTCGTTGTCTACGCCCGGCGCAACGGAACCGACGAAAACCGTCTCGGCATTACCACCGGGGTCAAGCTCGGTCATGCGGTGGAGCGCAACCGTGCCCGCCGCCGTATCCGGGAAACCTACCGCCTGCATGAGGCTCGGCTCAAGCGCGGCTACGACATTGTGATCGTGGCCCGTACCGCCGCCATAAACGGCGATTTTGCTGCGATGGGAAATAGCTTCCTGCGCCAGTGCCGGAAGCTGCATCTGCTTCGGGAGGAGGCGTCTGAATGAAAAAGCTCATGCTTGCCCTGATTCGCTTCTACCAGCGCCAGATCTCGCCGGCCTATCCCCGGCGCTGCCGCTTTGAGCCAACGTGCAGCGAATATGCTGCGCAGGCCATCGGCAAATACGGTGCGCTCAAGGGCGGAGCACTCGCTGCCAGACGGCTCTGCCGCTGCCATCCGTATTCCAAGAGAGACTATTTCGATCCTGTGCCTTGATGGGCGGAAGCGCAACGCGCGCGTTCCAAATGCGACCGCAGAGCGCGGTCAGCAACCTGTGTATTGGAGAACACATAATGAAGAAACGAAACCTTTCCCGCATGCTCTGCCTCAGCCTTGTGGTCGTTCTGTTCCTGCTGGTCTTCACCGGCTGTATGGCGAACACGGGGGCGCAGGCAGCCAATGAAGACGGAACCCTGAAGCTGGTGGAGACCGCCAGCCTCTCCGAAGAGGTCAAGATGGGCCTGATTGACTATGTCAAGCTGCCCTTCTCCTACCTTCTGAAATGGCTCTATGACCTGACCGGAAACTACGGCCTTTCCCTGATCCTCTTTGCACTGATTGTGCAGATCCTTCTGTTCTATCCCACCGCCAAGGGAAAGAAGGGCATGATGAAGATGTCCCGCCTGACGCCCCGCGTCAAGGCTCTGGAGGCCAAGTTTGGCGACGACAAGACGGGCTATCAGCAGGCTGTCAACCAGCTTTACAAGGACGAGGGCGCGAGCGGCTGCGGCGGCTGCCTCTGGTCTTTGCTGCCCATGCTGCTGCTGCTTCCCCTGTTCTATATCATTCGTGAGCCCATCACATGGCTGATGTTCCACGGCGACGCCTCGGCCAAGACCGTTGCGGAGATTCAGAACATCTTCATTACCGCCCGGAACAATGCCTTCCTTGCCGATCCCAACAGCGCACTGGCGAACCTCAATGCCACGAGCTTCTATTGGCAGATGGAGGCGCTGCCCTTTGTCAATGCGGTGAAGTCCGAGCTTGCCGCCATCTCTCCCGAGATCGTGTCCATGAATACCCGGCTTCTGGGCGTGGAGCTTTCCACAGTTCCCCACCTGATGTTCTGGCAGTATTTCACCGTCAACGGCGTCTGGAACTCCATCGGTCAGTTCCTGCTTCCCATGCTTGCCGGCGCCTTCAGCCTGCTCTCGACTTGGCTGGGCCAGAAGCAGAACAACACCGTGATCGTCAACGAAAAGGGCGAGCAGGACCTCGAAATGGCCAAGAAGTCTCAGCAGAACAACATGACCATGATTCTCATGGGGCCGCTGTTCTCCCTTTATATTGGTTTCATCGCGCCCGCCGGCCTGTCTCTGTACTGGTTTGTGCAGAGCGTGGTGCGCACGGTGCAGGACTACTTCCTGACCAAGCACTATAAAAAGGTCTATGACGCAGAGGATGCGGTCAAGCAGGCCAAGGCCGCCGAGGAGGCGAAGCTGGAGGCCGAGCGCGAGCGCCTGCGCGCCCAGCGCCGCGCCGAGAACCCCGACGGCATGATCGGCAGCGCCAGCAAGAAAAAGCTCCAGCAGCGTGAGAAGAACGAGCAGGCTGCCAAGGAAGCCGCTTATCTGGAATCGCAGCGCACGGAGGAAGAGCGCGAAGCCGAGCAGGAGGCCAAACAGCAGAAGCTCGACGGAGACCGTCCCTATCGCCGGGGCCGGAACTATGATCCCAACCGTTACAAGAACAACAAGGAGTAACTGGAAAGACTATGGAGAAATATATCATCACCACCGGCAAGAACATTGATCTTGCGATCAACGCCGCCCTTGCCGAGCTGAAGCTGGAGCGGGACGCCGTTTCCGTGGAGGTCTTGGAGAATGCGAAGTCCGGTTTCCTTGGCATCGGCGCCAGCCCTGCCAAGGTCAAGGTAACCTACGAGGTTCCCGATCCCAAGCCCGCCGAGCCGGAGCCCGCCCTTTCCGCCGCCTCCCGCAAGCCCAAGAAGCTGGCCCCCAGGCTGGAGAAACCGCTGGAAATGCCCAAGCCGCCCGTGCTGCCGGAGCTGCCCAAGGTTGAGACTGTGCGCAAGGAAGCGCCCAAGCTGGAAAAGACGGAGCAGCTCAGGAAGCCCGCTCCGAAGAAGGACGCGCCCAAAAAGGACGCGCCGCGCAGAGAACCCAAGCCCGTTGCCCCAAAAGCGCCCGCTGTGCCCAGAAGCTTTGCTCCTGTGGAACCCGGTTCTCAGGAGGAGCAGGTCGAGACCTTCCTCAAGGGCCTTTTGGAGCGCATGGAGTCCGACGCTGTGCCGCACGCCTTCCGCAAGGACGACGAGACCATCGGCGTCGAGCTGACCGGCGAGGATCTCGGCGCGATGATCGGACGCCGGGGCGAGACGCTTGACGCGATTCAGCATTTGGCAAACTATGCGCTGAACCACGGTGCGTCCAAGCGCACCCGCGTCACCGTGGACGCCGAGAACTACCGCGGCAAGCGCGAGGAATCCCTGCGTCATCTGGCCAGAAAGATGGCGGCGAAGGTTGTCAAGTACCGCAAGAACCTGACGCTGGAGCCGATGAACGCCTATGAGCGCCACGTCATCCACGCCACCTTGCAGGACGTTCCCAACATTACCACTTACTCCATCGGCACGGAGCCGAATCGCCGTGTTGTGGTGGCATACGAGAAATAAAAAACTAGTGTTCCGGAAAGTCTAAAAGTTGTATTAGCTGCAAGCAGGGTTTCGCCAGACGAGGCGGAGGACGCAGGCGGGCTGACGCCCGGCAAGGACGACAACGAAGTATGGCGGAATCCTGCGCCGCAGATCATGCCAT
>JAFYGM010000007.1 GCA_017543225.1 Oscillospiraceae bacterium
AAGCCGGAACCCCGCGCGGGGTTCCGGCTTCCGTCGGTCATAGGGTGCCTGAATCAGTCGTCCGTGTTCAGCGGATAGGAGAAGAGCAGATTGCCTGCCCGGTCATAGTATTGGCAGGCGGAGCTCGTCAGGAGCATGATCCGGTCCCCCATGAAGCGTGCGGAGGACTGCAAGTCAAGCCGGTATTGCAGCGTCTGCCCCTGATCGTTTTGGGCAATGCAGGCGCTTCCATCCTGCAGAACATGCCAAACCACCTCGGCACATTCGTCGTTCAAATCATAATAAGACCTTGCGGTTTCGTCTGCGGACTCCTCGGTGTAGGTCGAGAGATCCTCGGGGATAAAGATGGCTTGATTCGTACCATAGTTGATGCCGCGATACCCCTTTTGCAGGGTTCCGTCCAGCGGGATCGTCAGGGCGGACAGATAGACGTCTGCGTAGGAGGGAATGGTCAGCTCGGCTCCGCCCGGACGAAAAACATGCAGATCGCCGTCTTTGAATTCGTAGAAGGTTTCCGCGTCAAGCCACTGTATTTTCTCGCCCTCGCAGAGCAGATTGCCTGCCCGATCATAGAAGCTCGTCGTATTCCCGTATCTTCGTTCTGTAGAGAAGCCGCAGGGAGTGAGGGAAATCCAAACGTCCGGCTCGGCGTGGAACACCGTGTTGCCGGAGGCGTCCAAAACGACCTCTGTTTCATCCGTCAGCTTTTGAAGGGTCAGCCCGTTTTGGAAACTGGTATAATAGGACACGAACGTCGGAGAGATGGCCCAGCTTCCGTCTTTGCGGATATAGCCGTAGTTTTCCGCATCGAGGCTGACGCAGGCCAAGCCCCCGTGAAAGGCCGCAGCTGCACGATAGGGGCCCAGCACCTTATTTCCGTCTGTGTCACAGAACCAGCAGGTGCTATTTGCGTCCTTGTCGTAAAGCGTGATCAGATACAGGTCTTCTCCGTAGTCAATGCCAACGGCGCCGGGGGTTTCTTCCGAGAAGAGGCTTTCGCTCGTAAAGCAAAGCCTTCCCTCCAGATCATAGACGGAGAAATCAGGCTCGTTCATACTCCGATAGCAGATCAGTCCGGCCTCCGTAGGGAAGATGGACACAAACTCGCAGGGCAGCATAAAGCGCCCGTCCATGGAAACCGCGCCGACACTGGCGGTTCCGTCCACCCAAGATCCTCCGTCCTCATTTTGCTCCCTGTGGACGTTGGCGGGATCGACCCTTGACACGATCCAGATCGGAAGACGCCGGATGTGATCCCCAAACGCATCGTAGTCGTAAATCGTTGCCGGTTGGATGCTGGTGTAGATTCCGTCGGTCAGAATCCGTCCACCGGCATCCACAAAGCCCAGGTAATCGCCGCATGGCCAGCTAAACCCGTCTTCCGAGGAACTGTAGAGCTGGGCCGCTGCATAGGGATAGACCGCGCCGTAGTCTTCGGAGGGGACGAATTTCTCCAGCGGTCCATCCGACAGTCTGGTGTAGACGGCCTGCGAGGTGCGGGGCCGATAAGCGGAAACATCTGTATGGACGTGCAGCCCTCCTGTGGTGACGGAACCGGAAAACAGCGGGGGCTCCTTGGCTGCGGTGGTGTCTGGCACCGTCGGGACGGTTGTTTGTGCCGCAGACTCCGAGACCGGGTTCGCGGATGCCGTTCCCGTCTGTGCCGGCTGCGGCTGGGTACAGGCGGAGAGCTGAAGCAACAGCAGGCAGAGAATTGCGAGTAGACGAAGTTTCATTCCAATCACGCTCCGTTCTCATTTTTTTCGCAGGCTGCAAGAGGCGAGGCCTTATTGGTTTGTAACGTATCCCTCCGCGTCCAGCAGACGCTGCCCGTCCTCTGTCACCAGCCAGTCGTAGAGAATGCGGGTGGGGCTGTCCGCCGCAGCGTCGTGTGCAATGACGCAGTAGTAGGCGTTCAGATGGGGGTATTTTCTTTCCCGGATGGTTTGCTTGCTGGGCTCGACGCCGTCCACCTTCAGAAGCTTAAGCCCCTGCGCCATTTCCATATCGTGGGCGTAGTAGTAGACGGAGTAGCCGATCGCGTTGGCGCTCTTGTCGTAGCTCTTGACTGCGGTCATCAGGTCTCCCATCGAGCCGGGGACGTATTCCTCCGGGGCCTCCATCAGCGGGGTGTCCTGCATGACCAGCTTCTTCATCAGCGCCTGCGAGCCTGCACCCTCGTTGCGCTGCAAGGGGATGATGGGGGCGTCCAGACCGCCGACTTCCTTCCAGTTGGTGATCTCGCCCGTGTAGATTTTTCGGAGCTGTTCCGTCGTGAGATTCTCCACCGGGTTTGCCTCGTTCACCAGAAAAATCAGGGCGTCTGTGCCAAGCTGTTCGATGTCATAGGCAAAGCCCTGTTCCTTCATTTCGTCAAAAACTGCGGCGTTGGGCTGACCGGCCAGAAGCAGGTCGCAATTGCCTTCCATGAGATTCCGGAAGGACTGCGTGGTGCGGTTGAAATGGATCAGATCCTGTACGGATTCTCGCTCTTCGCCCAGAAGTACGGAGCAAACGGCTTCTGCCATCGGCAGGCAGGCCGTGGAGCCGTCCAGCCGGGGGAAATTCTCGCGGGTAAAGCGAAATTCCGGCACGACCTCCGAGGAGACAGGCGGCGCGGACACAGCAGTGGTCGATTCGACGGGGACCGTCGAAACCGGCTTGGATTCTGTGGTGGTGGATTCCGTCGGCGCAGCAGGGGAGCCGCAGCCAACCAAAAGTGCAGTCAACAGCGCGGCGCATACAAGGGCAGTAAGGTGCTTTTTCGTTCTCATAGAGATTCCTCCTTGCAGATGAGAGATACTGTTTAGACGATGAATCTTCCAAATCGTTCCGCCTTTTTCGAAAAATGTTTGTGAAAAAAAGGAAAAACCATTGCCAATCCGGGATCAATCTGATATACTTGACGCAGGAGGGGAGAGTTATGCTTTCTGAAAACCAACTATCGTCTTACTTGCCGGTTATGGCAGGCTGTTTTCTGTTTTTGGTACTCGGCCTGTGGCTGCGTGTGACGGCTGCCCGCGCCGCGGAGCTGAAGCCAAAGTCGCTGGAATGGGTTCGAAACTATCGCTCAGCCGCCTTCCCGTTTCGGAAGGAGGCATTCGGGACGCCGAGGATGCAATGGACGATTCTGCTGGCGGTTCCTGCTTTTGCTGTATTGGCCTCCTTTTGTGCAATGATCAATGTTTCAAAGGCGCTCTCGTGTGGCTTGACGGAGGCTTATTCCACGCGCTACATTGTTCCGCGGCTCCTTGTGCATGCCTTTGGCTCCGCAGCCGTCTATCTTCTGCTGGAAACGCTGTTTGACAGCGCATGGGCGGCCTTGCCTGCTGCGCTGCTCTTTGCGGCCTCTCCGATCCGCGGGAACGGCGGTTCCTGTTTTCTCGCGGCAGCGCTGTTCCTTTTGCTGCTCTACCTGCGGATGGAGAGAAAGGATCTTCTGGGAGAGGTACCCTATTTTGCAGCCTGTCTGCTGTTTGCGCCGATGATCGCCATGATGTCCGGTATGATTTGGCTGGCAGTCGGGTTTGTGGCGGCGCACTGGTTTAAGCTGCTTCACTATTACCGCACCGGATCTCTTTCCGTGCGGAACTTGATCGGGGCCGTAGTAGTTGCGGCAATTGTGTGGCTTCTGACCCTTTTCCTCGCTACGGTTCTCTACTGGTTTGTGTTGATGGGCTTCCGCTTTTCTGCGCTGTTTTCGACGCTCAAGCCCTCCAAGCTCTTTGCGGTGCTGTCCATGATTCTGTCCGGAAGCGTCAACTGCTTCAAAATGCCGACGACCGACATGGTCGTGGCACTCCTGATGGATGCACCCCTCTTGGGCTTTGGCTTCTGGGGATGCTTCTCGGAATGGATTCTTGGAGTCAGGCGGCGCAACGCGCGTGGGGCCTTTGTGTTGATCCTGTGTGCAGCGCTGGTGCTGTTCTGGCTGATCACCGGTTCCTGTCAACTGACCCTTCCGCTTGCGTTGGCAGCAGGCGGAATCCTCGCAGACGCGGAGTTGGGGAAAAAGCGCTGGATCTGCATTCTGATGGCTGCCACCGGCATTTGCTGGTATCTGTTTCTTCAAATTGGCGCATGGAGCATCCCGTTGGCTGCGGACGTGCTGAATCGCCTGAAATAACTGAAATACTTCCAAGGAGGAA
Source organism: Oscillospiraceae bacterium (assembly GCA_017543225.1). GTDB lineage: Bacteria > Bacillota > Clostridia > Oscillospirales > Oscillospiraceae > JAFRPC01. Next base: position 4,149 of record JAFYGM010000007.1, read on the forward strand.
ATCAACATGATTGCATTGGCGTGTGACCACGGCGCTCTGGAGCTGAAAGAAGCGATCAAGGCGCATTTGGACGCGAAGGGAATTGCGTACCGCGACTTTGGAACCCATACCAAGGATAGCTGCGACTACCCCGATTTTGTCGCGCCGGCGGCAGAGGCGGTTGCTTCCGGAGCCTGCGAGAAGGGAATCGTCTGCTGCACGACAGGAATCGGCGTTTCCATCGTGGCCAATAAAGTGCGAGGGATTCGCTGCGCGCTGCTTCACGACCATATGAGTGCTCGCCTGACCAGACAGCACAACAACGCCAACATGATGGCGCTCGGCGCGGCGATTACACCGCCTGCTATGGCGATGGAGCTGATCGACATTTTTCTGGACACGGAGTTCCAAGGCGGACGGCATCAGCGCAGGATCGATAAGATTACGGCGCTGGAAGGCTGATTCCGGCATAGAAAAAGACCTGCCCACATCGTGTGGCAGGCCTTTTTCTATGCCGGAATTCTCGAACCGGAGAGCTTTTTTCTCCCACTACTTCTGGTAATGCGTTGTACTCTCAGCGTCCTTTTCTCCGTATTTGCTTCCGTATTTGCTCTTTCCGTAGCCATAACCGTAGCCATAGCCGTAGCCGTAGCCGTAACCGTACCCCTTTCGTCCGGTGTATCCGTAGCCGGAGGCGCTGGTGGAATGGATGGTCTGGTTGAGGATACAGCCCAGAAAGCGAATATCCATGCTGTTCAGGCTACTGGCGCTGTCCAGAATAGCGGTGCGCGAAACGTAGTCCTGACGGACGACGAAGATCACGCCGTCGATCCATTGAGAGATGCTCGCTGCGTCGGAAAGCAGGCCGCTGGGCGCTGTATCCACGATTACATAATCGGCACGATCACGCAATTCTTTCATGATATCCTTCATTCGGGGAGAAGCGAGGAAATTGAGGGGCTGCTGAGCAATTTTGTCGCCGCAAACCAGACGCAGTGTGGAGCCTTCCACGGGAGACAGGACAGCGTCGAGATCGGTCACTTTTCCGGCGATCAATTCGACCAGTCCATCGGTGGGAGTCGTGATGCCGAACAGATCCTTCAAAGACTGTTTTCGAAGGTCGCAGTCCACCAGAATCACGCGGTTGCCTTGCTCCGCCAAGGCCAGTGCAAGGTTGGCGGAGATTGTGGTTTTGCCCTCGCCGGGGCTGGTGGAGTTAATCATAATGACCTTGGCAGGCTGGTTCTCCAGCTCCTTGAGGAGTTGGAAGCGAATCGAGCGAACTGCTTCGATGTAGCCCTCATTCAGGTGGGCGTTGGTCAGAAGCACAGTTTTGTCGCCCTTGCTCCTTGCCTTGAATCGAACCTGCGGCAAGAGACCGAGACAGGGAATGTTCAGCAGCTCGCGCAGATCCTCGGAATTGTGGACGGTTTTTCGAAGGTATGCAAACAGCAGAATCACGGAAAGACCTGCAATGATTCCATAGAGGCCCCACTTAATGACAGGCCGTACGAGACTCAAATAGTTTGCAGGCTGGGTCGGCATGGGGCCTTCCTCGAACATATCCAAACGAAAGGTGCCCAGAATCTCTTCGCCCGCCTTTGGGAAAACGTCGGTCGCCATGAGAAGACCGTCGTGCGCACGCTCTGGCGTGGAGCCTCTGGAGATGAAAATTAACAGGGTTGCCTCTGCGCGGCAGTAGACATTGGAAGGAAGCTTGTCGGTGCTGTACGTTGACAGCATCAGACTCTTGGCATAGTCTGAGGACATGACGTAAGGATAATTGTTTGCCAGCGTGAGTGCGGCATTGGAATCCAAACGAAAACCGAGGTTATTGATGTCCATGCTCCCGCTCTGTTGGGCGGACACACGGTAGACTGCGAAGGTTTCATAGTAAGGAACGTAGTTTTGTTTTCCCATACGGATTCGGTAACTGGCCATGAGTACGCAGAGAAGCAGGGGAATCCAGAAGAGTCTTGAAAACACGCGGACAAAATTGTGCCAAAAAATAGAAAGATTGAAACTGGATGATTGCTTTGCTTTTTCGTTCATCTTGTCAATCCTCCTTCTTTCTGCTGGTGGCGAGCGTGACAGAATCCTGCGCGGCGTTGTGGTCTTCTGACGTTGCGTCCGCTGCGTCATTGACGTCCTTTTGATTTGGACGCTTACCGTAGCCGTAGCCGTAATACTTGTTCTTATATCCGCCGTAGCCGTAGCCGTACCCATAGCCGCGCCCGTAGCCGTACCCATAGCCGTAGCGATGACCGCCGAGCAGACTGGCGGCAACATTGACCGACCGGACGTCGTTGAACACAAAGCCGAGGAAACGCGCATGACAGCGATTCAGCGTGTCGATTGCGTCATTGACAGTGCGATCCGGCAGAAGATCCTGACGCACGGTGAGAATGGAGGCGTCTGCCAAATCGCAGAGAACCTCGCCGTCTGCGAAAAAGCTCATCGGGGAGGAGTCAAGGATGATATATTCAAACTCGCTGCGCAAGTCGTTCAGAAGCGTCTTCATCTGTTCCGAAGCAAGCAGCTCTCCCGAGTGCCGCGAAACATTGGAGGCAAACAGCAGGTACAGGTTATCGGCTTTCCGGTAATGGATGCACGCCTCCAGACGCTCCTTGGAATACGGCTCCTTGAGAAGCGCGGTGATTGTCTGCGTTCGATCCGGCTGTGCTTCGAAAATCAAGTGCTGGGCGGCCTTTCTCAGGTCACAGTCCACCAGAAGGACCTTCTTGTGCCGCCGAGCCAGGCTCAGAGCGAGGTTGGCCGCCACGGTGGATTTTCCTTCATTCTCTCCGACGGATGCAATCGCAAAGGTTTTGCAGCCGTGCTGCCGGTATGCGTGTTCAACCTGCGTGCGAAGCTGGTGAATTGTTTCCACATAAAGGAAGGAAGTGGTGGGATTGGAGATCAGAAGAGAGGATTTCTGCTTTTTCAGCACACTGCGCAGCGTCTTGTTTTTATGCTGATGGTTCAGCGTGACCAGCAGCGTTCCGTCCACCTGATTTCTTGCCCCTGTGATCGTCTGCAACGTTCCGGAGATGATGCAGAGGAAGCTCAGAAGCAGGATCATTGCCAGCGCGCCAAGCGGGGCAGCATAAAGAATCGCGCGACGCTGAATCGATTGGAGCACCCCTTTGTCCGGGACGGAAGGCGATACAAGCAGCTCCAGCGAGAGGGAGGAAAAGATAATGGTGGAATAGTCCTCATAGTGATCCAGAATTCCCTTGCACATATAGTAGGAGCTGCGAGGGCTTGGAGCCGATACGGTAAGAAGAATGATATTGGTATCCTCGACAACGGAAGATGTGGCGGTTGCGTCGGCGGCGTCCTCCCCGAGCAGACGCTGCACACGACTGGTCAGGATGGTCCCGGAGAGAAAATCAGAGAACTGTTTTGTGGCGGAAGCAGTCACCGCCGAGGCAGACTGGGTGGATGTGTTCCTTGGCGTGACCGCGAAGGTTGCCGAACAGGTGTAAGACGGATGCACAAAAAGGGCTGTGCCGATATAGGCCAACAGCGCAAATAACCCGGCGCTCATCAGAACCATCCAGAAATTCTTCCAGATCCGTCGAAGAATACAATACGGCTCGATTTCTTGCCAAACAATGGAATGGTCGCGAGATTGCATCATGGCGTGACCTCTCATTCTACGACCACGGTGAGAATCGCCGTGGCAGTTTCACCGGAGATACCGGTGTAGTAATAGTAAACCTCATACGTTCCGGGTGTAGAAAGACGAACATTGGAATCATTAATCGTAACGGAGGAAAGGGAAATCACCGCGTCCTGATCCTTTTCCATCGGATCGGTGACCTTGGACAGAAATTGGGAGAAGTCCAGCTCCCCGCCGGCGCTTGTGTAAACCAGATACTTGCGCAGGGTGATCTCGGCTCTGGTGCGGGAGTTATCGACAATTTGAATGCTCAGGGGCAGCGTCACAGTGTCTCCCATCTGATTCGCTGCGCTCAGAACGACCTGATAAGTGCCGGGGGTCGAATTGACAACCGTGCTCTTCTCCAGCTTGATTCGCCCGGAAATGTCTCCCTCAAGCAGATCCTCTGCAATTACCGAACCGTCAAAGCGGATTGTTTCGTTGACGTTGAAGGTCATGGGCCGGGTCAGACGGAAGCGGGGAGGAACGTAGTCCGTGTAGCGGGCGTGTCGGGAGCAGGTGGAATAGTTGGAGGCCTGATCGAACACAATATAGGAGACTGTGAATTCGGCGTCTCGAATGAAGGAGGAATGGCTCCGAATCCGAATCTCCTGCGTCAAATCCCCGTCCCGATTGTCGGTGGCAGTGAGCCCCTGCATCAGGGACGACGCCGGATCGGTGACGCTGATCTCAATCGGATCCGTGTCGATATGGAATTCCGGCGGGGTGTTGTCTTCGGTGGTCCGGGTGTAAAAGAACAGAACGGAAGCACCGACCAATGCCGCACAGAACAGAACAACAAGCACAGTGCGAATCAGTTTCATCATAGCTTTCTGCTTCTCCTTACAGTGATTGATCCTTTGCAATTTTCATGGGAACCGTGCGCAGCAGACGTTCCGCGTCCACCTCGGGGAACCGACGGTCCAACGCCTCCAGCAGCGCGCCCATGTGGGGGTTGCGATGGTAGAAATGATGTGCGTCAGAGGCAATGACAGAGACCAGACCGCGACGCAGCAACAGCGCAGAGGTCAAGTAGGCGCCCTCGCCCAGTTCTCCGAGAATACTGCCCTTGTTCACCTGCAGGACGCGCCCGCGGTCAACCCAGAGGTTGGCAAGCTCGGGAGATTGCTGGAGACAGTAATATCGCTCCGGGTGTGCGACAACGGGAACCATTCCTGCGTTTTCCACCGCGCGGAAGCAATGCTCCATGTAGGCTGGGTCTTCGTCGAAGTAAAATTCCAAAAGCAGATATCGGGAAGCGTTCAGTGTCATAAATGCCTCTGCCTCAAGATGTGCTTCAAATCGGCCCCTTGCAAGCACTTCTGCGCCGGAGAGAATACGAATGGGAATTCCGTTTTCGTCGAGCGCGGACTGCAGGCTTCGATAGGCGGCGATCAGCTCTGCGGAACGATAGTTTTTTCGCTCATCGTGGGTGTTGCAATGCGGGGTCGCAAAGATATATTCTACGCCGGAACGGGCGGCGACGACCGCCATTTCGAGACTGACGCCGAGCGTTTCAGCGCCGTCGTCCAGACCCGGCAGAATATGACAGTGCAAATCCAGCACCGACGACACCTCCAGCTTGTGTTTTCACATTTTATAAATATATCACATCTGAGGGGAAAAAGCAACTGTTTCAACGGAAAAAACACGATTCCTTCGGATGCAGTTTGGCTTGTACTTGCATTCTTTATTCTCCTGTGTTATAATGGCAGAAATTCTCAAAACAGGAGGAAGAGCAATTGCTGACAAAGAGAGAACGTCTGACGCTGATCGGCACGGTGCTGCTTGCGTTCGGCATCTTCATGTTTTTCAAAAGCACGAGAATCCTTTCCTTTGGGTTTTACCGCTTTGGGCAGGTTTCCACGGGCGGAATCCTGATCGCGCTGATTCTGCTCGACGTGATCCTGCTTGTGGCGACACAGCACAGGGCAACCAAAATCGTACTGCCAATCCTGGTCGCCATGCTGGTTGTTTCCATGATTCTCGGTACGCATCTGACGTTCCACGGCTCTTTGCTGGACCTGTTCCTGATGCTGGTTCCCGCTGCAATCGGGGCCGGACTTCTGCTGCGTGCCCTGACGCTGAAGAAGAACTGAGCGCCGCTGTACATCCAATCAGAAAGGAAGGAAAATCAAATGGAACTGCATGAACGCTTCGTGCTTCAGGACTGCCCGCACTGCGGCGGCCCCGGTTTGCTTGAGGAAGAAAACGGCTGGTGCGTCTACGCGGTGTGCATGGACTGCGGCGCACAGACCGCGCCGTTTGAATACCGCACCCGCGCCCAGCGCGAGGAGGCCGCTGCGAAGGCGGCAAACCTCTGGAATCTGGGCAAGGTGATTCGGCAGGAAAACGGGGAATAAACCTTGGGCAATACCGCACAATTTCCGGCACACATCTTGCTTGCGGAATTGTGCGGTATTGCCCTTGCCTCCCTCCCCCGGACGCACACTCCGTCCGGGGGAGGGAGGTTTCAGTCGTCTTCCTCAACCGGGGTGAAGAACATCAGCGTTCCTTCGCTGTGGAGAATCAGCGTCTTGCCGCTCTTGGAGAATTCCAGCACACCGTTTGGGCCGGTCAAGGTCACCTTGCCGCCTTCGTCCTCCCAGATAATCTCCAGGGGGGAGCCGTTGTACACTGCGGTTCCCTGTCCTTCCTCCTCCAGCGTGAAGGAGATGCTCATCCCGAAGGTACTGGGGGTCATTCGCACTCCGTCGGCTGTGATATAGTCCAGCTTGTATGCGCCGCCGGCAGCCCTTTTGCAGCCGGTCAAGGCCAGCAGCAGCACCGCACAGAGCAGCAGAGACAGGATTCGTTTCATGTTCCGCTCCTTCCTGCCGGACACGCCCGGCATGCGTTTCCTCTGCGGCTTATTATAAACGATAATGTGCAGATTGTCACGAACTTTTTTCAGACGTGTCGCTGATCCGTTGCGTTCAGACGAAAAAAAGCTTGACAAACGGAGTTTCATTCGGTAAAATGCAGGCATACACGCAAGGATGAAGAGGAGTACGCTTGTTTGTCAGCCTGCAGAGAGAGGACGGTCGGTGCAAGTCCCCGGCGGCAAGGGCGGAAGGTCGCTTCGGAGCGGCCCGGAGGAAGACAGTATTCCGGGACGGGTTCCTCCCGTTACAGAGGCAGAGTGCCCGGCCTTGCCGGGAATTCAGGTGGTACCACGGTATCTTTATGCCGCCCTGAGCTGACGCTCGGGGCGGTTTTTCGATCGAAAGGAGAACGAATATGGCAAGAGAACTTCCCAAGACCTACG
>JAFYGM010000075.1 GCA_017543225.1 Oscillospiraceae bacterium
AAAGTTGTATTAGCTGCAAGCAGGGTTTCGCCAGACGAGGCGGAGGACGCAGGCGGGCTGACGCCCGGCAAGGACGACAACGAAGTATGGCGGAATCCTGCGCCGCAGATCATGCCATTTTTAGACTTAACGGAACACTAGTTCAGGAGCGGCATATCCGCTTCGAGAATGTTGTCTATACCTCCAATCTTCCGGCCATCATGGGCCTTGTGGCGCGAAGCTACGGGATTTCCTTTGTGTTTGAGCCACACCTGCGCCACCACGCCGCGCGAGCGGCGATTGATGTTTACAGCGTGGGGCAGGGCCGGGTCGTTTCGGATTTTGTAGCGGCCGATCGCCGGGGCAGCTATTTGTCCAGTTACGCCAGAGACTACATTGACGTGGTTCGTTCGCTCCACCGTTCAGAAGGACGCTGATTCTCAAAAGACAGAAGAAAGCGCTCCTTGCGGCATTGAATCTGCCGCAGGGAGCGCTTTCTTCGTTGGATGGAAGGGGTAAACCGAGCAGGAATTGTGCTAGACGAGGCCAAGGACGCAGGCGGGCTTGACGAGTGGCAAGGACGACGAAGGATGGGATGATTCCCGCCGGAACGAATCGAGCCGTTTCGTCAAAGATTCGTATGAATCTCAGGGATGCTCGATCGAAGAGCCCTCAGCCTCCTGACCGTCCCACGGATGCGCTTCATTCACAACCGCGTGCTCCAGCAGGTAGTCGTGCCAGAGCCGATAGTAGCTGGCCTTCAGATGAACGCCGTCGCCGGTGTATTCGGCGGGCAGGTGGTCGGTTCCGTCGTTGAGACAGTCGTTGACCTCCAGATAGAAGGTGTCCACATTGTTTGCAAGCACCTTGATGACCTCGTTCTTCTCCTTGATGTTGGCGGTGGAGAAGGTCGAATCCGCATTCTTGCGCGCCTGCGTCACATAGCAGATGCTCTGGAGATAGATCAGCGCGTCGGGCTGATAGAGGCGAATTTCATCATAGACCTCGCGGTATTTCTTTGCGAAGGAGGAGGTGGGATAGCCGCACTCATTGATGCCGAACATGATATAGATTTTGCCGAACTGCATACCCTGCAGGAGACTGCGCAGACCCTTGAAGCCGTAGGCTTCTTCCGTGGTTTCCATGATCTTGTAGATCGACTGCGACGTGCCGCAGTAGTGCTTGCAGGCGCCGGGGGTGCTGAAGGCGATAAGCCCGTCTGTGCGGGAGTCGCCAATGAACAGGGCGTCGGAAAAGTAGGTGTCGTCCACCGTCGTCATCTGGGAGACCGGCTCCGTTGTTTCAGGAACGGTGGTGACAGCATCCGTCGTTTCGGACACGAAGGTTTCCGTGTCGGTAGGGACGGTCTGCGTATCAGTGGGAACGGTCTGCGTGTCGTTAGGAGCGGTCTGCGTGTCGGTGGGAACGGTCTGCGTGTCGGTGGGCTCCGTCTGTGTGCTTGTGCTGGTCTGCACAGCGGAGATGTCGGTGGTGACGGGGGCGGTTGAGGTTTCCGCATCTGCATTTCTGTCTTTGAGCGCTTTCACACCGAGGGCCACAAAGAAAACGATGCCGACAGCAAGCAGGCAGTACAGCAGCGGAGCGCGGACAAGGGAGGCGGTTTTGGACCGTGACCTTCTTTCTCTCATGGTATCAGGTACTCCTTGTTAGAAATTCAAATACATAAAGGGATTGTTGCCGCTGAGCTTGAGCTCATAGACGGCGTACCAGAACAGCGCAGCCAGCAGGATCGAGCCGATCCAGGTCCGACCAAAGCGATGCACCAGCTTTTCGGGCAGGGGGAAGCAGAACAGAATGCCCAGTGCCAGATAGACGGCGAACAGCCGGAGCTTGTCCCAGAAGATGTTCATTCCGACCACATTTTCACTGCCGAAGAAGGGGAAGAGGCGGGAAAAATAGAGGCCCAGCTCTGTGATGTTGTCAATCTTGAAGCAAACCCACGTCAGCGGAATCAGGAACAGAACCCAGATGTGGGAGAGAATCTTGTGCCGCGCGAGGATCGGCCCAAGCCAGAGCTTTTCGAGAACGATAAACACGCCGAGCGACATGCCCCAAAGCAGGAAGTTCCAGCCAAGGCCATGCCAGAGGGAGGTTAGCAGCCAGACGAACAGGATGTTGATTACGGTGCGAACCGTCCCTCTCCGACTGCCGCCGAGCGGGATATAAACGTAATCCTTAAACCACCGCATCAGGGTAATGTGCCAGCGGCGGTAAAAGTCTCCGATCGAGCGGGCCAGATAGGGGTAGTTGAAGTTCTGCGGCAGACGGTACCCCAGCATCCCGGCAATGCCGACCGCCATCAGGGTGTAGGACTGCCACTCGATGAAAAGCTGGATGCTGAAGCTGAACGCGCCAAGCCATGCCAGCGGCATGGGCAGGGACTCAAATCCAATGGTGACCAGCTCGTTCCAAAGGATTGCAAGCTTGTCTGCGATAAAAACCTTCATCGCAAAGCCGAGCACAAAGTTCTCCAGCCCTCTCTGCAAGGTGGACAGGTTGGCCTTGGGCCGGTCCAGCTCGGCGCCGAGCTCGTCGTAGCGGGTGATCGGGCCCATCAGGAGCTTGGGATAGAAGACGGAGAAGTTGGCAAAGCGCACCGGATCATATTCTGCTTCAAACCGACCCCGTCCGATGTCTACCAAATAGGTGATGAAGGAGAAGGTGTAGAAGCTGATACCCACCGGCAGGACGCCGACAAGCTTGAAGGTTGCCAGCGCCATGACGTTGATTGCAACAGCGGCGGCAACGGTTGCCTTAGGAGCGCTGGTTCGCTGGATGCAGATGCCGAGCACGAAGTTGACCGCCGCAAAGAGCAGCGCCCAGAGCGCACCGGTGATGGAGTTGAAGGCGATGAAGACCACGCTGCCCGCAAGCAGCAGATAGCGCCGGTATTTTTCCGGACACAGGCCGTACAGTGTCAAAAACGCCGCAAGGAACCATAAAAAAGACAAACTGGAAAAGCTCATAGACAGATTCCCCCTGCTTGGATTTCGCGATTGGACAAATTTCACGTTATTATAACATCAAATGCCGAAAAATGCAACAGATTTTCTCATACTTGCAAATCTTGTCTGAATATGATAGTATGATGGCAATATTCTATGGAATCATGCGTTCATTAACAAAAAAGAAACGCAAAAAAGAGGAATTCGCAATATGAACGAACCGATCACATTTCAGTCGCTCCGGCTTCCGGAGCCAATTATGCTTGCACTGGAGGAAAAAGGCTACGGCTATCCCACCCGCGTTCAGGCCGAGGCCATTGGCCCGCTGATGGCGTGGAAGGATGTCATTGCCAAGGCTCCGACCGGGACGGGAAAAACCTTTGCCTTCGGCATTCCGATGATTGCACACGTCGATCCGACCTCTGAGGAGGTGCAGGGCTTGATTCTTGCGCCGACCCGGGAGCTGGCTCTCCAGATCGGAGAGGAGCTGCGCAGTCTGCTGACGCATTCCGAGTCCGTTCGCGTGGCGGTGCTGTACGGCGGGCAGAAGCTCGAACCGCAGTTCAAACAGCTCAAAAAGAAGCCGCAGATCGTGGTCGCCACACCGGGACGGCTGATGGATCACTTCAAGCGCCGCTCGATTCGGTTGGACGGGGTGCAGACCGTAATCCTCGATGAGGCGGATCGGATGCTGGACATGGGCTTCTTCAAGGACGTAACCGGAATCATCGAGAAGATTCCAAACCGCCGCAACCTCGGCCTGTTTTCTGCAACGATGTCGCAGGAGGTCATGACCGTCTCCTGGATGTACCAGCGCGATGAAGTGGAGATCACTGTCAAGGCCGACGCTGAGAGCAAGCCGGACATCGACCAGTATTCCGTCACGGTTCCGGCACTGGAGAAGCTGAACGCCGTGCGCTGGATCTTGTATCTGGGCCGCTTTGAGCGAGTGATCATCTTTTGCAATACGAAGGTGCTCTGCCAGCGCCTTTCCGACGAGCTGCGCCGGGTCGGGGTGAACGCAGACTGCATTCACGGCAACATCGCGCAGGCTCAGCGCGAGAAGACCATGCAGGCCTTCCGCCGCGGTGAGCTGCCGGTTCTGATTGCAACCGACGTGGCCTCGCGCGGCATTGACGTGGACGACGTGGATTGTGTCATCAATTACGACGTTCCGCAGGAAAACGAATACTACGTCCACCGCATCGGACGCACGGGCCGCGCCAAGCGCAAGGGCGTGAGCTATACCGTGATCGGCAGCTTCCCTGAGCAGGCAAAGCTCGACGAGATTGCAAAATACTGCCATTTCACTGTCCAGCCCGTGGCGATTACCGAGACCGGCTTCGTCCCTGTGGAGCGTCGGCAGGCTGCGCCTGCCGCGCGTCGGCGCAGATGACCGGGGCGGAACGGGGCTTCCTCCTGCTCTGTGCCGAGCTGGGGGACGGACGGAAGCCGCTGACGCCGGCTCAGTTTCGCACCCTGCGTGCGCGGGTGCTGGCGCGGGCGGAAACGCCTGCGGAGCCGGATCGCCCTTTGGAGGCAGCGGATCTGCTGGCGCTGGGCTATGACGGCGAGACAGCCCGACGGATCGTAGAGCTGATGAACCGGGAGCAGGCGCTTTCGGACTATCTCTCAATTGCAGAGGAGCTGGGAATTCAGCCGATCACCCGCATTTCTGCTGCCTATCCCGCAAGACTGCGCCGTCTGGGAGAGCAGGCGCCTGCGGTGCTGTTCTGCCGTGGAGATGCAAGCCTGCTCTCCCGTCCTGCTGTGGCATTGGTCGGAAGCCGGGAGTTGACGAGCGAGGGGGCGGTCTTTGCCGCGCGCGTCGGGATGCTGGCGGCCCGCGAAGGCTATGCGCTGGTGTCCGGCAATGCGAGAGGCGCGGATCAGACCGCGCAAAATGCCTGCCTCGCGGCGGGCGGCGTCGTGATAGCCGTGCTCCCCGACGGCCTTCAGGATCACGTCCCGGAAAACGAGCGGACGGTCTATCTCTGCGAATGGGGCTGGCATCTTCCCATCGTGGCCTACCGTGCGTTGGAGCGCAACCGCCTGATCCACGCGCTGGGAGAGAAAACGCTGGTTGCCCAGTCCCATCTCAGCGGCGGCACATGGCAGGGCTCGCAGGAAAACCTGCGCCGAGGCTGGAGCCCGCTCTTCGTCCATGCGGACGGCAGCCCCGGCTGCAACGCCCTGATCTCCATGGGCGCCGGCACCGTGCGTCTGGAAGCCCTTGCGTCCCTCCGCACCCTCCAACCGCAGCAGCTTCCCCTGGGGGAATGGAAGCCGGAAGAAGGATAGCGCCGTAGCGCGCAGTGTGCGCCGCGAAAACAAAAAGAATAACATCGGAAAAAACGAAAAAACAGTTGACAAGAATCGATCAATGTTATATAATAAAAAAGCTTTGAGCGCACGACCACGCCAAAGCCGAAGCGGGGGCAACCGCCGCGGACAAGTGAAGATGGAGTGGTATCGAAGCGGTCATAACGAGCACGACTGGAAATCGTGTGACGGTCAAAAGCCGTCCGAGGGTTCGAATCCCTCCCACTCCGCCAAAGCGAAAATCCTGTCGACGACAGTCGGCGGGATTTTCGCTTTGTATGATTCATTCTTAAGTTTTCAGTCTTCATTCTTCAGTTTCCCCGACAGGATTTTCTAAATGAATCCTGAAGACTTAAGAGTGAAAAATGAATATTTGTTGTAAAACCGGACGTTTTTCGATATAGGGAATCCTTTCGGATTTCCAAGGATTTTTGGACGATCAGACGAAAAATTCGCAAGCAAGATGTGTGCTGGGAATTGTGCGGTGTTGCCTTAATATTACCACAAACAGAGACACCGGCCAACCCCTTTTTCGGGGAAAGCTGGTGCCTTTGTTTTATCAGGCGCTATTTTGCAACGCGCCCGCCCTTTGTGAGATTCTGTGTTGCTCCGTTACTCCTTCATAAACGCAAGCATTGCGGGCTTTTCCGCACTTGGCGCGTAGTCTTCGGTCGGGAAGAACAATTCCCAGTTCTCTTCCAGACGCAGACGGACAGCCCAATCTGCGGGCCAATCTGTGGGCCATGCGATCGGCTTGGCGCGAGGTGCCCAGGTAATAATCCGATACAGGCTCCCGCTCTGCGGGTCAAGCGCCTCCATGCGGATACGCAGCCGCGTTTCCGCCTCCGCAGAGGTTTGATCCATCTGCTCGGAATGGGGCAGATTCTCCAGAATCCATTCGTGGACTGCAAGCGCGGTGCCGCAGTCCGTCCGATAGAGGAGCAGACCGTCCGCTTCCTCGCAGTGCAGCGCCTGCACCTTTTCGTAGAGCGCAGGTTCCTCAGTCTGGAGCAGCGTGAACAGGTTCCCGGGGGAGAACTCCGAGTAGAGCAGCACCACTGCGTCTTCTGCTTGGCTTCGAGCGGCGGCAATGCGGCGGGTCTCCTCGTCCACAGGCCGCGCCTCCATACGCGGCAGGCCCTCGGGAGACTGCACGTCCTCCTGACCGCTGCGGTAATAGCTGTTGTTTTTTTCCGGGTCGGCTTCGGGTTCGGCTGTCGGGGCCGGGAGCAGTACCGCAGGCTGGTTGCCGGTCGTGTCGAGCGGCTCATGAACGTCTAGGGAAGCGTTGTCCTTCCCCGTGGACAGGCTCATTTCAAACCCTTCCACAGCCTCCAGCACCGGCTCTGGGGCTGTAACGTCTGGACTGTGCAGAGTTGCTTCGGTGTTCTGCGCTTCAGAGCGCTGGCGGGGCAGTTGAATCACGCCCGCTCCAACCAGAAGCACCAGCAGGGCGGCTACTGCACCGAAGACCGTACCGGGACCAATCCATCTCCGCCTGGCGGACTTTGCCTTCCCGGTGGCCTGGTCAACGCGGTACAAAACGCCCTTCTTCAGACCCTCCGGCGCAGGCTCACGCAGGGCGGAAACGGAAGCCTCCACCGCTTGCATGGCCTCCATCACACGCCGACATTTCGGACACGATGCGAGATGCGCAGCCAGCTCTGCTTCCTGACCGGTGGACAGTGCGCCGTCCAGCTTGGCGCTCATCAATTCATAAGCTTGCTCACAAATCATTGCGCATCCCTCCTTCTTGTAAGGATAGACGCTTTTGCATCCGATTTGTTCCCAAATTGCAATAAATTATTTCGCAGCGCCATCCGCGCTCGAGAGAGGCGGGACTTGACGGTGCCCTCGCGCAGCTTCAGAACCTCGCAGATTTCGGCGTAGGTCATATCGTTGATCGCGCGCATGGTCAGAATCTGGCGGTATTCCACAGGAAGCTCGTTGAGCGCACGGGTCACAAGCGCCCGATCCTCCGCAGCGAGCAGCAACGCCTCGGGATTCTGGGTCAGGTCCGGCAGATCGAGCTGGGGTTCCTCGTCCGAATCGTCCGCCACGGTCAGTGATACAGTGGGCTTTCGCTTTTTTGCCCGCAGAAAATCGAGACACACGTTTGTCGTCAGGCGGAACAGCCAGGTGGAGAAGGCGGATTCAAACTGAAAACCGGAAAGGCCGCGCCATGCGCGGAAGAAGGCCTCCTGCGCCAGATCAAAGGCGTCGTCCCGATTGCCGCACATCCGAAGGGCAAGGTTGTAGACCCTGTCCTGATATGCCTCCACCAGTTTGCCGAACTCGTCGTTCTCACCGGCAAGCACTCGCTCGATGATTGCTTTGTCATCCATCATTCCAAATCCCTCTGCACGCCGCGAATCACCCGATAGACATCCTCCATCACGGCGATTCTGGAGATTTCCTGCTTATAGTAGTTGCTGAACCGGACGCCCCGCAGATACCACGCAAGCTGCTTGCGCGCCTCCAGACAGGCAATGTGCTCGCCCTTGTCGGAGCGTGCCAGCTCAATCTGCTCCAGCGCCAGCTCCATTCGATCCGCCAGCTTCGGACGCGCCGGAACGGGCCGCCCCGCAAGGGCGGCGTCAATTTGCCCCAGCAGCCACGGATTGCCAAAGGCCGCCCGCCCGACCATCAGACAGTCGGCACCGGTCCAGCGCTTGCAACGTACTGCCGCCTCGGGAGAATCAATGTCGCCGTTGGCGATGACGGGGATCGAAACGGCCTGCTTGACCTGTGCGATAATATCCCAATCCGCAGTTCCGGAGTAGAGCATGGTTTTGGTTCGCCCGTGGACGGCAATGGCGGAAGCGCCGTTCTCCTGCGCGACCTTTGCAAGCTCCACGACGTTGACGTGGCTCTTATCCCAGCCCTTGCGGGTCTTGACCGTCACCGGAACGTCTACGGCCTCGACGACCGCCCGTATGATCCGTCCGGCGAGGGGAAGATCCTTCATTAACGCGGAGCCTTCGCCGTTGTTGACGATCTTCGGCATCGGACAGCCCATGTTGATGTCCACGTAGTCCGCCCCTGAAAGCGCGAGCGCGAGCTGCGCGCCGCGCGCCATGAATTCCGGCTCACTGCCGAAAATCTGTACGCCGCAGAGCACCCCCTCGTTTCGCCGCAGCAGAGAGGCGGTCTTCTTGTCGCCGTAGCACAGCGCCTTGGCGGAAACCATCTCCGTTACCGTGGCGCAGGCGCCGGCGCGGGCGCAGATCTCCCGAAAGGCATAGTCCGTGACACCCGCCATCGGCGCGAGTATGACATTTCCCTGCAGCGTAAGCATCCGTTTCTCCGTCCTTTTCGATCCGTTCTTCCACTCATTATACTACATGCGAACCAAAAATGCAAAGGAAATGAAAAAAGTTGCGGCCATAAATATTTTCGGCAAAATAATAATTTTTTCTTGACAAATCAAGGAAAAGGCAATATAATAAAAAAGCTCCGAGCACATCCGCCCTTAGCTCAGTTGGTAGAGCAACTGACTCTTAATCAGTGGGTCCCGGGTTCGAGTCCCTGAGGGCGGACCAGACAAGCAAGAAGCAGTGTTCTGCTTCTTGCTTTCTACGGCCCGTTGGTCAAGTGGTTAAGACAGAGGCCTCTCACGCCTTTAACATCGGTTCGAATCCGGTACGGGTCACCATAGTGAGTAAACTTACAGTATCCAAGCTGCAAGTTTACTCGCTATTTTTTTCGGCGCGTAACTGACCCAAACACCTTTTGCAGACTGTGTTCCGCATAGGCCGGAGTTCTTCCGCGTTTTATCTGCCTGAAAATCTACCTGTTGGAAGCAAAAATCTACCTGTTGGAGAAAACATATTTACAAGCCCCGCTTCGATGATTATAATGAAGCCACAAACCGCAAGGCACTTCCCTGAGAGCGTGGTGATGGAATGAAACTGAAAATTGAGATTGATCCGAATTCCCCAAAGGAGCTGATTCTCCGCTCGCCTGTGATCGACGACGAGGTGCGCCGGGTGCAGGAGGCGCTGGAGCAGGCCCTGTCCGCTCCGGGGGAGATTGCCCTGAAAAGTTCATCCGGCGAAATCTTTCTCCCGTACGCGGAGATTCTGTTCTTTGAAGTCAGCGACAACAAGGTTTACGCCCATACGCAGGCAAACTGTTACGTCTGTCCGATGCGGATCGCAGAGCTTGCGGACATCCTTCCGCGGTCGTTCTGCAGAACGTCCAAAAGCGCCCTGATCAACGTGATGAGAATCCGCTCCATTGTCCGTTCCCCGACCGGCGTCGGAGAAGTGTCCTTCAACGGAAGCGGAAAGAAGGCTTTTATCTCCCGCAACTATTATAAGGTCGTGCGGGAAATCATCGAAGAAATGAGGTTGAAATAAGAAAAATGGAAAAACATCTAACGGTAAAGTTGAAAACCAAAAAGAATATTCTTGTGGGATTGCTTTTGATCGGGGCGGCCGTGCTTCTGATCCTCGGAGACCTCGGGCTGCAGTTCAAATACCATCTGGAAACGTGGCGCATTGTGCTCGGCCTTCTCTGTCTCGCGATTTTTGTGGAGCGACTGCTCAAGCTACGGTTGCCGGAAACGGTATTTCCCCTTGCGTTCCTGTTTATGATCTTCGAGCCGCTGATAGCCCAGCTCGTCGGGAGCGAAAGCAGCAACCTGATCTCCAACTGGACCGTTCTGCTTGCCGCGCTGCTTCTGACCATTGGTTTGGAAGTCATCCTTCCCGAGAAGTTCTGCGGCGGACAGCGTTCGGTCGGATTCGAGCGGTCTGCACTGTATCTGGAGGCCTCCGAGCTTGCGGACGCAACGATTTCCGACCATGCAGGCTCCACGAACGTCTATGTCAGCAACACCGACGCATACCCCGGCGACGGGACGATCCGGATCACGGACAACGTCGGCTCCATCAAGCTCCATCTGCCCGGCACATGGAACGTGATTCTGGAGCACAGCGACAATCTCGGGCGCGTCAGCATGAGCGAGCAGGAAGGCGAAGTCTTTGACCAAAGCATCACGGTCAAGGTCTATGACAACGTAGGTTCCGTGAAGATCCTTTTTGACTGAACGATCCATACACAAAAACATGATGGAGGGAGTAAAACAATGAACGATTCGACTGTCAGAATTCAGGACGATCTCTATGAAGCCGTAAACGGCGAATGGCTCAAAACCGCAGTGATTCCCGACGACCGGCCCACAACCGGCGGGTTTTCCGATCTGGCGCAGGCAGTGGAAAAGACCATGATGGCGGATTTCAGCGACTTTGCGGAGGGAAAAAAGACCTCCGGGATTCCGGAAATGAAATACGCCGTGGCACTCTACAAGAAAGTGCTGGACACCGAGCGCAGAAACCGCGAGGGCATTGCGCCCGTGCTGCCGCTGCTGGAGCGGCTTCGCTCAATCAAAACGCCGGACGAGCTGAACGCTTCCGCGGCAGAGCTTCTGCTGCAAGGCGTTGACCTTCCGATCCGGATAAGCGTGGAGGACGATATGGAGGATGCGACCAGGCATTCCCTGATTGTCCTCGGGCCGGATCTCATTCTGCCCGATACCACCTACTATGCGGAAGACAACGAATCCGGCAAGCAGCTTTTAGCCGTTTACTCCGATATGGCAGTCAGAGTTCTGGCTTATACGCCGCTTTCCGAGCAGGAGCAGAAGCAGTACCTCGAGGACACGCTGGCCTACGACGCTCTGATTGCCGGGAAAGTCAAGAGTCGGCTCGAGTGGTCAGAATATTACAAGTGCCACAACCCAATGGATACGGACGAGGTTGCGTCTTACACCGCGCCCTTCGACATCAAAAAGGTTCTGCGGGAGCTGTACGGCGAAAACGCGCCCGAGACCCTGATCGTCTACGATCCCAAGGCGATTCGTGAAATGAACGGCTATTTCTCCGAGGAGACCTTCGAGCGCTATCTCCACTGGGCCTACGTCAAGGCCCTGCTGAACGCCACCGAGTACCTCTCTGAGGAGCTGGCAACGCTGGGGAAGACCTTCTTCCGTGTGCTGACCGGCGTTGCAGCCGATCCGACCATCGAAAAGCAGGCCTATCAGCTCGCGTCCATGACCTATTATGAACCCGTCGGCGTGTACTACGGAAGAACCTACTTCGGCGAGGAAGCAAAGCGCGACGTGGTGAACATGGTGAGAAAGATCATTGAGACCTACAAGCTTCGGATGCAGAAGAACACCTTCCTTGCAGAGGAAACCAAGGCCATGGCAATTCGAAAGCTTTCCACCATCGAGGTCAAGATGGGCTACCCCGACGAGATCAAGCCGTTCTGGTCCACGCTGGTCTTTGCGGAAGGCGATCCTCTGCTTCCGATTATGACCAGGCTTTCTGCAATCCGCATGCGGCATACGCTGGATAAGCTGCACAAGCCGGTGGATCGCACGGAATGGGTTATGCCGGGTCACATCGTCAACGCCTGCTACAATCCCAGCGCCAACGATATTACCTTCCCGGCAGCCATTCTCCAGAAGCCCTTCTACTCTCTCCGGCAGAGCGTCAGCGAGAATCTGGGCGGCATCGGCGCGGTCATCGGCCACGAAATCTCCCACGCCTTCGACAACAACGGCGCCAAGTTCGACGAAAACGGCAATTTGAAGAACTGGTGGACGGAAGCGGACTTCCGGGCCTTTGAGAATCTGACCAGGGATATGGTCGAGCAGTTCGACGGCATCGAGTTCCACGGCGGAAAGGTCAGCGGCGAGCTTACCGTCAGCGAGAACATTGCCGACAACGGCGGCATGGGCGTGACGCTGGAGATCATGCACACCCTTCCGAACCCGGATTATCCCGCCTTCTTCAAAAACTGGGCGCGGGTCTGGTGCGAGAAGGCAAAGGAGGAGTATATTCAGGTCCTTCTGACCATCGACGTTCATTCCCCGAACGTCCTGCGCACCAATATGACCCCGCGCAACTTCCGCGAGTGGTACGAGGCCTTCGACGTGACCGAGCACGACCAGATGTACCTTGCGCCGGAAAAACGCATCAGCATCTGGTAAGCCCCTGTCGGCCCTGGGCAAAGCAGGCCAATCAGGGAAAACCACTTGGAGCATTCGGAATTATCTCCGGGAAAACGCACAGTACGATTGCGGGATTTCGGACAGGGGTCTTTGGAATATAAACATAGTCTGCAAATAGAAAGTCAAGAGAATTTTCTCTTGACTTTCTATTTGCAGACTACTACAATCAATATTGTTGAAGCAGGCGGATGGGTCGTCACCATTCTCTCGATTCTGGCAGGCGTTGCCAGCGGCGGGCTCGCCTTGATTGCCGCTGCCGGAAAACAGGGTATTAAGGCATTCTTAAAGAAGGAAATCAAGAAAAAAGGCAGAGCTGCAGTCATTGCTTGGTAATTCATAGGTAGGACATGATGTACATCGGTATCTTTAAGCTGCTCTTGAAAAAGAGATTCTATTTGAAAATCAATTCGACGATTCAACTCTTGAAAAAAATCAACATCCATATCGCCGACGCGAAAAAAGCCTTGATAATTGTTATGAGTTTCAAGGCACTTTTTGCAATAGCCTTTGGCATAGGCATGAGCCTGCTGGTCGAGGAGAAATATCTCGATTGTACGGTCTCTCTGGCGATTCTGCTCGGCGCTGTCAGCCGATTCATGGGTGGAGGTCTGGACTATAAGTATACGCATATCTTCCCGTTTGAAGAACTCAAGAAATTGAGCATCGCAAAGGACACAAAAATATATCATACGCAACTGGCTGGGACGCTCATATACAATCTGTACAAGGACGATTTTTTTTGGAGCGTGCTGGTCTATTTGATTTGTGGCGTGCTTCGCTATCAGTTGAATATCATGGCAGTCGTCATGTTTGCGCTTAGCTGCTTGATGGGTTTTTTAATCGGCAATCTTATAATCGGAAAGTATATCTACGAAATTCGTTGCAAGAAAATTTCCATTCTGCGCTTCTCTGTCTACATCGGAGGCGTGGCGCTGGCAATTTTCCTTGTTTGCAAAGTGCTCAATTTCGGCTTTACCTTTGCGGAGCGTCATGTTGCAGGTAAATTCAACGACTGGGAGCAATTGTTGGACGACGCCTATTTGGAGCAGGAGTTCGACGCGATGGGGCAGTCCATACTAAGTTATTTCTCAGACTGGATCCAGCGCCTGTCCGAGTTGCGTTCCCAGCTTGTATCCGCAGAGGCGCTGCTTGTATGCGCTCTGCTTATCGCCGCTTCTCTGCTGGTCAAGGTTGATTTAATGCCGATTGGCGCGAACATCAAGCCATTTGAAGGCAGGGACGGTTTGTCTCTTCTGGTTCGGCTCTTTCATATATCAGGCAGGAGAGGCGGGCTGATTTTGAAGGATCAAATCGAACGGCTGAAGGAATTTCGCTGGCTTATATCCAAGCCCTTCTTTCAGCTTGTGTTTATGAACTATGAGAGTGTCGTATATCTTGCGCTGTTTTCATTGCTTGCGTATCGTGTTGGCAATCCGGTGCTTGCGCTGCAAATGATTCTTTGCATGAATATGATGGTACTCGTCTGTCAGTGCATGGATCTCAGGTGTTCCGCGTATATATATTTTTCTCCGACGCTCGATGTGAACAAGATCAGATTGTTAAAGCTGTCTCCGGCAAAGGAGGACACGCTCTGGCGAAGCAAGGAATTTGTATTTCGGATGTTTATGTTCCTTCCTTCGCTGATTACCATTGCATACAGTCTCGTGCTTGCAATCTGTATGAGCCTTCCATGGTGGCATTTTCTGGCAATTGCCGTAGTTTGGCTGGGCTGTATCGTGATGATGCCATTGATTCAGCTCCATATGATTCCATTGGTCTGCAATTTGGAAGCAATCGACATCAATCAAATCGGCGAAGACTTTTTAGAGGATGATGTAGCAAATAAAATGCAGGAATTTCCGAGGATGTTTCTCATTATCGTTCCCCTGATGATCACGCTGGGAATGCTGTTTGTTGGCGCACTTCGGTCGTATTATTTGTTGGCAATCGAGCTCGTATATTGGTTCGTCGCGTTTGGATTTTTGTACGTCTATTTGAAGCGCATCAGAAAAAAAGGAGTTGAACGCTTGCTTGATCGCGTATTTTGACAAAAACAAAGTGATTCAAAAGGCCTGCGTCAATCAATGGGCTGCGAGAATCCTTCTTGGAATTACCATCGTGATAAGCCTTGCATTGGCATATCTGTTCAAGCTGTCGTGAGAACTGCGGATGTGATAACATAAAATTAAGTATCAAAGAATTATCGTTTTTTTATCCGGGAAATGCAGATAAAGAGCTGATTTTGCAGGATGTAAACTGGCAAATCAATCATCCCGGCATTATTTCCATTGAGGGCGAAAATGGAAGCGGAAAAACGACCCTGATGAAATTGCTGTCTTCTCTGCTGGAACTCAAAGAGGGCAGCATTATGCTTGATGAGAAAAAGGTGGGAAGCGATGCTTACAAAAAAAGCATGGGCTATATCATGGATTCTCCGATTTTGTTCGATGATCTGACCGGAACAGAACACATGGAGGTCTTTTGTGAGCTGTGGGAAATGGCTCCTGCCGAGAGAGAGCTGTATCAAGCCAATGTATATGAATATGCCGAGAAGCTGAATTTGTCAAAGTATTTGTGCAACAAGGTCAGAACCTACTCCCTTGGCACAAAGTATAAGCTGTTTTATATTTTGACTGTTAGCAGAAAACCGACGCTGCTCCTTTTGGATGAACCCTTCAACGCATTGGACTTTAGAAGTCAGGAAATCGCAAAGGAAATTTTATCGGAGTGTGCCAAGAATGCCATCGTCATTCTCTCAAGCCATCAAAAAGAATTGATCGAGAAATTATCACAAAAGAGATTTGTAATCAATCAGAAAAGAATCGAGGAGCTCAGACAATGAAATATATGTGGATAAGCATTGCTGTGATATGCACATTGACAATCGCCGGAGTGCTGCTGTCGGGTCTGACAGAGCATCTAATCGGCAAAATATTATTGGCATTCTCAAGTGCCTTTCTTGCGTCAAGCATCATGAATATGATAATGCTTAGAAAGAAATAGCGCGCTTTGATATGAATAAGGGGCATTCTTGCGAACACAGTAACGTCGCGTTCCCCTCCACGCAGGAAGGTCGCAGGACGTTTCCATTGTGGGCCGCAGGCAAATCCCACGTCCCGGGCCGCCGTAACGCAGGGAGATCGCCCTGCCGGGCGATTGTTTGCTTCGCAAACGCGGACGAGCGATGCTCGTCCCTACGCCGCGTCGTAGGGAGCGGCGTGGCGCACTGGATGCTCGCCGCTGCCGGGCGTGGGTGCGTGTCAGCGGACGAGCAATGCTCGTCCCTACATTCTTCCCGTGATGCTGCGTAGAGACGAGCATTGCTCGTCCGGCATTCGGAACGAATGCAATTTGCCGG
>JAFYGM010000008.1 GCA_017543225.1 Oscillospiraceae bacterium
AGTTGTATTAGCTGCAAGCAGGGTTTCGCCAGACGAGGCGGAGGACGCAGGCGGGCTGACGCCCGGCAAGGACGACAACGAAGTATGGCGGAATCCTGCGCCGCAGATCATGCCATTTTTAGGCTTAACGGAACACTAGAATCAGGCAGGTGTTGCCCGCATGAATCATTTGGTGTGGAAAACTTTTTGATTTCATTTCAAGCGGCGCACCAAATCAAGCCGCCAAGCAGTCTTCTTCCCCGTGCAGCAGCTCCGGTGTCATATGCACATCACGGACGTTTGCGGCAGTCGCCTTGACTGTGTGAACAAAGCCGCTGTCCCAGTCTACGCTGATATATTTTACCACAAATGTTTACAGAATGAAACAGGAAAAATCTCTTTTCCAAAGAACAATTCGTCTTTTCTGCTCAGAACGGAACAGAAGTTCTTTGCAGATATGATTTACGGAATGCTTGGCTCTGGAAGTTGTCTGCTCTCTGTGTTTTCTCTGCATTGTTTCTACACGAAAGTTTCGACGACCGTTTTGATCGCCGTACGCGCAGCAGATGATATTGTGCAATTCAGGCAGATTACTGTTGCATTTGGTGATGGATTATGCTATAATTCGACAAAAAGATTACAGAATTATTAAGGCAACGCCGCACAATTCCCACCACACATCTCGCTTGCGGAAGCTTCCGTCCGATCGTCCAAAAATCCTCGGAAATCCGAAAGGATATTCTGCGGCTTTTGACCGATCTGACAATCATTCCGGCGGCGCAATCTGCACGCCGGAATTGTGCGGTGTTGCCTTAAGGAGTTGCTATGTTATTCAATTCCATCCCGTTTTTGCTGTTTTTTGCGGTAGTGACTGCGGTCTTTTTTGCTTCCCCACAGCCCATCAGGAACTACATCCTGCTGGCGGCAAGCTACGTCTTTTATATGTGGTGGAACCCTGCGCTTGTCACGCTGATTCTGTTTACCACGCTCGTTTCCTATGCTGCTTGCCGGATCATGGAGCGAAATCCTGCACGTCGGAAGACGACGCTCATCGTGACTGCCGTGATCGTGTTCTCGTTTCTCTTTTTCTTCAAGTATTACAACTTCTTCGCGGACGGAGCGGCGGCTTTTCTGCGCCTTGTCACGGGGCGGCCCTACTCCTTTCACTTGGATATTCTCTTGCCTGTCGGCATCTCCTTTTACACATTCCAAACCTTTTCCTATGTTGCAGACGTGTATCGCGGGAAAATTGCGGCGGAGCACAACATATTCGACTATGCGCTGTTCGTCAGTTTTTTCCCGCAGTTGCTGGCTGGCCCAATTGAGCGACCGGGCGACCTGTTGCCGCAGTTGAAAGCAGAGCATCGGTTTGACGCAGAGAACGCGATCGCCGGCGCGAAAATGATGATGATCGGCTTTTTTGAAAAAGTTGCCGTGGCAGATCTGGTGGGTGTCCTCGTCAACCGCGTTTATGAGGACATTGACAGCGCCAACGGGCTTGCAGTTTTGATTGCTACCGTGCTGTTTTCCGTGCAGATTCTTGGAGACTTTAAGGGATACAGCGATATTGCAAAAGGAATCGCTCGAATCTACGGAATCCGGTTGACGAGCAATTTCAATCACCCGTACGGCGCTGCGTCGATCAAAGAGTTTTGGAATCGCTGGCATATTACGCTTTCAACGTGGTTCCGCGATTACGTTTATTTTCCGCTTGGGGGCAGCCGGGTATCACTCCCGCGCTGGTGCCTCAATATCCTGATCGTGTTTCTTTTGAGCGGTTTGTGGCACGGCGCCGACTTGACCTTCGTGCTGTGGGGACTGCTGCTTGCCGTGTATCGCATTGTGGAACGCCTGATGACAGGCGGAAAAGGGCCGACAGAGAGCATTCAGGCGCTTCCAACTGACGGAGAAAAAGCAGTGTGCCCACATCGCACCGCGCGGGCGGCGCGCCATATACTGACGCTGGTGCTGATTGCACTGGCTTGGATGCTGTTTCGCAGCAACAGCCTTTCCGAGGCGGCGGTGGCTTACCGCACGCTTTTTACGGATTGGAATCTCTCCGGCACCTTCTTCACTGCAACGTGGCAGTACTTTGATCTTTCTCCGCTTAAGCTCTTACTCCTCGCGGCGGCCCTCTCCCTGTTCGCTTGTTATGAAAGATGCTTTGCCTGGCTGAATCGGCCGCGCAAAGGCAAGGCACTTGTTCTTGCCAGAGTTGGTCGCACAGCGCTATACTCCATCATGCTTTGGTTGACGATTGGCACTTTCATCTCCCTCAATGCCGCGGATGTAGAATCCGCATTTATCTATTTTCAATTCTGAGCGAGGTGCGCGACATGAAAAAGGTACTGCGATATATGGCGCTGTATCTCTTGCTCGCCATTCTGCCATTCGGCATTTTCGCGGCGGTGGCTGAGGGCGCAAAGAACAACTATCACAATGTCTTCCACGCCGCGTTGGTGGATAAGTACCACCGGCTGACCGAGACGAAAGGGCAGAAGATGATCTTTGTGGGCGGGAGCAGTCTTCCCTTCGGCCTGCGGAGCGATCTCATTGAACAGGAGCTCGGCTACAAGTCGGTGAATTTTGGAATGTACGCTTCGCTCGGCACACGCGTTATGATGGAGCTCTCTCTGGACGGCATCGCGCGCGAGGACGTGGTGGTGCTGGCGCCGGAGCTGAACGCGCAGACCTATTCCGAATACTTCAACGCCGACGTATTGTGGGAATCCCTGAACGAAGAGCGGAGCATGATCAACGCGCTCTCCTGGGACGAGAAAAAGTCCATGGCATACAATTACTTTGACTTCTTGTGGAACAAGTGGTGTGGGAGAAACGCCGAAGGAATCGCGGACGGAGAGCTCTATGCGCGATCCTCGATCAACGAGTACGGCGATCTCGCCTACCCGCGAGAAAGGAACGTCATGCCGGGCGGTTTTGACAAGAGCCAGCCTGTCACACTTTCCGATTTGTACAACGAAGCTTTTTTTGCAGATATGACTGCTTACGTCAAGGCCGTGCGCGCCAAGGGTGCGGAAGTCTATTTTACCTTTTCACCCACCAACGCGGCTGCGGTGCGCTTTACCCCGGCGGAGGCCGCCGCGTTTGAACATTACATAGAAGAAAAGCTTGGCTGCACCGTGCTCGGCAGTATCGCCGGAGCAACCTACGAGCCGGGCTACTTCTTCGACACGAACTTCCATCTGAACGATACGGGCGCTATTCTGCACACCGTTCATTTGATTGATCTGCTCAAGGAGCAGTTGGGCATCCATACGCCCACGTCAATTGATATCCCGCTGCTGCCGCGGGATGCGGACGATCCGGAAGATCCCCACAATCCACAGGAAGCCGACGTGCCGCAGGAATTCATGTTCGAGGTTGCGGACATCGGCGGTACGCTCTACCTCACGGCAATCAAGGACGCGTTTAAGGGCGAGACGGCGATCCGCCTGCCCGAGTCTTACAACGGACGACCTATCGCCGGGCTGACGAGCGGCTTCCTTGCGGGCTGTGAACAACTGACCGAATTGGAGATTCCCGCTTGCTATATGTTCTTTGATACCGGAATCTTTTCTGGCTGTCCCGCGCTGGAAAACGTCTTTCTCGGCCTCGCGGACCCGAGCAAATCCTTCGTCCCCGCCGAGGGACTGATGGACGGCGCGGCTGCGACGATCAGGCTGCATATCCCAGCCTCCAAAATCAACAAATTCCGCAGCAATTATACTTGGAGAAACTACAAGCGCTATTTTGTGGTGGATTAAGAGATTCCGGACGCATCTTGCCTATGAACAGCACAGTAACATGGAAAGGAACGAATGCCAATGAAAAAACCACTTCTCACAGTTCTGCTTTTTCTATGCGCCATCTTTTTGTGCTGCACAGCCTGCGGCACGGACGACACAACCGATGCCGTCGAGTTGACCGCCTTGAAGATTACACAGGCACCCGCCAAAACAGCGTACACTGCTGGCGAGCGCTTCGAGACAACCGGGATGATCGTGATGGGCGTGTATTCAGACGGTTCGGAAACCGAGATCACGGCTTACACTCTGGATAAAACTGCACTTGCCGAGGGCGATACCGAAGTGACCGTCAGCTACAAGGGGCTGAGCATTACACAGGCTGTCACCGTGTCCGCAGATACGCCGGTTTCCTCCAACAGCGGCAATCCCGGCAGCGAAAACACAAGCGGCAATCCCGGCGGAGACGAGCCGACGGTCCAGTTCGATACGGTCACGCTGGTCAATGCGCCCGTGCGTCTGACTTACGTTGCGGGCGAAAAATTTGATCCCACAGGCATTCTTCTGCGCACCACGAAGGGAACCGAGGAAACGCTGGTGACGGCCTGCACCTGTCCAGACACGGCGCTGTCCGCCGATACCACAACTGTACCTGTGACCTGCGGCGGTGTGACCGTGGACGTTCCCGTGACCGTTGTGGCGGGCTCCCCGATGGAGTGGAGCAATGTGCACTATAGCCATAGTACGGTGGATTCCCTGATTCACGAATTGAAATCCGATAACCAAACACAAAGTGGCATTGATATCGGCCTTGTCTACAAGGGGGAGGTTCTGAACAATCTTTTGCCGCACACCTATGCCGCAGGCGTCGCCTCGTTTGAGGAACTGCTGGAGGAGGTGGACTACCATCTGTTCTATGGCCGCAGCAGCATGGTCATCAAGGTCAACTACGATCTCGACAATCTGGAAGAGACGCTGGACAGGCTGTATTTTGGAAGCGGCTTTGCAGGCGGCTGCATGTCCATTCAGGGGCAGGCGCTGGCAGACGGCTATGTGCAGATCATTGTCAAGTATTACAGCGAAACGCTGATGTCCGTCACGCCGACAGCCGTGGTCCCCACCTATCTGGAGTTTGCGCATACGGAATCCACCCGAGATGCGGATTATACGTTTTCCACGATTGACCCCGAGAACGGAATTGCCGTGTACAACTCCGAGCAGGCTGTCTGGGCGCTGACGCACGGCTATTCCATCGCGCCCGTGAAAGGCAGCCCTGTGGAAACGGTGTTGGAGCGCGCCAAAGAGATCCTTGTATCCTGCTGCGACGATACCATGACGCCGTTCCAGAAAATGTACAACGTGTACTATTATATTCAAAGCCATGTGACCTACGATTTCGCCGGCGAGGTCTGGGCGGGAAGCTCTCCCGATCCTGCCAACGAATCGGACATGCTCAGCTCCATGCTGATTTCCTTCCGTGCGGAAGGCGCGCTCCTTTACGGCAACGCGGCCTGCTACGGTTACGCCAAGGGCATCACGCTCCTGCTTGGGCTGGAAGGGCTTGATATTACCCGCGTGGTGAGCATGAACGAAGACGTCGTGGGCCGCAGCCAGAATGAATACGACAGCGATTCCAACGCGTACACAGAAAGCATCGGTACACACTCCTACAGTTATGTGCGCCTCGACGGGTCCGATTACCTCATTGACGGAACATATGCGTTTGCCGGAACGCCCCCCATTCATGGGGAAAGTTGCACATTGTACCGTGATTTCTGCGTGGGCTACTCCAAGGAGCGCCATGCCAAGACCTATGTGCAGCTCCAAGGTGATCGCTACTGCGAATCTCCCGATTATCACCCAGCAGACTTTGATACCGAGCTGCTTGGCTCATACGACGGCGGCGCCCACGACTGCCTGCTGGAAAGCAAGGAGGAAGTGACCGCTTATCTGACCGCACTCGCCGCCAAAGCAACACAAAGAGATGCTTACTACGCGTTCAGCATCACAGTGACCACTGATTGCTATTCCGACCTGAGCGATTTTGAAGAAACGATCATCAGTCAGTTTACAACTGCGTTCGATTCAGACGAATTCATGCGTTTCTCCAGCGTGCGTAAGGTGAACGGCTTGGAGTGCTATACGATGCCGGTAGTCATTTACCTTCCCTGACGCGCGGTTCTCACCGCAGCAAGCCTTTCAATCTGTCATACCCAAGCTCAAAACGCAGCTCGACCAAAGGACCGGGTTTCAACGTCACGGCGAAACCCGGTCCTTAACCTCTCAACCTTTCCAAAAGAATCAACAGGGATTCCGATTGACACGGCACATCAGAACGAATATAATACAGTTAAGATTTACTGGAGGGAATCAAAATGGATGGACAGCGTGAGCGATTTGAAATGTTGGTCGGCGCACAGGGACTTTCCCGTCTGAAGGAGACCAGCGTTGCAATTTTCGGACTCGGCGGAGTTGGCGGCTATGTGTTGGAAGCACTGGCGCGTTCCGGCATCGGAGAACTGCATTTGATCGACAATGACAGGATAGCCGCGTCCAATCTCAACCGCCAGATTCTTGCGCTGCACAGTACGATTGGAGAAACCAAGGTGGAAGCTGCCGCCGCGCGCGTGTGGGAGATCGACCCGGAGATTTGCGTCCATACATATCAGACCTTTTATCTTCCAGAAGTGCGAGAGCAGTTTGATTTTGCTTCCTTCGACTACGTGGTGGACTGCATCGACACGGTCACCGCAAAGCTGGATCTCGTCATGCAGTGTCGCGCTGCCGGAACGCCGATCATCTGTGCGCTTGGAACCGGCAACAAGCTTGACCCTGCCAGACTGACTGTTGCAGACATCTTTGAGACTTCCGTCTGCCCGCTTGCGCGGATCATGCGCAAGGAGCTTCGTCGCCGCGGCGTGGATCATTTGAAGGTTGTCTATTCTCAGGAGGAACCGCTGACGCCCTGCTTCTTTCCGAAGCAGGAAGCTGCTCCGACAGAGGGACCGGAGGCTTTTGGAAGCCAGCGCCGCTCCATCCCCGGAAGCAGCGCCTTTGTTCCGGCGGCGGCCGGTCTGATGCTTGCCTCTGTGGTTGTTCGCGATTTGCTGAGCCGCGCTTGAATGCGGAGCACACATAGAAGTCTACAATCGTCGAAATCCCGCAAAAAGCCCGATTCCGAAAAGAATTTGCTTGCAACCTGTCGAAAAACGCTGTATAATTCAATGCGTAAAATTGGTTGGTATCACCCAGAGGGGTCAATTCAGGAATTTGCCCCCGCTGTTGCAAGGAGAGAATTGCATGAAGAAAAAATCAGAGTACATGGTATCCAATCGGCAAACGCCTCCGGCTCTGCTTCGTCGGATGCCGCAGCATCGGCAGGCTGGGTTCCTTCTTTGGCACCTGTGTCTGATGCTGTTTGCCTGCGGCGCATTGACTTTTTTTACACTCCGTCTGTCCTATAGCAATCTCAATCCCGAGATCTGGCTGGGATACTGGGAGGATCTTTGGATTCCTCTGATGAATCTGTTGCTGCTCTACGGGCTCTGCCTGACGCTCTTTGCTCTGTTTGGTCGAGCTTGGCTCGCCTTTCTTCTGACCGCATTGATTTCGCTCGGCGTGGCAGTCG
This sequence comes from Oscillospiraceae bacterium, assembly GCA_017543225.1. Taxonomy (GTDB): domain Bacteria; phylum Bacillota; class Clostridia; order Oscillospirales; family Oscillospiraceae; genus JAFRPC01. The sequence continues at coordinate 7,351 of JAFYGM010000008.1, forward strand.
GAAACTATTATCTGATCATCATTCGCTCTGATCCTCTGCAATTTGCCGATCTCACCTGTCTGCGAGAGGCACTGGCAATCACCGACACGCAGGGCTATGAATTGGAAATGAGCCCTCGTATCTGGCTTTCCATCGGCGGAGCCTTGGGCTTTACCGCTCTGCTTGCGCTTCTGAGCCGCTGGCGTCCGCGTTGGAAGGGATACCGTCCTCTTGGGCTGGTGCTTGCAGTGAGCTTCCTGATCGGTATCTGCACCCTTGGCTGTTCCACTTGGATGATGAATCTCACCAAGTACTACAAGCATGTCAACACATGGTCTGTTACGGAAATCTATGCCTCGCGCGGCGTGGTCTATTCGTTCGCGCGCACGATCTTTTCCGGTTCCGGGAAACCCTCCGGCTATTCTGAGAAGGATACCGAAGCCCTTCTGAACAGCTATGAAGCGGAAAACATTCCGGACGAGCGCAAAGTAGACGTTTTTGTGATTATGCGTGAGAGCTACGCCGATCTGTCTGAGCTGACACATGACGAGAAGGCGCTGGATTTCTCCTGCTACGAGAAATACCACAGTCTTGTGGACGAGTCTGTATATACCGGGAATCTGATTACGAACGGATTCGGCGGGAATACTAAGGACGCAGAACGGTGCTTCCTCACAGGAAACTATGTAACCCGAGACTGGCGCAAGCCCACGAACTCCTACGTCTGGTACCTCAAACAGCAGGGCTATGCGACAGAGGGTGCGCATCCCTTCAATGGATGGTTTTACAATCGTCTGAACATTGACCGGTATTTGGGATTTGACCGCTATCTGTTCCGCGAGGACGGCTTCAATGAGCTGGTTGGTGAGAAGGCCATCGCAGACGACGATGTGCTTTTCAATTGCATCTGGGAGCAGTATCAGACACATATACAAAACAGCGATGCGCCGTATTTCAATTTCTCCGTTACCTATGAGGGCCACGGGCCATATAATTACATTTCCAACAAATACCGCGGCAGGTACGTCCTGCGGGACGAGAACACGCCGGACGGAATCGCCATGAACAACTACCTTGGCTGCTGCGCCAAGCGTGACGAAGCGCTTTTGACGCTGATTGCGCGTTTCCGCGCTTGTGCGCGTCCCATCGTCCTTTTGACCTTCGGCGATCACAAGGCGACACTGGGCAAGGATATCAACAACTACACCACCGCAGCCTATGAACGCTTTGGAATGGATGTGGATCTTTCCACCGAGGAGGGTTTTTTCAACTATTACTCCACGGATTATGTGATCTGGATGAATCAGGCAGCCAGAGCCACGCTGGGCTGCGCACAGACACAGCCGGATCACGGCCCCACGATCTCCCCTTGCTATCTGATGAATGTTCTGTTCCGGACGCTTGGCTGGGGAGAAGGCCCTGCTTACCTGCAAGCAATGAGCGATATGATGACAGATTTCCCGGTGTATTCAACCAAGGGACGTGTCAGCATTGAGGGGACCCTGCGTACAACGATTCCGGAAGCCTGGATGGAAAAATACCGTCAGATGCAGGCTTTAAGCTACTATTGGCAGAACCGCTTCGGCTACCAAACGCTGGCGGATCAATAATACCCACCGAAAAAACAGAAAAGGAAGGATACTATGGAAAAACTGTACGGAAAAGATCTGACCGTCCTTGCTTATAAGGCAAGGCTGCTGGCGGTGGAGGCAGTTCATCGGGCCTCTTCCGGGCACCCCGGCGGTTCGCTGTCCTGCGCCGACGCGCTGACTGCGCTCTATTTTAACGAGATGAATATAGACCCCGCCAATCCGCAGTGGTCTGACCGTGACCGCTTTGTGCTCTCCAAAGGGCACTGTGCGCCCGCGCTGTATGCAGTGCTCGCGCTGCGCGGCTTTTTTCCGGTGGAAGACCTGCAGCAGCTCCGCTCCATCAAGTCTCACCTCTCCGGCCATCCTGACATGCGTTTCGTTCCCGGCGTAGATATGTCCACCGGTTCGCTCGGTCAAGGCCTGTCTACCGCAGTCGGCATGGCGCTGTCCGCCAAGATTGAAGGGAAAGCCTATCGCACCTATGCAATCTGCGGCGACGGCGAGGTTGCTGAGGGTCAGATTTGGGAAGCCATGATGTCTGCTGCCAAGTGGGAGCTGGACAATCTCTGCGCTTTTATCGACGTGAACGGTCTGCAGATCGACGGCGCGACCAAGGATGTGATGCCGACAGAGCCGCTGGATCAAAAGCTGGCGGCGTTCAACTGGCATGTGATTAAAATCGACGGACACGACATGGAGCAGATCCTTGCCGCCCTCGCAGAGGCTCGCACGATCAAGGGCAAGCCAACTGCCATTTTGATGCACACCGTCAAGGGCAAGGGCGTGTCCTTCATGGAAAATCAGGCCGGCTGGCACGGAAAGGCCCCCAATGCAGAGGAATTTGCAGTTGCCAAGCAGGAGCTGGAAGCCCGCATTCATGAATTGGAGGAAAACTGATATGGCTGGAAAGATTGCTACACGTGCTGCCTATGGCAAGGCCATTGTGGACTTGGCAGATAAGTATCCCGAGCTGATGGTGCTCGACGCCGACCTCGCACAGGCAACTCAGACCAAGATGTTCGCTGCTGCCCGTCCCGAGCGCTTCTTTGACTGCGGCATTGCGGAAAACAACATGGTCGGTATCGCCGCTGGCATGGCGACCTGCGGACTCAAGCCCTTTGCCAATACCTTTGCCATGTTTGCCGCCGGACGCTCTTATGAGCAGATTCGGAACTCCGTAGCCTATCCCCATCTGAACGTCAAGATTGTCGGCTCGCACGGCGGTGTTTCCGTCGGTGAGGACGGCGCAACCCATCAATGCACCGAGGACTTTGCCCTGATGCGCCAGATTCCCGGCATGCTTGTCGTCTGCCCCTGCGACGGCTTTGAAATGACGCAGGCCGTGGAAGCACTGCTCCAGTACGAAGGTCCTGCATATCTGCGTCTTGCTCGCTCTGCAACCGACATCTTTACCGACGAGATTCCCGGCTATCGGTTTGAGTTGGGCAAAGGGGTAACCCTTGCAGAAGGGACAGACGTGACCATCATTGCCGTAGGCATCATGGTTGGAATGGCGCTGAAGGCCCGTGAGATTCTCGCTGCAGAGGGGATTTCCGCCCGCGTGATCAATATGCATACCATCAAGCCTCTGGATGAGGAGCTTGTTCTGAAGGCCGCGAGAGAGACCGGCGCCATCGTAACCTCCGAAGAGGCCTCCGTTCTGGGCGGCCTTGGTGGTGCGGTTGCGGAGCTTCTGGCAGAAAACTGCCCGGTTCCCGTCGTTCGTCATGGCGTGAATGACACCTTTGGACGCAGCGGTACTGCCGCCGCTGTGCTGGAGCACTACGGACTGACGCCTGAGGTTCTGGCAGAGAAGGCCAGAAAAGCCATTGCTATGAAATAACAAACTACGCAGCGTCCAATAAAACCGCGCCTCAGTCGGGCGCGGTTTTATTGGACTTATGGCTGCGGTTCTTCTGCGTTCAGCATGCTTGCTTTATACAGAAACGTAATCACCTGCGCGCGGGTACAGACCTTCTTCGGAGAGAAGGTCGTGGGGGTCGTTCCTGCGGTGATTCCGATACTGCTTGCCCAGAGAACAGGCAGATAATAGTATTTTTTTGGAGAAACGTCGGTAAACGGACAGGTGCTGACGGAAGGCTCCGGTTTTCCGGCGGCGCACCAAAGGAAGCACAGCGTCTCTGCACGGGTGCAAGTGGCCTTCGGTGCAAAGGTGGTTTCGGTCTTCCCCGCCGTAATCCCCTGCTCTACAGCCCAGAGCGCAGCTTTATAATAATAGCGCTTCGGGCTGACATCCGTAAATGGATTTTGCGTCGTCTTTGGTTCCGGCCTTCCTGCAGCGCACCACAAAAAGGTGATAACCTCAGCGCGTGTACAGGTTCCCTGCGGATCAAAGGTGTTTTCCGTTCTTCCGGAGGTAATGCCGGAAAAATACGCCCAGTCAATCGGAGCATGCGCCCAATTCTTCGCAGAAGGCATGTCAACAAAAACTTCTCTGGCACAGAGTCGAGCTACCTTGACGGCCTGACAGCGTGAACATGTATAGCGTCCAAGACCACCGTGTCCGGTTTTCACACCCTCCGAAAGGATTTCCGGGAACATCCACGCGTGACCAAGGGCATCGGGTTGCTGCTCCTTCGCTTTGCCACATTGCGTGCAAATGTATCGGCATCTGCCGGATTCCGTACAGGTCGGTGTGGAAAGCACGATTTCGATCCCCCATGTGTGGACGCCTGTTGCAGGAATTGCCTCAAAGCGTTCCTGCCCGCAGAGCGTACACTGATAAACTCTCGTTCCCTCTTTTACACAGGTAGGAGAAACACTGACCCATGTATGGTTCCACTGGTGCGCATTGCTTGCAGGAATCACAAGATTTTTGGTACCGCCGCAGACGGTACAGGTGTAGGTATAGAAACCGTCGCTGCCGCAGGTAGGAGGAAGCGTGGTGACGCCGTCATCCCAGGTGTGGTTGGCCTCGGGGTCTCCCTGTGCCAAAACGGTCTGAATCACCTGATTCATTTTTTTATAGCCGTTTGCGTTCAGGTGGACGCCTCCGCCGCTGTCATACTTGGAAAGCAATACGCCGTTTGCATCGCTGAATGGGGTGTTTAGATCCAAAAGACGCGCCTGATAGCCCAGCGCGGCAAACTCCTGCTGAATTCCTGCAACCTCGTCGTTGATTCGTTTGACGTTGGCCGGTGTGTAAAGCTGTCTGTAGTCACCGGAGCAGTGATTTGGGTTTGTAGGCAGGATCTTACAGACGTAGATCACTGCGTTGGGATTTTTGGTGTAGAGCGTTTCCATCAATTCCCGGTATTTGGTGCGAAATTTGGTTGTCGAGCCGCCAATGTTGTTTGTCCCCATATTGATGACGACGGTTCTGAACTGGTTTCCGGAAAGCTCCTTCAAAAGCTGATAGATACACTTGGTATACCGATCTGCAGGATAGCGACTCCAGTTTTCAACGCATTCTTCAATTCTTCCATTGATTCTGGCATAGATCGTCGCCGGGTACAGATCCGTGTTATAGCTGCGAAGCGCAACCGTATTGGAATCCCCGATCATCAGAAGCTTGCTGTCGATGGTCATACACGGAACGGTTGCAGTTGCAGAAACCGTTGGAAAAAGTGCAAACACACACAAGCATACAAGGAACACGGATACAAGTCGTTTTTTCATAGATGAAACCTCCTCATGCCAAATTATACCGTATTTCTGTCGAAAATACAAGTATCTTGTCGCGGATATAAAATTCGCCAAAGTATCATACGCCAAGGATTGACAGAACGCGGCGCAGGCAGTATGATACAAGGCGGGAGGCGATTGAATGCGAACAATCTGGAAACGAATCATCCTGTGGGTTGCAGTGATTGGCCTGTTTGCCGGATGTGCAACCCTGCCCGCACCGGAGACGACGGCCCAAACAGAGCAATTGGAAGAACCGTCCAGCGTACCGAGCCCGAGCGATCCGGGACAGAGGGAGGCGGATTCTTCCCTTGCAAACACGGAAGCGGAGGGTACCACAGTCTGTACGACGCAGGTTGAGACAGCGGTGTCCGATCCTGTGGAGACAGCGCTCCGAAAGCTTACGCTTGAGGAACGCATCGCCCAACTATTTGTGGTAACCCCGGAAGCTCTGACGAATGCGGAAAAACCTGTGCAGGCCGTCAATGAAACGGTCCAAAGCGCTTTTTTTCGAATTCCGGTTGGCGGGATTCTCTGCATGGGGGAAAGCCTCAAAGGGCCGCAACAGACTGCAAGCCTGTGCGCCGATCTGCAAGCGCTCAGCACGGAACGACTGGGTCTGCCGCTTTTTTTATGCGTAGATGAGGAAGGCGGAACGGTTGCAAGAATCAGCGGAAACCCGGCCTTTAACCTTGCGCGGATTCCTCCCATGGCGGAAATCGGCGCAGCGGGTGATCCGTCGAAAGCTTATGCAATCGGCCAAACAATCGGCTCCTATCTGTCTGCGTTGGGCTTTAATGTGGACTTCGCGCCGGATGCCGATGTTCTGACAAATCCGCAGAACCGGGTTGTGCGAAGCCGTTCCTTCGGAAGCAGCGCAGAACTGGTGACGGAGATGGCTTCTGCATTCTCCGAGGGACTGTCCGAGCAGGGTGTGCTTCCGTGCTGGAAGCATTTTCCGGGGCACGGCGGAACAGCAGAGGATTCTCACAAGGGGCTCGCCGTCCTTCACGCCACGCTTCCGTCTTTGCTGCAAAGTGAGGAGCTGTCTCCCTTCCTGTACGCAGCCAAAACCGGTGCTCCGATGATTATGACAGGTCATATCGCTGTCCCTGAGGCAACCGGGGACTCCTATCCGGCCTCTCTGAACGCGAAGCTGATCGGGGTTCTCCGTGGACCGGGCGTGGAATATGACGGGCTTCTCATTACAGACAGCCTTGGAATGGGGGCAGTCACGCAGCTTGTCTCCCCTGCCGAGGCCGCCGTTCTTGCAGTGCAGGCTGGAAACGACCTGCTTTTGGTGTCGGATCACTTGGCGGAAGCCTATCAGGCTGTTCGAGCCGCTGTAGCAGATGGGCGCATCTCAGAGGGCCGAATCAACGAGAGCGTCCGTCGTATTCTGCGACGGAAGGAAGAATTGAATGGTTCAGGAGCGAAGATACATGAAAACGAAGGACATGAAACGAAGCGCTTGGAAAAGAGTGCGGGCAAAGAAGCAGATCATACAAGATTTTACCATCGGTCATCATTCCGGAAAAATCTCCCTGCTCAAGATTGAAGAGATCATCGAGCCGCTGATTCGTCACAACGGGGAACGCGAAGTCGTGCTTGCGGATCAGGGCTTTTATTGGCTGCAATTGGCCGTGGATCGCGCGCACGAATGGTTTACCGCCATGTATGATGATTGCGGCAGATTATTGGAAATCTATGTGGACATTACGGGCGGGAACAACGCGCGCAGCGATAATCCGAGCTTTGACGATCTGTATCTGGATTACGTTATCTCCAAAACAACGGTGATTGAACTGGATCGGGACGAGCTGGAGGATGCCTTTGCCGCAGGCGAGATTTCCAGAGAACAGTTTGAAACGGCCCAGATCGAAGGAAAACGCATCTATGACGACCTGAGAACGAATCGAGATCAAATCATTGCGTTCTTTCAAACGCAGTTTGCAATCCTTCGACCTATATTAGACGGGGAATCACAGCAGAGTTGACCTGCGCAGTCCGCGGACTTTCCGTTTGTCCATGCCGGAACAGAAATCAAGATGGGGATCAGCGCAGAGCCGGTCCCCATCTCATTCTTTACAGTATTGAACAGATATCTGGCTGCCATCGCTCTGAATCAGAATGGGTGCGACGCGGGAATAGAAAACCTGCACGTTTTCCCGTTCCAGAAGCGCCTGCGTTTCTGCGTCCTCCGGTTCCTCATCGGAAGAGGTGACGACCGCGTAGAGCGGACGCGTCGCTGTCAAAAGCTCCTGCAACGTAGCCTGATACCGCCCGTGATGCGGCAGCTTCACCAGAGTGCAAAGGCCGGGATCGTTTTCCAGAAACTCTGCCAGACGGAGTTCCTCTGCGTCGCCGCAAAACAGCAGTTGGTTCTCTCCGTGCTTGACTGTGACGATCAGGGAGGAATTATTACTTGCGTCCTCTGGGTACGTTTCCTGCACAGGCGGATTGACAGCAAAGACCACATCACCCAAGGTCAACTCCATCGACTTCCGCACGGTGACTGGCTCGATTTCCTTTGCTGTCAGCGCATCAAGATATTTTTCATAGGCGTCAGCGTCAGGCTTGGGACAGTTGCTTTGAAGAACCGCGTCCACCGGGATCGAGGTCAAAAGCTTTTTCGCACCGCCGACATGATCCTTATCAAAATGCGTCACGATCAGGGCGTTCAGCCTTGAAATACCAAGGGCTTCCAGCTTGCTTAAAACCACCTTGCCGAAGCCGCTCTCCCCTGTGTCGATCAAAATCGCACCGAACTCGTTCCAGAACAGGAAAGCGTCCGCCTTCCCCGCCTGAAAACACCATACATTCAAAACAGAAGCTGCCGGTAAAACGGTCGGCTCCGTAACAGCAGAGGGTTCCGAACGGGTGTTTGACGTACTGGAGGGAGGCTCCGTCCTCACAACACATCCAGCCAGCAGGGCGCTCAGCACAGCGAGCAGAAGGAATGCGATCCATTGCTTCACGTTTTCCATACCTCCTTGATGCAGAGTGCTGCCATCATACGTCTTACACCTTAATTCAAGCTTAAGGCCGCGCTGCTGTGTAGCAGATCAGCGCTTCTTTGCCAGCGGTTCACTGGCGTCCTGTGCCTCCTGAAGTTGAACGATGATTTGGTTAGACACCAGAAACCCTTTCGGGGTCAAAACCCAATTGCCGTTACGCTGTTCAAACAAGCCGTGCTCCGCAAGCGGGAGGATCACTTTCTGCAACGGCTCAAAGGGCATAAGATAGTTCCTTTCATATTCCTCCGGCGAGATTCCGTAGACCGTCCGCAGGCGAAGCATCACATATTCCCCGGCGCGTTCACGCGGCGGAATCGACTCACACTCCGAAAGAATCGGCACATCCTGCTTGATGACTCCACGGATATAGTTTTGAATATCGCGGTAGTTGGTATAACGCTTGCCCGCAAAATCAGAGGACGCAGAAGGGCCGAAGCCGATATACTCCTCCCCGAGCCAGTACTTCAGATTATGACGCGACTCATAGCCGGGAATGGCAAAGTTGGAAATCTCATACTGGGCATAACCCGCTTCCTGAAGAATGGAAACAGTTTTCAGATACATTTCCGCCTGTATTTCGTCCGAGGGGAGATTGGCAGCCTCGCGGTATTCCCACAGCGGCGTGTTTTCCTCGACCTTCAGCCCGTAGCAGGACATGTGATCCGGGCGAAGATGGAGAACGTGGCGCAGCGTCTCCTCCCACTGCAATACCGTCTGATTGGGAAGTCCGTACATCAGATCCAACGAGAGGTTGTCGAAGCCGCAGGCGCGGGCCAGCTTTACTGCGGTCTTCGCCTGCTCATAGTTGTGCGGGCGTCCAAGCTTTTGCAGCACGTCGTCCCGATCGGACTGCACCCCAAGCGAAATACGGTTGAAGCCCTCTGCCCGCAGCTTACGCAGCAAGCTCTCTGTTACAGAATCCGGGTTTGCCTCAAAGGTGATTTCCGCATCCTTGTCCAAGCGAAAACGGTGCTGCACCTCAGCAAAAATGCGCCTCAGATTATCTGCGCCAAAGAAGGAAGGCGTACCGCCGCCAAAATACACGGTGTCCACCACATAATCCGTGGCAAGCGCGCCGGTCTCCTTCAAATGCAGCATCAGCGCCTGCAGATAGCTGTCTACCAACCGACGATTCCGACTGCCGCCAATTGAATAGAAATCACAGTACTGACATTTGCTGCGGCAAAAGGGAATATGAATGTAGATTCCCAAGGGCTTTAGTTCGTTCATGGTACCTCCCAAACAAACCGAAAAACCATGCGGTTTCCCGGTTTGTTTCCTTTTTATTCGTCCATTTTCAGCACAGCCATAAATGCTTCCGACGGAACAGACACCGTGCCAAAGGTGCGCATTCGCTTCTTGCCTTCTTTCTGCTTCTCCAGCAGCTTCTTCTTTCGGGTAATATCGCCACCGTAGCACTTGGCAAGCACGTCCTTGCGCAGCGCCTTGATCGTTTCACGAGCGATGATTTTTCCGCCAATGGCAGCCTGCACAGGGATTTCAAACATCTGGCGCGGAATATTCTCCTTGAGTTTTTCGCAAATACGGCGCGCACGGGCATAGGCTTCGTCCGCAAAAAGAATGAAGCTCAGCGCGTCTACCAACTCGCCGTTGAGCAGAATGTCCAGCTTCACAAGCTTGGAGGGACGGTATCCGATCAACTCATAGTCGAGAGAACCGTAGCCGCGGGTGCGGGATTTCAGCGCATCAAAGAAATCATAGATAATCTCATTCAGCGGAATCTCATAGTGCAGCTCTACGCGGCTCTGATCCAGATAACTCATATCCTTGAACTCTCCGCGCCGATATTGGCACAGATCCATGATGTTGCCGACGTACTCCGGCGGTGCGATGACACTGGCCTTGACGTAGGGCTCATAGGCCTGTGCGATCTCCATCGGATCTGGATAGTTGAGCGGCGTGTAGACTTCAACGTGACTGCCGTCGGTCTTGTCGATCTCATAAACGACATTCGGGGCGGTGGTAATCAAATCCAGATTGAACTCCCGCTCCAGACGCTCCATGATGATCTCCATGTGAAGAAGGCCGAGGAAGCCGCAGCGGAAGCCAAAGCCGAGGGCAATCGAATTCTCCTGCGTGTAGTACATCGAGGCATCGTTCAGCTTGAGCTTTTCCAGCGCGTCGCGCAGATCGCCGTACTTGGAACCGTCTGCGGGATAAACGCCCGAAAACACCATTGGCTGACAGGTCTTGTAGCCCGGCAGCGGCTCGGCAGCCGGATGCTCCGCCCCAGTGACGGTATCGCCCACACGGGTATCGGAGATGGTTTTGATCGAAGCCGTCAGATAACCGACCTCTCCCGCGCCGAGCGCATCGGCGGGAACCATGCCCTTTGGATGCAGGTAACCGCACTCAACAACCTTGTAGACGGCGCCGGAGGCCATCATCTGCACATCCATACCGGGGCGGATCGTCCCGTTCATCACGCGCAGATAAACCACAACGCCGCGATAGCTGTCATACTGGCTGTCGAAGATCAGCGCCTGAAGAGGGGCCTCCCGGTCGCCCTTCGGTGCGGGAACCTCTTTGACGATCATCTCCAGCACGGAATGGATGTTGATGCCATTCTTCGCAGAGATTTCAGGCGCATCCATGGCAGGCAGCCCGATCACGTCTTCGATCTCCTTCTTGACCTCCTGCGGGCGGGCTGCGGGCAGGTCAATCTTGTTCACAACCGGCAGCACCTCAAGGCCCGCGTCGATTGCAAGATAGGTATTTGCAAGGGTCTGCGCCTCGATGCCCTGTGACGCATCCACCACCAGAACTGCGCCCTCACAGGCAGTCAGGGAACGGGAAACCTCATAATTGAAGTCCACATGCCCCGGCGTGTCGATCAGATTCAGGACGTAGGTTTCTCCGTCGTCTGCTTTGTATTTCAGCTTAACCGCACGGGCCTTGATCGTAATGCCGCGTTCGCGTTCCAGCTCCATGTTGTCGAGAATCTGCTCCTCCATTTCCCGCTTGTCCACGGTGTTTGTCTCCTCCAGTAGACGATCCGCCAGCGTAGACTTGCCGTGGTCAATGTGCGCCACGATGGAAAAGTTTCGAATCTTTGATAAATCAGTCATACTCTCACCTCAGGTAGAGAAAAATGCTTTCCTGTACAGTTTTTTGATATTATAGCAAATGATTCGAGGTTTGTAAAGGAAAAAGAACGCCGCGCCGTGAAACGTAAGTCAAGTCCGAATCTTTGTTCAGCCGTTCAATTTGGTTTGACGTGCGGTAGAACCGTCGCAGAGAGGCCGGAAGAAGCATGACGGTCATAGCGCTTTCAAAGCCCTCATCCAGACAAGTTATGGCGGACTCTGCGACATCCCGGTAATCCTCCATGATCCGGTCACGAACCTTGCGTGCTTCCGCCATGGTCTTGCAGTTGAACAGCTCCTGCAGTTCTGCCCGGAGCCCTGCCTGATACTTCTTCGGTGCCTTGTCCGTGAAATTTCGGATGAAATGGAACTGGCAGCGCTGCCACGGCACGGTGGGAAAAACCTTTCCGACTGCATTCAGAATGCCGTCGTGCGCGTCAGACGTGATCATGAGCAGTCCGGTCAGCCCGCGTTTTTTCAGCCCCAGAAGAAAATCCGTCCAGGTCGCGCTGGATTCATTTGCATAAACGCCGAAGCCTATGATCTCCCGGTGTCCCTCCGCGTTTGTGCCGTAGCAATCATGAAGGCTTTGGAGATGACTCTGCTGTTCTCCCGCACTTTGAAATATGTAGCGTCCACCGTAAGAAACGGATAGTCTCCCTCCAGCGGTCTGTTCCGAAACTCTTTTACGGCTTATCTTTACAGACGTCAGACACCGCAGACTTGGAGAACGATGTGCCGCAGAGCGTTTCCATGACCCGCGATACCTTAACCGGTTTCAGCAGATTTACATGATCATAATAACGAAGAGTTTGAGGATTACAGCCACAGAGACGGGTAAATTCCTTGATCGTCATATCCGGCACCTCCTTTCTGAAACCGTTATATCATTGCAGTTTGCTGTAAGGTCAATACCTTTTTTCATGTTTTTCAGAACAATTATTTCTTAAACCACACCTTCAGCTTACATCGCCTTAATCGGGTGCCGGATCACGGTTTTCAGCTTGTCCGGCGTAGTCTTCCGCGCGTCACTCAAATAGATTTCGTGGTGGTATCTCGAATCAGTAATGTCAAGGACATACCCTTGTTCAGACAAAAACTGATGCATGAGCTCCACTGTTGCAGGCTCATTGTCGTATGGGCCGATGTGCATACACTGAACACAGAGC
>JAFYGM010000076.1 GCA_017543225.1 Oscillospiraceae bacterium
AACCACTTTGAGATGAGCGCTTCCCAGTACGCCAACCCGGCCAACAAGGGCGCGTTTGTCAACAAGCTGGACTTCGTGGTTCTGGCTGCGCTGGAAATCGACACCGGCTTCAACGTCAACGTGCTGACCGGCTCCGACGGCGTTCTGCGCGGCGCGCCCGGCGGCCACCCCGACACCGCTGCCGGCTCCAAGTGCTGCATCATCGTCACCCCGCTGACCCGCGGCAGAATGGCCACGGTCTGTGAGCACGTCGTCACCGTCACCACCCCCGGCGACTGCGTGGACGTCCTCGTCACCGACTACGGCATCGCCGTGAACCCCCTGCGTCCCGACCTTATCGAGTGCCTGGACAAGGCGGGCATCCCCCACGTCACCATTGAAGAGCTGAAGGAAAAGGCCTACTCCCTGGTGGGCCGTCCCGACGATCTGCAGTGGGAGGACAAGGTCGTTGCCGTGCTCGAAGCGCGTGACGGCACCATCCTCGACGTGGTTCGCAAGATTAAACCCTACACCGTAGACGAAGATTAATACTCCCTGTTCTCAATGCGGGGGAGATCGCGGCGTGCAACCCCTTCTCCCCCGCGTTTTGATATTCCCCCGCAGCGCATTCGGATTCGCAGACACGAAGAGATAACGAGAAAGGAGTCAAACCAATGGATACAACAGTACAGCAAGTGAAGTTTTTCTTTACGGAAATGCCCATGGAAACTGCCAACCTGATCGTCGGTCTTTTGGGCCTGCTGACGATTGTAGCGATTGTCGTCACGCTGTTCAAGAGCAAGACCCAGCCCGCCATCGCCTTCATCGTCTGGCCTGCCCTTCTCGGCCTGATCCTGGTGATCGGCGGCCGCTTCGATTTTGACAACCTGGCCATTATGATCAAGGCCGGCTTCAACTCCACCGGCCCCACCGCCGCGCTCTTCGTCTTCTCCGTCCTCTACTTCGGCATTATGACCGACGCCGGTATGTTCGACGTCATCATCAACAAGCTCCTGACGCTGACCGGCAACAGCGTGGTGGGCGTCTGCCTGATGACCGCCGTCATCGCCCTGGTGGGCCATCTGGACGGCGGCGGCGCCTCCACCTTCTGTATCGTAATCCCCGCCATGCTGCCGGTCTACAAAAGGATGCACATGCGCAAGACCACCCTGCTCCGCATTGCGGTTCTGGCAATGGGCGTTCTGAATCTGATGCCCTGGGCCGGGCCCACCATGCGGGCCGCCTCCGTTCTGGGTAAGGAGTGGCCCGCCAGCACCCTTTGGAAGTATATCCTGCCCATTCAGATCTTCGGCATCCTGCTAGCCCTTGCCCACGCGGTTCTGGCTGGTCTGCAGGAAAAGAAGCGGGGCGCCGGCCTGGACGGCAGGCTGGCCCGGGAGCGCGGCCCCGTCGATCTGGAAGAGGAAGCCCAGGCCGCCGTGGGCTCCGATCTGGCCCGGCCGAAGCTGTTTATCGTCAATGTCCTGCTGACGGTGGGCGTCATCGCCCTGCTGATCTGGGACGTCTTCCCCAGCTATGTGCCTTTCATGCTGGGCACCGCCCTGGCGCTGTTCATCAACTACGGCTTCACCGCCAAGATGCACAAGAAGATCATCAACCTCCACGCCGGACCCGCGCTGATGATGTGCTCCACCCTGATGGGCGCTGCCGTCCTCATGGGCATTCTGACCTCCAGCCTCCAGGTGAAGCTGGAAGACGGCAAGGAAGTTTGGTCCGTCATTTCTGCGGAGGTCACGACCCTGCCTGCGGACTCGCTGCCCTCTGTGGTGCGCTGCCTGGCCGGAATCGTCTCCGACATCCTGCCCAGCTTCCTGGGGCAGAACCTGCCGCTGGTCATCGGCATCCTGTCTGTGCCGCTGGCGCTGGCCTTCGACACCGACTCCTACTTCTACGGCATGCTGCCGGTCATCATTGCCATCGGGCAGTCCTTCGGCGTGGACGCCGTCAAGGTTGCCGTTGCCATGGTGGTCTGCCGCAACTGCGCCACCTTTATCAGCCCAATGGTTCCCGCAACCCTGCTGGGCACCGGTCTGGCCGAGGTGGACATCAAAGACCACATCAAGGCGAGCTTCATGTACGTCTGGATCTTCTCGATTCTGTGCATGGTCTTCGCGATTATCTGGGGCATTATGCCGCTGTAAGCGCACTTGCCTCCCGGCGCCGGGCAACCGGCGCCGGGCCCCTTTGGGGCAATTGACAATTGAGAATTGACAATGGAGAATTCATTCTGTATTTCAGATGGCAATCTGAAATACACCGACACTTGTCAATTGTCAACTGTCAATTGTCAATTTTTGGAGGTTCCTATGGCTGTTTCTCAGGTTTATCCAAGCGACAAGCGGACGATGGCGAAGATCCGTGCGTTGCTGGAACGGGTGGACATCACCCTCGACGAGCATCTGGACTACACCTGCGCCATCTTTGACGAGGACGGCGCGCCGATTGCCACCGGCTCGGCCTTCGGCTCCACCCTGCGGTGCTTTGCGGTCGATCCCGCCCATCAGGGCGAGGGGCTGCTGAACGAGATTATCACGCACCTGATGGAGAACCGCATGGAGCGCGGCTTCTTCCATCTGTTCGTCTACACGAAGCCCGGCAGCGCCAAATTCTTCAAGGATCTCGGCTTCTCAGAAATTGCAGAGGTTCCGGGCTTTTTGATCTTTTTGGAGAACCGGAAAAACGGATTCTCCGGCTATCTGAACCAGCTTGCCGCCAAAAAGCGGCCCGGGCAGGCCGCCGCCATCGTGATGAACGCCAACCCCTTCACCCTCGGCCACCGCTGGCTGGTCGAGCAGGCGGCAAGGGAAAACGACACGGTGCATCTGTTTCTGCTCAGCGAGAACGCGGGGCCGATCCCCGCTGCCGTCCGACACAGGCTGGTTCGGGAGGGCGTGGCCGATCTGCCCAACGTGGTCTGCCATCAGACGGGGGAATACCTGATCTCCTCCGCGACCTTCCCCGGCTATTTTTTGAAGTCCGAGGAGAAGATTCTCCGCACGCAGGCCCGGCTGGATACGGCCCTCTTTGTGCAGATTGCGAACGCGCTGGACGTGACCGTGCGCTATGTGGGCAGCGAGCCGCGCTCGGTGGTCACGGGGATTTACAACGAGGTGCTGTCCGAGGCCCTGCCCGCCCACGGGATTCAGTGCCGCATTTTGCAGCGGAAGGAACTGCCCGACGGACAGGTGATCTCCGCCTCCGCCGTCCGAAAAGCCATCCATGACGGAAATCTGGAAGCCGTGGCCGATATGCTCCCCGCAACGACGCTGGATTTCTTCCGCAGCCCGGAAGCCGCCCCCATCATCGCCGCCATCCGCACCGAAACCGACGTCGTGCATTATTGACCATCCTGTAGCGGCGCACATTAGTGCGCCACCGCACCATGCGCCGATACGTTTACCTGTGGCGCACTTGATGTGCGCCGCTACGATCACGCACTCAATAATTTCAACCCTCACAGGAGACTGTCATGCACCGAAAGCGAAACCGTATTGAGAACTACGATTATTCTCAGCCGAATATCTATCTGCTCACGCTTTGCACAGAAAACAAAGAACACCTTTTCGGCGTGGTGGAATCACGACCAGATACTCCTGTCACGGTACTTTCTCCGCTTGGAAAACTGGTAGAGCAGGCGATCCTCGGGATCGAAACCCATTATACAAACGCCTTTATCGAAGCCTATTCCATCCTTCCGAATCATCTTCACCTGTTGCTGCGATTGGAAGAGACGGATGCTCAAAATCCTCCAACCGTTTCCCGAATAATCAAGAAGATGAAGGAATACGTAACAAGAGCCTATGGTGCGTCCATCTGGCAGAAGGGATTTCATGACCATGTGATCAGAAACGAGCAGGAATATCTGAATGCCTGGAATTATGTGACATATAATCCCGCAAAATGGGAAAGCGACGAATACTACGTGAAACGGTGATATAAAAGCGCTTATGTAGCGGCGCACATCAGTGCGCCACCGTATTATGCGCCGATACGTTTACCTGTGGCGCACTTGATGTGCGCCGCTACGATCACGCCACCCGCTTCGGTAGCGGCGCGCATCAGTGCGCCGCTACAACAGGATGAATCAGAAAATGATCGAACGAGAAATTACACTGACTGAAATATTGACCGCCCGGGAGGAGCGGGTAGCGATCCAGAATGAATTGCTATCCTCATACAAAGTCCCGGTGGTCTCCTTTACGATGAACATCGCCGGGCCGGTGAAGGTCACGGGGCTGTCCCATCGCGCCTTTCTCCGGGGGATGGAGCAGCTTCGGCTGGGCTTCGTCCCAAACCGGATGTCGGTGCGGCAGGAAGCTTCCCGCTCCCTCCCCACAGGAGACGAGGGCTATTTCGCCGTGGACGCGCCTGCGGAGCGGGTCAAGGCCCTCTGCGTGGAGCTTGAAGAATCCACCTGCATGGGCCGCCTGTTTGACATCGACGTGATCGGCACGGACGGATGCAAGCTCGAACGCGGGACGGAGCGGCCCTGCATCGTCTGCGGCAAGCCCGGTCGGGAATGCGCCTCCCGCCGCCTTCATTCCGTGCCGGAGCTGCAAGCGCACACCGCCGCCCTGTTGCGCACCGGACTCTGGGACGCCGATCAAAATCGGCTCGGTGCGCTGGCCACGCAAGCCCTGCTGGACGAGGTTGCGGTCACGCCGAAGCCCGGTCTGGTGGATCGCGCAAACAGCGGGGCACATCGGGATATGGACTTCTTCACCTTTCAGGCCTCCGCCGCCGTCTTGTCCTCCTATTGGCTCGACTGCGCGAGGACGGGGCATGTTGACCGGGCGGAATCGGAGCCGTCTTCGGCAGCTCCGGCAGAAACCTTCGCCAGACTCCGACCCCTCGGCAAGCAGGCCGAGCGGGAGATGCTTGCCGCCACAGGCGGCGTCAACACCCACAAGGGCGCGATTTTCACGCTTGGCGTCCTCTGCGGCGCGGCAGGACGGCTTTGGACGGCGGAGAACGGTTTTCCCGCCGCGGAAGCGATTCTGGACGAGGCCGCTGCAATGACCCGTGAAACGCTGGAGGCCGAGCTGCCCGCCGCCCACTGGAACACTGCGGGCGAACAGCTCTTCCGACAGCTTGGGACGCGCGGCATCCGGGGCGAGGTGGCCGACGGTCTGCCCGCCGTGCGGGAAATCGCGCTGCCCGTCCTCCGGGATCTGCTTGGTCGAGGGCTGGATCGAAACCACGCCGCCGCCGTGACGCTGCTGCATCTGATCGCAAACGTGGAGGACACGAATCTCCTGCACCGGGGCGGCCCCGAGGGGGCGGCCTGGGCGCAGCAGGCGGCAGCGGCGCTGCTTTCCCGTTCCGGCGAGACGATGGACGACACGGCGGACAAGCAATGCTTGTCCCTACATAGAGGTTCGAAACCTGCGGACAGGCAATGTCTGTCCCAACATTCCCGGATTCCGACGCTGGAGCAGATTGCAGCGCTGGATCGGCAGTTTATCGAACGCAATCTCTCTCCCGGCGGCTGCGCGGATCTGTTGGCAGTCACGCTGTTTCTCAATGCGCTTTGCAAATAAAATGGGATAGAAAAACACACTTGAAAAGAAGGAGGTTCCAACATGGCAAGAAAGTTTGATACCAAGGTACAGCTCTTGAAATACAACGTCCTGCGAGAGGTGGCAGCCTCCGCATGGCGGGACAGCATCCGGGAGGACCTTCTGGATCTGCCTAAGAAAATCGTCCCCGGCCCGAAGCCGACGATGCGCTGCTGCATCTACAAGGAGCGGGCCATTCTGGTTGAGCGAATCAAAATGGCGATGGGCGCGGCTGGCGAGAACGTGATCCGCGTGCTGGACATTGCCTGCGATGAGTGTCCGGTCTCCGGCTACGAGGTCACAAACGCCTGCCGGGGCTGTTTGATGAACCGCTGCGAGGATGTGTGCCGCAAGGGCGCCATTTCCTTTGACAGCCAGCACGTCGCGCAGATCGACAAGGACAAGTGCGTGGAGTGCGGCCTGTGCGCCAGAGCCTGCCCCTACACCGCCATCGTCCACCGCACACGGCCCTGTGAGAGCGCCTGCAAGGTCAAGGCAATTTCCGTTTCCACCGCCGAGGACAAGTCCGCCCACATCGACGATTCCAAGTGTACGTCCTGCGGCGCCTGCGTCTATGCCTGCCCCTTTGGGGCCATTACCGACGTGAGCCAGATCGTGAAGGTCGTGCGAATGCTCCGTCACGGCTGGGACGTGGGCCGGAAGGTCTATGCCGTTGTTGCTCCGGCAATTTCCTCCCAGTTCACCTATGCCAGACTGGGGCAGGTCGTCACCGGCCTGAAGGAGCTGGGCTTTACGGAGGTTGTGGAGGCCGCGCTCGGCGCGGATATGGTCGCCAGAAACGAATCCGAGGAGCTGGTGGAGCGGGGCTTTTTGCTCTCCTCCTGCTGTCCGGCCTTTGTCAGCTTCGTCGAGAAAACCTATCCCCAGTTCCGGGAAAACATCTCCTCCTCCCTCTCTCCCATGGCAACCATCGCCAAATTCCTCAAGGAGCGGGAGGAAGACTGCCGCGTGGTCTTCATCGGCCCCTGCACCGCCAAGAAGCAGGAAATTCAGAAGCCCGAGGTTGCCCCGTGGGTAGACGCGGTTCTGACCTTCGAGGAGCTGCAGGCCCTCTTTGACAGCAAGGATATCGACATCACCAGCCGTCCCGAATCGCCGCTGGAGGGCGCGTCCTACTTTGGGCGCATCTTCGCCCGCTGCGGCGGTCTGGCCGAGGCCGTGGCAGAGGGCATCCGCGAGAACGGACACACGGACTTTGTGCTCAAGCCGATCTCCTGCGACGGAATCGAGGAATGCCGGATCGCCCTGCTGAAAAAGGCCAAGGGGATGATCGACGTGAACTTCATCGAGGGCATGGCCTGTGTCGGCGGCTGCATCGGCGGCGCGGGCTGCCTGACCCACGGCGAGCGCAATAAGCTGGCTGTGGACAAATACGGACAGCAGGCAACCGAGCGGACCATTCTCGACGCCGTGCGGGACGCAGACCGTCTTCTGTAGAGATTCCATAAAATTTTCCCCGTACAAGTCTGCACGGGGAAAATTTTTTCGTATTTTGTTGGATATTCAGGAAATCATCTAAAATATCTTTGGAAAAATTGTGAAGTATTAACGGTTGAAACTCTTTGGAAAAGCTGATATACTGGCCTCGTGTGCGGGCCTCTGCCCAAGGGGCAAAAACACAAAACCATCGGCCCGACCAAGGAGATTTATGATGGAAAAGATCAAAATGCAAAACCCCATCGTCGAGATGGACGGCGACGAAATGACCAGAATCCTCTGGGCTATGATCAAGGATAAGCTGATTACGCCTTTCGTGGAACTGAACACTGAGTACTATGATCTGGGCCTGCCCAACCGTGACGCCACCGACGACAAGGTTACCTGGGATGCCGGCAACGCCATCAAGAAGTACCATGTCGGCGTCAAGTGCGCCACCATCACCCCCAATGCCCAGCGTATGACCGAATACAACCTCAAGAAGATGTACAAGAGCCCCAACGGCACGATCCGCGGCATTCTTGACGGCACTGTTTTCCGTACCCCCATCGTGACCCCCGGCATCAAGACCTACATCCCCGGCTGGACCGCTCCCATCACCGTTGCCCGTCACAGCTACGGCGACATCTACAAGGACACCGAGTTCCGCATTGACGAGCCGGGCAAGGCCGAGTTGGTCTTCACCGGCGTGGACGGCAGAGTGCAGCGCGAGACCATCTACGAGTTCGAGTGCCCCGGCGTTCTTCAGGGTGCCTACAACAAGGATACCTCCATCGAGAGCTTTGCCCGTTCCTGCTTCGAGTACGCTCTGAGCGAGAAGAAGGATCTTTGGTTCTCCACCAAGGACACCATCATGAAGAAGTACGACGGCGACTTCAAGGAAACCTTCCAGCGCCTGTACGACACCGAGTATAAGGAGCGCTTCGAGGCCGCCGGTCTGGAGTACTTCTACACCCTGATCGACGACGCCGTTGCCCGTGTGATCCGTTCCCACGGCGGCATGATCTGGGCGCTCAAGAACTACGACGGCGACGTCATGTCCGACATGATCTCCACCGCGTTCGGTTCTCTGGCCATGATGACCTCCGTTCTCGTCTCTGCCGACGGCAACTACGAGTTCGAGGCTGCCCACGGCACCGTCACCCGTCACTACTACAAGCATCTGAAGGGTGAGAAGACCTCCACCAACCCCGTTGCGACCATCTTTGCCTGGTCCGGCGCTCTGAAGAAGCGCGGCGAGCTCGACGGCAACGAAGCGCTGGCCCACTTCGGTCAGGCTCTGGAAGAGGCTACCATGGAGACCATCACCAGCGGCGTCGTCACCGGCGATCTGGCTGCCCTGATGGATCCCAAACCCGTTGCTGTGACCTCCGAGGACTTCATCAACGCCATCCACGACAATCTGGCGAAGAAGCTGTAATCCTCTGTTCAAGCTTTCCCGCCCTGTGCATATCCTGCACAGGGCGGTTTTTTGCTGCCGAAAAAACCCGCTCGCCGGTTTGCGGCGAGCGGGTGATTTCATTCGGTTTACGACAGGCGGCCAAGGCCGGTCAGGGTGCGGTACAGGAAGGTCACGGTGCTGACACGGCTGCAACACGCCTTCGGGGAGAAGGTGACTTCCGTGGTTCCGAGGTCAATCCCGTTCTCCACGGCCCAGCACACGGCGTCATAGTAGTACGCGCTCTTCTTCACGTCCACGAAGGACTCGACCTGCACCGTATGCGCGGGTCTTCCCATCGCCGCCCAGAGGAAGGTCACGATCTCCGCGCGGCTGCACCGATCCTTGGGCGCAAAGGTGGTTGGCGTCTTGCCGTCGGTAATGCCGTTCTCCACGGCCCACAGAACGGCCTTGTAGTAATACTTGTCTGCACGAACGTCGGTGAAGGGGTTCGCGGTCGTTTTCGGCTCGGGTCTTCCCTTTGCCGTCCAGAGGAAGGTCATCACCTCGGCACGGGTGCAGCGGTCATAGGGCGCAAAGCAGGTCTCGCTCTTGCCGCTGGTGATTCTCGGGTTTGCGGTGTAGGCCCAGACAACAGCCTGATACTCCGTTTCCTCGAGCGCGCCCAGATCCGTAAAGGGAACCTCGGAGACAGGCTCCGGCTGGTCGCCGTTGGCGGGGAGATTCAGCGTTTGGGTCACGAAATTATAGACTCTGGTGCGCGAGCCGAGATAGTTGCCGATTAGACTGTGGCTCTTTGCAGCCTTCAAAACGCCGTTGTGGAACAGCTCCAGCGTGGAAATCTCGTCGTTCGGGCCGACGCCATAGAAACTGTTCAGCGCCTCGCGGACATAGGTCATAAACTTGATAACATTGCCTGCTCCATACTGGTTCTCTGCGGCACAGTAGTAGAGCAGCCCGGCCTCGCTGCGGACGCCGCGATTCCAGCCGTGCTTTGCCTCCTCCAGAATCTCGACTCTGGCCATTTCATCCTGACAGCTCCTGCCGACGCTTGTCCCCAGCAGGCTTTTGATGGCGGCGGCCTGCGTCGCATTGGGAACGTAATTGCTCCAGGCGTTGTCGGCAGCATTCACAATCGTGTTGTAGTAGCTCGTGCCAAGCTTGCTCTTTGCCACCGACGGGTTGGCAGCGCAAATCTTTTTCAGAAGCTGGAGCGCACGGTTTCCGTGCCACTGCATAAATCCGATGCTCAGCGCGTTGGAATCATGCGCGACGACGCAATCATACTGTCCTTCCAGTGACAGATACATCGTTCTGCAATCCTCAAAAAGCTTTTGTGTATCAATGCTCTGCTCCATCGTGGGGGAGGCAGCGAAGGCGGTCGGCAGGAGGAGGGCAAAAATGCAAATAGCCAGAAGGAAAGAAATGACTCGCTGTTTCATTAAGTACCTCACTTTCAAATTGCGGCGATCTGACGGTTGATATTTTATGTTCCTCCGCACTGCGGCGGCGCAGGGCGGCTGAAGCCTCTCAATCAGAAAACAAAATGGTATCAAATCGTAACCATTCTATCAGATTCACTTGCAATATGCAAGTGTAATTTTCTTAAATTTCAATTTTTTTCGGGGTTTTTCGGTGTTTTTTCTGGTTTTTTAGAAAAAAAGTCGGTAACAAAGCGGTAACAAAATGAAACTTCATGAATATTTAACAATTTCGGCGTCCTGTTTTGTCTCCCTCGTTCCGTGTGAAAGCGGGAAAAAGCCGGTCAAACCGGGTATATTTTTCGCAGGATTCCAAATACTGACCCTATCTTAGCATAGGAAAGGGGAAAAATCCCGTGAAAAAGGTCATCTGGGTTCTGATTGTGGTTCTTGTCCTCGGGGCGCTGAATCTTCTGCCCTTCCGCAGCAGGGAGCTTGCCGATCTGCTCCCGGTCAAGACCGTCATTGTCACCTGCTCCGGCAAAGAATACACCGTGGATGTTGGCGCAGGCGTGAAGGCCGTCGGAGACACGCTTTCCGACGCGCTCAAGCGGCTTCAGGAGCAAACCTCCGACGATCTCTTTTTGCCGACGGCGGAGCAGGTCGTCCTGACCGAGCCTGCCGAGGAAGCGGCCCAGGCGGTTGCGGAGGAAACAGCCTTCCGTCCGGCGGCGGGCGTCTGCCGTACCCCCGATCCCTCGCCCGACCCCAACGCGCTGGGGCAATATCTGAAAACCCATCCCTCCGACTGCACGATTGTCGATTTGCAGGCTGCCATTGCGCAGGGGCGGGAGCCAGACCTGCCGGTGCTCCTGCCCGTGGGCGGAGGCTACCGCTTTGAAGACTGAGCGGCTGGAACGCCTCTCCGGGCGGCAGCTTGGCGCGCTGGCCATGACCGCCGCAGAGGTTCCCGCTCTGCGCGTCTGTGCGCGACTGGGCTGGCTGTGGGTGCTGCTCGGCGGCCTCGGCGCGGCGGCAGGGCTGTCTGCTCTGACCGTGCACCGCAATCGGCGCGTGCAGCAGCCGATGCTCCGGCAGCGCAGGGCGGGGCGGGCGCTTTGGAAGACGCTTCTGTTCGCGCTGCTGGTTCCGGCGGCGGCGGAGGCGGCGGCCTCCTTCCCCGAGACCGCCCGCAGCCCGCTGGCTGCCGCACTGATCCTGCTTCTGGCTTTCTGGGCCGCCAGACAGGGAGCGGAGGCGGCGGGACGCTGTGCGGGGATTCTGCTCTGGATCACCGGGACGCTTTGCGCCGTCGTGCTGGTGTTCAGCCTGCCCGGTCTGCATCTTGCGTGGCTGCGTCCGGCGGGGACGCCGCTGGATGCGCTGATTGCGTTTGCGGCCCTGCTGATTCCCGGCGCGGCGCTGGCCCTGTCCCCTGCGTTGGAGGCAGGCGAACGGGTTCCGCACTGGCCCTGGTGGGGTGGCACAGGGCTGGCAACCGCCGCCTCTCTGGTCGCAGGCGGCATTCTGTCTCCCGCGCTGGCCCGCCGCCCGGAGGCCTTCCGCACGCTGGCGCGAGGCGTGTCCGTGCTGGGCGTGATTCGCCGCTTCGAGGCGTTGGTGAACGCCGCCATGCTGATGAGCGGCTTCTGCCTCTGCACCCTGCTCCTGACGGTTCTGCTCCGCCCGAAGGCAAGGCAGTGAAACTTCCCCCGCGGCAGCGCGTGGTTCGCACTGCCGCGGGGGAAAAATTATGATCGACTTCTTCGCAGAGTAGCGGCGCTCAGTGTACGCCACGTTTCCCGTGTTCCTACGCTTTGTAGGGACGAGCATTGCTCGTCCGGCATTCGGAACGAATGCAATTTGCCGAAGGCAAATCCAACGTACCATTTTGCCGCTGCCGAACGTGGGTGCGCATCGGCGGACGCGCAATGCGCGTCCCTACACCCTTTC